>JAZRWW010000314.1:0-3159 GCA_045599865.1 Thermoguttaceae bacterium
GCAAAGGCGTCCTTGTCGACGTTCCCGACGCGCTTTACGCCGCCGACTTCGAATTCACCAATTCTGAAGAAATCGAATATCTTGGCGCTTTCGGAAAAATGGAGATCGCGCCCGAGCGAGAAGGTCAATATATCGGCGTGCGCGCTACCGTCGAAGCCGATTCCGGCGATCCGTCCCATTGTCCGTTTAACGTTCGTTTTCGGGACGCGTCCGGGGAAACGCACCAAGTCGGCTTGCGAACGGTCGTCGGCGAATGGCGCTTCGGACAAATTAAAGCGTCCAATCCCCATTGGGGCGGCGACGACGACGGCGTTTTGCAGTTCCCCTGCTCTTTTGACGAACTCATTATCGACCGCGCGGAACAACATTGGCGCGCCAAAGGTCGAGCCGTCGTCAAAGAAATTCGCTTTTTCAAGAAGAATCCCGTCGAACGCATCGTCGACGCCGCGCTTCTCGACGCGCCCGCGCCGAACGATCGCGCCAATCTAGCGCCCTTCTATTTCGACGCCGATTCCGCCGCGACGCGTTCCGTAAAAATCGCGGTTCGACCGACGGAAAAATTTAAAGATGCGTCGATCGAACTTGACGTCGTTCGTCAAGTCGACGGCGAAACGCTCCCAATGGAACGCGTCGCCTTAAAAGATTGGAACGAAACGGTCGCGCTTTCGACCTCCGCAGGATTCGAAGCGATTCAAATTCTCCCGTCGATTAAAGACGCCGAGGGGCGCGAAACATACGGCGCGCCCCTGAAATTCTCCTTTGCCGCGCTTCCGAAAGTCGACAAATTAAACGGCTGGTTCGGTCTTTCGACGCATCGAAACGCGTTGGCGATCGAACGCGTTCCTCGCGCTGGCGTCGGACTTATTCGCGACGAATTCCATTGGGGCTATACCGAGCCGGAAAAAGGAAAATTCGTCTTTAACGCCGACGTCGACGCCTTCTATGATCGCGTTCACGAACTTGGACTCAAGCCGCTTGTCATTCTCGACTATTCGAACGCGTTGTACAACGGGGGCGATTTCCCCTACGACGACGAGTCCGTCGCCGGATTCGCGCGTTATTGCGGCAAAATGGCGGCGCACTTGAAGGGACGTTGTCGTTATTTTGAGATTTGGAACGAATGGACCGGCGGCTGCGGTATGAGCGGCTTTATGGCGAAAAAGCATAATTCGCCGGAAAATTACGTCAAATTGATCGCCGCCGCCTCGAAGGAAATTCGCAAAGCGAACCCGGACGCGTATATCGTCGGAGGAGGCGGAGACCATCACGCGTATCATTTCGCCGCGATCGAAGCGGAAATGAAGCTCGGCGTGATGAAATATTGCGACGCCTATTCGGTTCACCCTTACGTTTACCCGACGGGTCCCGAACGCGCGAATTGCAAGGCGGATTTGCAAAAGATCGTCGACGTTATGCGCGCCAACGGTTGCGAGAATCCGAAACTATGGCTGACCGAACAGGGCTGGCCGACCTATCGCGGTCTGACAAGCTCGCCCGACGTCGACTCCTCTTCCCTAGCGCTTGAAGACTATTCCGCGTCGATGATGGCGCGTTCGGCGATTATTTATAAGAGCGTCCCGGAAATCGAGACTTATTACTGGTACGACCTTGAAGACGACGGAACGGACTTGCATTACAACGAGAATAATTTCGGGGTCGTTCACAATCGCGTTTACGGAGCGTCGCCGAAAGCGTCCTTCGTTTCTTTGACGACGCTGACGAGACTGTTAGAAGGAGCGACGGTCGTCGAAGCGTCAAAATACGCGACGGAGGGACGTTGCGCCTACGAAATTCGCCGTCCGAACGAAAAGACGGTTCTCGCGATCTGGAAAGTCGAAGGAGAAGAGCCGTTCGACCTGCCCGGCGCGCGCGCCTTCGGAATCTACGGAAACGAATTGAAGGACGGCGAGCGCAAAATTTCGCCGCGCCCGATCTTCTTTGAATTGAGCGAGTGACAAGCGGAACGGTAAGCCGCCGCATATAACGCGGCGGTTGACGCGGAATTATGAACCGCGTTGAGCGCGGCTTCCACGTAAAATTTCTGAAAAAAGTCAAGAATTATTGACGAAAGCGCGAGTTACGGTAGAATTTTACGCGACGTTTCGTTTGACGCGTTTGAACGCGCAAATAGTCGAGCGTGTTAAAGGTTGTAACGAGATTTGAACCGAGTTTGAGGTAAAAATGGAAACCCAAGAATCGCCAAAGGTCGCGCAAGCGCCTAAAACGATGTACGATAAAATTTGGGAAAATCACCTGGTCTATCAAGAGCCGGGCGACGAATCCGCGATTCTCTACGTCGACCAGTTGCTTTGCCACGAAGTGACGAGTCCGCAAGCGTTTGAAGGGCTGCGTTTAGCCGGTCGTACCGTTCGTTGGCCTGATCGCGTGATGGCGGTTCAGGATCACGACGTCCCGACGACCGATCGCGACAAGCCGATCGCCGATCCGATCGCGCGCAAGCAAGTTGAAACGCTTCGCGCCAACTGTAAAGAATTCGGAATACGTCTTTACGACCTTAACGACGTCGAACAGGGCGTAATTCACGTCGTCGCGCCGGAACAGGGACGCGTCAAGCCCGGTTCCACGCTGACTTGCGGCGACAGTCACACGGCGACGCACGGCGCTTTTGGTGTCGTCGCAATGGGCACGGGCACGAGCGAAGTCGAACACGTGCTGGCGACTCAGACGTTGCGTCAAAAGAAAATGAAGTCGATGCGCGTTACGATCGACGGCAAATTGGGCAAAGGCGTCGTCGCTAAAGACTTGATTTTATACGTTATCAATAAATTGACGACCGCCGGAGGCGCCGGATACGCCGTCGAATTTGCGGGCGAGGCGATCCGTTCGCTGTCTATGGAAGGTCGTATGACCGTCTGCAATATGGCGATCGAAATGGGCGCGCGCGTCGGCATGATCGCCCCGGACGAAACCACGTTCGAATATTTGCGCGGACGAAACAATATGCTCAAGGGCGAAGAATTCGAAAAAGCCGTCGAAGAGTGGAAAAAACTGCCTTCCGACGAAGGCGCCGTCTTTGATCGCGAAGTGCGATTTGACGCCGCAGATATTCAGCCGACCGTCACTTGGGGAACGAACCCCGCGCAAAGCGTTCCCGTTACGGGCGTCGTGCCCGCGCCGGAAGACTTTGAAAACGTCGAA
>JAZRWW010000315.1:0-1161 GCA_045599865.1 Thermoguttaceae bacterium
GCGCGACTTAGAACGACGTTGTTAGGCGAGGATTACGCGCGTCTAAAAGCCGAAGAGAAAAAGGCGCGCGAAGAAGCGGAATTTTTGACGCGCGAACGCGACGCGTTAATTGAAGCGGCGCGGCGCGGAGGTCTTATATAACGGGCGCAAGGAAGGATGCAAAATGACTTTGACGCTAGAAATACCAACGAAAGAAGAAAGGCGCGCGCGGCGTCGTTTCTTGCCTCTTCGTTCAATTAAAGACTGCCAAACGAACGACCCCGAGCGTTTTTCCAACGCGGAAATGATCGCTATTATGGAACGCCACGAACGCGCGCTTCTAGAAGCGGCAAAAAAAGCCGGCTTGCCTATCGGGGACGAATATGAAAGAGAATAACGACGACGCGCTAGAAGCCCTGTTTATCGTCGAATGGTACGCGTCCTCTTTAAACGATTCGTTGCGAAGCGACGACGATAGAGAAAAGGCGTTTGCCGAAGTTATGGAACTGCTAAACGCGAGCGCGCTGACGCAAGACGCGCGAGCCTCCGTCGTGAGGGTCGTTTTAACCGTCTTGCGCTGTTCTTGCGACGCAAGGCGCGCCGTCGAAGAAAAGAAAACGCGCGACGAGTCGCGAAGACGAACTCTCGCCGTCAGATGCGTCGCCGCCGTCCTGTGCTTAATCGTCGCGTTTGTCGCGACCGCGCGGAGCGTTCCGCAAACGGCGACCTTCGCGCTAGGTTGTTTTGTCGCGATAACGTGCCCGGAGATTGCGTCTTGGATACGCGACGTCTTTGTTTCGCGCGTAAAATAACGCCGGACAAAAATAAGGATTCCTTACGCGTTCCTTGGATAATATAGGGGGTTTGTTATGACCTTGACAATAGAACGACCGAAAAAAAAACGCGCTTTAAGCGTTCGAAAACACGCGACAAAGTCGCTTCCGTTGACGCCGACGTTAAAACAAATCGTTGAAAACGCCGATAAGTTCCCGAATCGCAAACTGACCAAAGAAGAAATGATCGAATTGATTCTATGGTTAAAAGCCGACTTAGCCGACGCCGCAAAAAACGCCGGGTTGAAATAGGAGTTTTTGAAATGACCTTGACAATAGAACGACCAAAAAAAAGACGCGCCTTGAAAAAACAACGCGTCCGTTCTCGATCGATCCCTTTAACGCCCGC
>JAZRWW010000316.1:0-3527 GCA_045599865.1 Thermoguttaceae bacterium
TGATTAGAGCCCGCGTTGAAAAACCAAGACCGCTCTGATTTAACCCATCCGACTTTCAATGATTAGAGCCCGCGTTGAAAAACCAAGACCGCTCTGATTTAACCCATCCGGCTTTCAATGATTAGAGCCCGCGTTGAACAACCAAGGCTACTCTGATTTAACCCATCCGGCTTTCAATGATTAGAGCCCGCGTTGAACAACCAAGGCTACTCTGATTTAACCCATCCGCCCGCAATGCGGGCGGCTTTCGCGCGCCGCTTGCGCGGCGGTTCTTTCGCGACGTTCAGTCGGAAGTTTGGCAATCTTTCAAAGTCAAAATCGCGGGGGCGCGAAGTTGAACCCGGCGCATAAGCTCCGCGCTGTTCCACGTCTCGTTTTTCAACGTCAATTTTCCGCTCGATTCGACCGTCGCGCCAAGACCAAGCTCGAGCGAGTCCGACGTCGTTACGTCCCCTAATTTAACGTGCCTCCAGCCGGGGACGTAAATCTTGCCGACCGTCGACGCCGTGTCGGCAAACGCGGCGTTAGCGTCGATATAACAGACGCTGTTGTTATCCATATTATTCGGAAGGCTCGTCGCGTCGGTCGGTTGCAACCAGTTGTTTTTCTTGTTTAGTTGCGCGATCGGTTTATAGGACGCGTCAATTTGCGTCGCGCTTACCAATACGCGCGACGCGGCGTCGTTGATCGGATCGCCGTTATCGTCGACGTATTGCAACAAAACGGCGCCGTATCTGTTCCCCGCCCCGCTATATGAGACAGACGACCTTGTATGATACGTTTTATGCGATCCTATAGTCATTGCCACTCGATTTAACGGCTCCTCTATATCGATCTCTAAATACGTCATTGAAGCGCCACCCGAAGCCTGTCTCCATCCGCAAAAATACGACTTAATTTGCGGCGCGTCCTGTTCGTTGACGATTTTATAATAATAGAGGTTGTTTAACGACTCTTTGTTAAAAACTGCCGTAACGTCGTCCAAAACCTCGAACGCGCCCTTGGCTCCGCCGACCTTGCGCTTATTGCCCGCTAAATCGTAGACGTCGCCGTCCGCGCTCGTTAGGGCGTTGCCAGTCGCGTATGGGGACGACGATAGCAAGCGGAAATCCCCGTTCGCCGCGTCGACGAAATTAGCCGCCAAATCTTCGTCCGTCATTGACGCGGTAGATATTGAGTCCGCGCCGACGCGTCGTTTATGGTCGACCGTCGAACGATACCAATACACGTTTCCGGCGCTTATTGGTGCGCTCGACCCATACGCTATGCAATCATACGCTTCGCCGCTCATTGGATCCGTCCAAAACGAAGATATATTTACAAACGCGCAACGATAAAAATTCCACGTCGCATAATAGTTGGATGTAAACGCGGTATTCGCAAATTCGCAATCATAAAACTCTTCTTGTCGATTCACAGACGAGCAAAGGAATTTAAAAGCGCCGCCGCCGTCAAATCTTAACCGATAGGCGCCTCCGGCTAGCGTTATCCGTTTGGTTGCCGTAAAGTTCGCGCCGAGCGGAACCGTAACGGTATGGAGCCGGAACCCGTTGGCGTCGCGGAAGGCGGCGGCGTCGGGGTCGGGGGTTATAACAACGGGGTCGTCTTCGGTCGGTTGGCAAGCGTTGTAACAATGGTCGAAGGTTAGCCCGCGCCTTACGACCGCTTGTCCCCATAGCGTGTTCTCTTGAACTGGCGCGGTTAAGTCGCCCGTTCCGCCCCAGCCCGACGTTGTGAAATAATAGACGTTTAACATAATTACAATCTTGGTTGTTAGGTTGCGCCTTGCGGCTAAAAGAAGTTATTTTGGATTATAGAGGAAAAAGAGAATTTTAATAGAATCAGTCTTTTTAGAAACGCGCCCTCGTTGTTTGCGGCTTCTTATCGAGGGACGGGATGATAGGAGAAATAAGAAGACTTGTAAAGGCGTTCGTTTCAAAAAGACTAACGTATTTTTTTCTTTCTTTTTGGCATATAATAAGAATTACGCGTCAAAACCTTGGAAAGGGGGGCTAATGAAAACATATCCTTTTGAGGCGACGGCTTTCACGTCGGAACCGTCGTCGCATATGATGCCGACTTCCAGCGGGGGGGAAGCGTTCGTTCGTTTCGTCCTCGATTTGGAACGGCTCGTTTTTGTCAAGAATCCTTGCGTCGTCGATTACAACCACGATTCCAACGACGTGATCGGGGCGGCTTCCTTGGCGGTCGAGAACGGGGCGCTCGTCGCAAGAGGCTCTTTTTGCTCGGCGGTCGAGGGCGATCGCGCGTCGCAAATCGGGGAAGTCTCCGGGGTCGTTCCTTTTGGGATTTCTCCGACGCTTTCGCTTGACGGGTCGACGTTGGAAGAAATAGCCGAAGGGGCGCAAGGAGTCGCGAACGGTCGGATTTACGACGGTCCGATTTCGATATTCCGCGACGTCGCGGTTCTTGGAATATCGGTCTGTCCTTATCCGACGGACGCGGGCACTTCGGTTAGCCCGCTGGTTCAGTCTGGAATTGTCAAACTTTCTCAATCGGGAGTTAAATTTATGAGCGAAGAAATAGAAAAGGTCGAAAACCCGGTTCCGATCGACGAAGAGTCGACGGAAAAACTCGGCGACGAAACGGGCGTTCAAGACGGGGCGCTTGAAGTCCGCGACAAGGAACTTCAGGAATTTATCGACGAGTTCGGGCTTGAAAAGGGCGTCGGATTCTTTCAGCGGGGTCTGTCGATAGACGACGCGCGGATGGAAGACTACCAAGAGTTGAAACGTCTCGCAAGCGCCGAAGGCGCCGAAGGCGCGGAAGACGAAAAGCAAGAGGAATTGGAATCGGACGCGGCGGCGTCCGAAGAGGACAAGGAAGAAAAAGAGACGTCGGCTCGTCTTTCGCGGTTCCTTTCGGAAGCGGATAAGAAGCTGGCGATTCTCGACGGTCTGATTCAACGCCTTTCGCGATCCGCTCCGCCCGTCGGGTCGAAGTCGTCGCCGAGCGGTCGACCGGCTTCTAGTCGCGCTTCCTATCAAGACTCCGTGATGCAAGCGCTCGGAGTCAAACGATGACGGAATCGCAACGTAAAGAAAAAGAATATCTGGAACGTCGAATCGAGATTCTTGAAAACGCGTTATGCGACGAGACGACGCTTTCGAATATTACCTCCGGCGGCGTGACGGAGACGTTTGATCGAGAGAAGCTCGAAAGAGAACTCGATAGAACGCGCGCTCGTTACGACGCGCTTTACGGGGGCGTTAGTCAAATTTACGGGGTCGTTCTTCATTGAACGAACGGTCGCGGCGCGGGATTTTTCCGCGTCGCGCGCGACTTTTATGTTTGTTTTCGTCGTTCTCCGTCGGAGGTTTCGTCTCATAAACCGGCGTTTTTGGCGGCGTCCGCTAAATCGGCTTTAAGCCACTGGATTAGTTCGATTTTCTCTTTTGCGGTCAGTTTCCGATCCGGGAACTTTTCCGCGTTCTCGACGATTCTTTCTAACGCGGGCGTTAAAGGGATCGATCGAGAACGGACGCGTTGTTTTTTCAAGGCGCGTC
>JAZRWW010000317.1:0-1908 GCA_045599865.1 Thermoguttaceae bacterium
ACGCGCCGATTCGTCCTCGACGCTTTTCTGTGAACGCTTACAATTTTTCACGAGCGTCTGGTTTGGAATCAACGCCGCGCAAGAACCGACGGCGTAAGCCGACGCGCGAAAGCCGTCTGCATTGCAGGCGGGAGGGCGGAACTTTACTAGACTCTCGACAAAACAAGTTAAGCGCTCCAAGGTTTTCAAGTACAAACGTTCGATTCAAGCGCAAAGGTCGTTGTTCATCGTAACAAAAACGTCTCGAGGTCGACCCCATCCGCCTGCAATACAGGCGGCTTTCGCGCGTTTTTCGCTTGTGCGAAAAACGATCCCTACGCGTCGTCTTGATCCAAGTAACCGACGAATTTCACTCGGCGGCTATTCAAGAATTCGCCCGTGAACGCTTACAATTAGAAGAATTAGGAGGCGCCGATATGACGCGCGAGATAAAAAGTTTCTACGACCTTGGAAGAGCAAGCGGTCTGGACGAGGGTGAACAAAGGGGCGAACAAAGGGGCGAACAAAGGGGAGATCAAAAACGTCTTCGCGCTATGTTAAAAAATTGCATCGTCCTTCGTTTCCCTCAAACGTCTCAAACGACGATAAACGATATTTTGTCGATTTCCGACTCCAACGTTCTGGAATCGATTTTTAACGTCGCCTGCACGTCGGACTCGCTCGATAGTTTTCAAAGAAACATTCGAGGAATGGCGCCGATAAATTGACGTAAGCGTTCACGTAACCATTCACGCAATATTTTGAACAATGTTGCGTTTGAATCGCGCCGTAAGGCGCGCGATAACCCGCTTGCCTTTAGACAAGCGGAGGGCGCCGCCGAAAACGCGTTAGTAGTAAAAACGAATTTATCCGACGCCCTCAAAAACGTCCGTTTACGGAGAACCGTACAAATCGGAAGAATTAGAGTCTGTAAAGGGCTCGAAAAACGTGCAAATTTTCAGACGACGCGTCGATTGTAAAAGTCTGTAAAAAAAACGTTCGACGCAACGTCAAGCGAAGCTCCGTCCGCACGTCTAAAGACGAGCGACTCATCGCACGCCGCTTACGCGGCGATCTGACGCGACGTTTATTCTGAACGCAACGCGAGAAATTTGCACAACTTTCTGCGGAATACATACGCGTTTGTTATTCTTCCTCTGGATCAAGCGCGAAGTCGACGACGTTTTTCCCAGATTTAATCGTCGCCGTTGGAATTTCCGTTCCACCGGGCACGGCGTATTTTTTCGCGATCACGGGAATCAATTCGTCGATCGGACCGGGCGCGCCGGGTACTTCGACTTTATTGCCCGTGCTTTTGCTTCCGACGATACGGACTTTATAGTTTCCGGGGGTCGGTCCGCCTTTCTTATCGATCGAATACGCGCCGTTCGTAATCGTTCCTCCGCAAACGGGACCAGAAGAATCGGCGTCAGGCATAAATTCGATCGAACCGACTTCGACCGGCTCGCCGCCGACGGTAACGGTTCCGCTAACGGGACAACGAACGACTTTCGCCTTGCCGCAACCGACCGCTAGGGACGACGCGAAAACGCAAAGGACGACGAGCGCCGTCCAACTAGTTGATTTCATCACTTTTTCAAAATTCCTTTCCGTCGTCGATTAGTGAGAGTCGCCGTCGCGCATCGCGCCGAGGTTCCAGTACGCGTTGGCGTCGGTCGTGTCCGACATAAACGTAACGGAACCGTCGCCCATCAGGACGTTGCATCCTCCCGCGTGATGGCTTCTTGCCGATGCGCTACAACCGGCCGTTCCATACGGATCGGGAACGCAAGGCATTCCTTGTTCGGGCGCCGAATCCCCCGCGCCGCAGAACGTCGCCAAATTCAAAAATTCGTCGGGCGACGACGAGTTCGGCGTTCGACTGAACATAATGTGCGAATTTCCTGCGCGCGTCGTCCACGTCTTGCC
>JAZRWW010000318.1:0-19629 GCA_045599865.1 Thermoguttaceae bacterium
ATCCAAGGAACGACGATTTCTTGCGCGTTCGTCGCGACAAATTCGATTTGCCAAGGGGAGTCCGTCGCGCCGCTTTGGTCTTTGCTCTTCGAGAAATACGGCGTTAAAATCAATTTCGCGCATCAATCTTTCAAGTGGAGCAACGAGGCGGCGAAAAACGCGGGCGTATGTTGCGTCATTATTGGATTCGCGTTTTTCCACGCCCCGATCAAACGCCTGTTTGTTTACGACCGCGCGGGCGAATCCAAAGAAACGCGCGCCAAAAATATTAACGCGTATCTAGTCGACGGCGCCGACGTAATCGTAAGCGGTCGAAAGGAGGCGCTTTGCGACGTTCCGCCAATCTCTTGGGGAAGCAAGCCGACCGACGGCGGAAATTTTATCGTACTAGACGCGGAAAAAGAGGATTTTCTCCTAAAAGAACCGTCGACGGAAAAATATTTGCGTCCGTTTATCGGCGCCGACGAGTTTATCAACGGGAAGAAACGCTGGGTTCTTTGGCTTGTCGACTGCGCGCCAAACGAGTTGCGAAAAATGCCGACGGTTTTGAAACGAGTTGAAGCCGTCCGCGAATTTCGAGCCCAAAGCGCCAAAGCGGCGACAAGGAAAAAGGCGCGCACGCCGACTTTATTTGACGAAAATCATCAGCCGACTACTGATTATTTGTTGATTCCTATCGTTTCTAGCGAACGTCGGGAATATATCCCCATCGGATTTATAAAGAAGGAATTCGTTTCAAGCAACGCCGTCTTTGTCGTTCCGAACGCGACGCTTTATTTGTTCGGCGTTTTAACGAGCGCGATGCACAACGCTTGGAACGCGCGATTTTGCGGACGGTTGGAAACGCGTTACCGTTATTCGAAAGAACTTGTTTACAACACGTTCCCTTGGCCGAATCCGACGTCGGATCAACGGGCGAAAATCGAGAAGCCCGCCCAAGACGTCTTACACGCTCGCGCTCTTTTTCCCGAAGCGACTTACGCCGATTTGTACGATCCGAACGCTATGCCGCCGCAACTTTTGCAGGCGCATCGCGCGCTCGATTCGGCGGTCGAACGCGCCTATCGGAAAGAAAAATTCGATTCGGACGAGGAACGCGGCGCGTTTTTGTTGGAACGGTATTTGGAATTGGTCGAACGTCGCGCGGATTAGCGGCGTTTGACGACGCGTTTATTTGCGATTGTTCGCGAGAATCCGATTCGGATTGAACTTTGCGACAATTTGACTTTCAAAAAACGTCGTATAAGAACAAAGGGTAAGAAAAAAGCCGCGTCGTTAAACGCGGCTTCTTTTAATTAGTCGCGCAAGGACGCGACTATTTTCATCGATCAACGCCGACTAGAATTGCGAAACGTCGATCTTCTTTTCAGCGTCGCTCGGAACGTTCACTTTGACGGGCGAAGTCTGCATACTCGTCAAGGGCGGCGGAATAATCTTCGGCATACGCGCAATTTCCGCGTTTCGTTCCTTATTGTATTTGTCGATATCGCCTCGGGACATCTCGCCCATCTGTTCGACCGTCAACGCGGGCGTTTCCGGGGTCGGATCCTTTCTCAGCGTGACGGTAAACTCGCCTTGGGGCGAACCGTTCGCGGCAAAATTGGCAAAAGTCGTTCTAACGACGCAGACGCCTTGCGCGTCGGTTTTCCCCCCGACGATCGTACCCGAAAGGGGTTGCGCGGGAATCAGAGCGACGTCGACGTCGGCGATCGGCTCGGAACCGTTCGTAACGACGATCGTACAAGGCTTAACGCTCGGAAACCCCGAGGGCTTGCCGCTACAACCGCACGCTAACGACAAACACGTCGCCGCAACGACAAACAAAACGAATTGTTTCTTCATAACGATCCTTTCGAGCGAGAATTAGTTGGAAACCGTTTCGCCGCCTTCGATCGAGCCCATAGCGCCCCACACGCCGAAGGGGCTCTTGCCGGAAAATTCTTTACCATGCGAAGCGCTCATCGTGGCATAGTTTGACCCGTTGACGTTCGCGTCCATATCCCCGCAATCGATCGTTTCGGAAACGAAACGAACGCTACCGTCGACCATAGCGGCGTTGACGCCGCCGCTGTGGTAACTTTGCGCGGAACAAATACCGTATCCCCAACCGGCTTGCCCTTGTCCTGAAGCGTAATTACGAGCGCTCGGAGCGTTCGGCGGGCAAATCGTCTGGAACCCCGTGATAGAAACGCTGCCTTCCGCGTAGCATTGACCGCGCTGGAACGTACACATCGTACCCGTCAAAAGATTGCGATCAGTCGAACTCACGGCGTTCAAAAGGTTACGAGGAATAACGACTTCGGCGTCCGCCAAATTAACAATGCCGCCTCTAACGTTGTTCGTTCCTTGGGCGTTCGCCGTGCATAACTCGGAATAAGCGACTGTGTTGGAAGTTCCGTCGGTAATCGAACTAATCGTTCTCGTGACAACGTGGCGCGCGTCGTTCAAATCCACGCGAGTATAGAGTCCTCCGGGAAAGAATCCGCGAGACGTCATCGCAGATTCGTCCGTTTGGCAAATGGAATCGCCCCAGCTTCCGCAGTAATTCGTTTGCGCCGAATTCGACTGCCAAGAGCAACCTTGCTTAGATTTTCCGTCCGACGGACAAAGGAAGAAAGTCGGCGCCTTGGTGAAATTGCCGTAGCCGTTTTGTTGCGGGTCGGGACAATTATTCGCCATCGCTTCGTTGTAAATTCCGGTTCCTTCGCAATAGGGCAGAATCCAGAAATGGTGCCCCAGCCAACCGTAGCTGTTTCCGTTCTTTCCGCCGCCGCCTCGAGAAGGTTGGAACGAATTATTCGAATCGTGATACATTTGCACGGCAAGCATCAACTGCTTCAAGTTGTTCGTGCATTGCATACGACGCGCGGCCTCGCGCGCGGCTTGAACCGCAGGAAGGAGCAATCCGATCAAAATACCGATAATCGCGATTACCACCAACAATTCGACAAGGGTAAATCCGTTACGATCCCCCCCCCCGTTAAAACTGTGTTTTTTTAACATCTGTTACGCCTTAAATAATTGGAACCTAAACGATTTAAAAAAGCGAACGTCTAAACGAACGCTCACACTGTGATCATATGAAAAAAGCGCGAGTTGCAGAAGGAAGAAACTCCTTCGGCGCTAAACGCAATAGCGCGAAACGAACGTGTGAAAATAGTCGACGAACGGTCACAAACCGACGGAAGACTGAATACGCGGAATAGCGGGAAAAGTCAGCGTGAATTGCGTTCCCCTTCCCAATTCGCTTTGAATGGCGATTCGCCCGTTATGTCCTTCGACAACCTTGCGAACGGTCGGCAAGCCCAGCCCCGTTCCGCCGACTTTCGTAGAAAAGAACGGATCGAATAATTTTTGAAGGGTTTCGTCGCTCATTCCGCACCCGGAGTCGATAAAATCGATCGCGACTTCCGCCCCGCACGGTCTAGTTCGAATAAGAATCTCCCCGCCCTTCTCGCCTTCCTTGCTTTGAATCGATTGAAGAGCGTTCAATAAGAGATTCAACACGGCGCGTCCAAAGGAACGTTTGTCAAGACGCGCCGCCGACAATTCGCTGGAGTAATACTCCAGAACCTCCACTTTGGCGACGGTCGCTTGCGGTCGAAAGAAATCGACGATTTCCTTTAGTTCGCGATTGACGTCGGAAACTACCAGATCGAGATTATGCGCGCGCGTAAAATTCAAAAATTCGTTAAGCAGTTCTTCAAGCCTGATCGTTTCGCGCTTAACCGTCTCGATTTTTTTGAGCGCGCGCCGTCGTTGAGGCGAGTCTTCCAAATCCTCGACGTCCTCTTCGAGCAAGCCTAAATTCAAGCGAATCGTCGAGAGCGGATTCTTAACTTCGTGCGCAAGTCCGCCCGCTAAACGCGCTATTTCAGTATACTGTTCCTCAAGACGACGATTCATATCCTTCGTCGTATAATCCTTGAAGTCGGACAACTCCAGCCAACCTTTCTATTTGCCGCAACGTCGTATTTTGCGCATACGAACGCAAAACGCCACGTCCGTTAATCGGCGCTTGACGCGCAAACGCGCCTCAACGCAACTCGTTCGCCGTCTTTTCAATTTGACGCTTGACTTCTGTTCTCGACATTTTTTCAATCGGATAGAATTGGACGGGCTCAAAGAGGTCGTCTTTTGGCTCCTTTTCGCGTCTTTCTTCATTGGCGTCGACTCGCGCTAGCACGACTTCGTCTTGCAAGTCGTTCAGCCATTCGGGCAAATCGAAACCGACGCCTCTTGGTTCGGCGGCAAATACTTCGACCTCTCTTTCCAATTCCTTGAAGACGGGATTGTCCTCGCCCTTCTCCCTAACCTCGGAAATAGCGTCGAAGACCAGTCCGCACATTTGCGCGACGTCAAGCGGTCGAACGAACTGCTCCTTCAGACGTCCGTAAACGCTTTCAAGCCAAATGCCGTAACGCTTTGTCAACGACTCGTATCGACTCAAACTCTTTCCCGCTAAACTGACGCTTTTCGATTTGACGTTGTCCTTCCATAACTCCGCCGCGTGCGAACAATCGGAACGAATCAACGAGTCGTGAACCCAATAGACGGGCTTAAGGTTCCACACGGTTCGCTCGTAATTAGCAAGAATTCTCAAAAAATCAACGAGCATATAGAGCTTTTCGCCGTGATCCGACTGGGTTGTGGAGCTATTATAATCAATATATTCCGTATAATTTTCCGCAACGCACTCGAGCGTCGCGTCCAAAAGATTGGCGGCTTCTTCGTAAGACGTCCTTCCTTCAACGATCGCGGTAATTAACTTGTCTCCGTTCTCCAATTCTTTTCCGTCTTTTTTCATCTCGATAAGAGCCGACAAGAAGGAATCGACGCCCTGATGCAAAATCGCGCGAATATTTCTAAACGCAAGAAATTCCTGCGTAAACAAGTCTTCGCCGTACTCCTGAATAAAGTTTTTCAGAAGATTCCAGTGCAATTCACCGGCAATTCCTTCGACGGAAGAAATACGAATATTCTGACTGTGAGAAAGCCAGAATTTCAAGACGACGTCGAGCGTTTCGCTCAAATAGAACACAAGCGCCTCTTCGTTAGACGAAAAACCTTCGGCGCCCCCCGCGTGCAACCGCCAACCCCTCGAGGCTTCCGTCAAAGTTTCCGTAACGCTACGCATCGCCGCTTCGACAAAACGGTCGTACTCGGTAATAGAGCCGGGTGAAGAAAGACGAATCTGTTCCATTTTTTGAACGCAACTGACCAGCTGGAACGTTTCGTACAAGAGTCCCAAACGAGGCGCGTATTTCAACAAACGCAAGACGGCCTGTTGCAAGCAACGACAATCGACGATCGCCTTAACGTCGCCTCCGCGCGCAGTCGGAACATACAAAAGCGTCTCCTTCTCCAGAAGAGCAAGCAATTTCGACCACGAGGTCTTAACTTTTTTAGCGTCGCGTCGCAAAAACGCGCCGAAAATCTTCAAAACTTGCAACTTCCAAGGCTTCTCAAATTTTTCCGTTTGTTCTATTCCCAAGGTCGCTTTGAGGAATAAAACCGCGTCTTCCACTTCGACGATCGTCCAAATAATGCGATCTAATAAAATTTCCTTCGTGCCGCGAACTTGATCGTATTCCGCGAGGGAATCGACCGTACCCGTCGATTCTTGAATATGATAACGCGAGGCTTTGTCGAGCAACTCGTACATATTTCGTTCGAAAATCAGCGCTTGGTCGAGCCATCCTTCAAGACGCATCCTTGCGTCGGAAAGTACTTCGTCGTCAAGCGCTTCGGCGGAAGCGTAAAGCAACGGCGATTTTCCCGCCGCAAATTTCCACAATTTCGCGGTCGAAAAGACGAAGGAGAGCCGATCGGAAACGCGGTTCGTTTCGTTTGCAAATTCCATATCTTCCCCGCCGACGGAAAAACGAGACGATTTCGAATCAAACGTGTCGTCTTCGACGCCGTCGTCCGCGCTGTCGTGATAGCTCATATTCTCGTAGGCGGCGCGATAGGTAGGGTCTCCGCCCGTAATCGTATCTTCGTCTTCGTAGTCCCCGTCGTTATCGTAGTCCCCGTCGTTACCATAGTCCCCGTCGTTATCGTAGTCCCCGTCGTTATCGTAGTCCCCGTCGTTATCGTAGTCCCCGTCTGTTTCGTAGTCTTCGTCTGATTCGTAGTCTTCGCCTGATTCGTAGTCTTCGTCGCCGTTTTGATCTAAATAATCGTCCTTTTCGTCGTCTTCGGGATCGTCTTCGGGATCGTCTTCGGGCTCGTCTTCGAAATCGTCGTCGAACGCGTCGCTTTCTTGGTCGTCGTACTCGACTTTCGGCGCCTTCTCTTTTTCGTCGTTCGCCTCTTCCAAAACGTGATTGATCACGTCGTACAATTCCGCAGTTTTGACGTTGTCGCCCAGCTCTTTAAGAATAGCCTCCCAGAGTTTTTTCTGTTCCAGTTCGTTTTCTTCCAGCGCCGTCAGACGCGCGTTCTTTTTCTTGGAATCAGCGTCTTGATCCTTTTCAAACGCTTTGTTTGAGACGGAAAAAGAAGCGAATTTGTCTTCGCCAAAAATTTGACGTCGATAGAACGAACGTTTCTCGGGCGCCATTCGCACTTCGCCAAGGACGATTTGCACAAAGGCTTCAAAAGAAATATACTTTGGAAATAGTCTACGGTTGTCCTTATAGAACTGTTTAAATTCTTCCGGCGAAGGCAACGATTGCGCGTCGACGGCGCGCGCGGCGTCGCGAAAAGAACCTTTTAAGATAATCTTCGGAACGCCGTTTGGCGCCTTGCCTCCGTACTTTGCCGCCTTGAACAAATTTCTCGTTAAATCGGCAATTACGGGATTGTTCGTTTTAAATTCAATTTTTTTCTCAAATTTTTCTTCGGAAAGATTGAGTTCTGGAATCGTCCAGTTCTCTTCGGCGTTGGCTTCGATTCGATCGATGAATTTTTTCGTGAGATTCCAACGTTCCAAATATTCCTCTTTGTCAAAGCAACTATTCGCATAAGAAACGCGACGTCGCTTCGTCTTCAATTTGGAATCGCTTCTATTCGACCACGCGCGAGAGAGCCAATCGAACATAACGGCGTTAAAGGAATAATCGCCCTCGATAAGAGGAAGGTCTTCAGATCGACTGAGCCAATAAATCAAAAGCGAGGAGGAAGAAATTAGATCGTTTCTGTCCAAAAGCGCCTCGCACAACAGGACAAACGCTTTTGGAGAATTGAATCGTTTAACGTGTCTTTGCCAAAAACGGACGTCGCCGATCGCTTTACCCGCTTGACTCCAAGCGGCCAGCGCGGCGGCGACTTTCGTGGCGGATTCCCAGACTTCCTGTCCGGAAAAACCGTCGACGGACGAAACTTCCGTACTGCCAAATTGATCCCACCAACCCGCCAAGTCGCCCATACGTTCAGAAAGTTCCAAACGAACGTCCGATTCTCCTCGCGCGGCCGCCTCTTTTAATAAGAGGCTATAAAGGTCGAACATATCGTTGAGCAAATCGATCAAACCGTCGAGTCGATGATCATGGACGCCGGCGTCGGCCGACGGAAATAGACTAAATTGAGAATCGAACCCGATAATAAACCACGGGTCGGGAAAGGCTCCGCAAGCGATCCCGCGATGCAAAAGATTTTCTATTTCCGGCAAGCACGAAGTCGCCTTAGTCAAATCTCCGAAGTCAAGCGACAAACGCGCCCTCGTAATAAGACAATCGATCTGGGACGTCAGTCTTGACGCCGACGTCTCAATAAGGCTCGCTTGACGTTGCGACGCATCAAAATATCCCATCCGCGCATAGGTGCGCGCGAGAGAAAAACGCTGGACTTGATCGGCTCGTTTTTTCGCCAAATAACGATTGAGCGAATGACGCACTGAAGCGAAAGGCTCAAACAGACGACTCGCCTCTTCCTTCAGTTGCGCGCGCATCGACTCGGGCGCCTTCTCGATAAGACGTTCGTAAAATAGATCGCGATAATTTGCAATAATCGGAGTCAACGTCGAAAGAGTAACCTCGGAATCGTGCGCCTGAACGTGTCCGCCGCTCACGCCCGAGCCCATTAACATCGTGCCGGCTAAAACTGCGGCGCCTTCGTATATGAGACGATCGCGCAATTCGGGCTCTTTATTTTCCCAAACGCGCGCCATAATCGCGTCGACGGAGGCGCGATGAATCACAAATCGACGAAAATACCCGTCGGAATCAATACAACGGTCGTCCCAAGAGCCAAAGCAGTAGTTAAGACGGCGATTGACGGGATGGTCGAAATCATAAGCGCGCGGATCGACGGCTAATTCGCGCAATTTTTCTATATCGAACCCGGCGTCGCGCAGAATATCCGCGTCCGTCTCGCGCAAAATTTGCAACGCGGTCTCGATAAGATCGCGATAAATTCCCCAAGCGACGCCCGCGCCTTCTAGGTAGAGCGGCAAAGGCGCGACCCACTCGTGTTCGTTTGGCTCGTGCTTTTCATTTCCTTCCAACACGGGCACGGGTCGATACCCTAGGAACTCGTTCAGTCTGTCCACGACCTCGTCTACGATAATATTGTCTTCTTCCTCCGACAAATCGCAAGAAGTAATCGACATAGCGACGCGCGCCATAAAGAACGAATTGAACAGATACGAATCTTTAACGACGTCAAATAGAACGTCTCGATGAAATTCGCGATACGCTTTCAGAATTTTCGGAGCCAATTCTAAGACGCGCTTAGCCTGTCGCGAATCCGCAAAGACGCCGCCCTGTTTCGAAAAGTCGTCAAGTTCTCGCTCCAGCGCTCGCAACGCTTCAAGCCATAACTCTTCTTCTCGGACGCCCTCCTTTGAAAGCGTTTCAAAGAGACTGTTCCAAGCCTTGAAAAATTGAACGTCGTAACTTCCGGACGAAAAATTCAAGTATCCTAGAATATCGTTGACGTAAGGATGTTCCGCGCGATTCAATTCAGCCATTGTAAACGTCTTTCATTCGCCAAAGGTCGGACGCAAATTAACAAAGGGACAAAATCAAACGAACCAATAATCGGCGTCGTTCGTCCAAAAGCGCAAACGTTTCGCCCAAGTCGCGCCCTATCCGCTAATGTTAGAAAATTTTTCTATTTTCACTAGGGGGGAAGAGGTCTTGCTTGTAAAATTTTGACAAAAATAAAAAAGGAAAGTATTAAACAAAACGACGTTCCGATTGGAACTCAATATTCAAAGAACGTCGACAAACTAAAACGACGAGACAGGACGGCGCGTAGGTCAAACATAAGGACGTCTTTAACGCCGTCGAACTCGTGCGGAACGTCAATAAACGAAAAGCATCTCTCGATACTTCGGCAAAGGCCAACGTCGGTCGTCGACCAACGTTTCAAGCGCGTCGACCGCCGCGCGCAACGCTTTCGTCGTCTCGACGTATCGCTGGCAATTATCGACGTCGACGACGGAAACCGCGCGTAATTTTACGACGTTTTCCTGAAGCGCGTCGACGTTGGCGCCAATTTCTTCCAGCGTTTTTCTCAGTCCTGCGACGCCCGCTTGAACGCCGACGTCTTGCGCGTCTTTAAGCGCCTTGAGTAGCGTTCCATATTCCTCCAGAGCGACGGGCAGAATCATATTCAACGCCATATCGCGCGCGACTTCGCCCTCGATTTGAATCTTGCGAAGGTACTCTTCAACAGAAATTTCGTATCTCGACTCCATCTCCGAAACGGAAAAAACGCCGTATTTTTCCAAGAGTTGAATATTGCGCGGATGAAGGAACGCTCGCAACGCTTCCAACGCCGTTTTAAGATTCGGCAATCCGCGACGCTCCGCTTCTTTAACCCAAGCGTCGCTGTAATTGTTGCCGTTGTATATGATTCGTTTGTGTTTGGCGATCGTCTCGCCAAGCAAATCTTGAAGCGCGGCGTCAAATTCTTCGCCTTTTCCGACGAAAGATTCCAGGCGTTCCGAAAGATAGTCCAACGATTCCGCGACGGCGACGTTAAGGAAAACGTTAAAGTCCGCGCAAGATTGACTCGAGCCGCAAGCGCGGAATTCAAATTTACTGCCCGTATAAGCGAATGGGCTGGTGCGATTACGATCGGAATCGTCCCCTTTAATATTGGGAGTCGTTTCGATTCCGACTTGGAGCTGACGTCGACTTGAGCGGTACTCTTCAAAAACGCCCGCCTCGACTTGTTGCAACGTTTCCGTAAGGCGTTCGCCGAGATAAATCGAAATAATCGCCGGCGGAGCTTCGTTCGCGCCAAGTCGATGGTCGTTTCCGACCGTGACCGTCGAACATCTTAACAAGTCGCTATGCAAATCGACGGCTCTAATAATCGCCGTCAGAAACGCGAGGAAAATCGGATTGCGTCGCGGGTCGTCGCCCGGTTCGAGCAAATTGCGCCCGCCGTATGTCGCGGACCAGTTGTTGTGTTTGCCCGAACCGTTGACTCCGGCAAAAGGCTTCTCGTGCAACAGACAGACCAATCCGTTCTTTTCCGCGACGCGTCGAAGTATCTCCATCGTCAGCATATTGTGATCGACGGCAAGATTCAACTCTTCATAAGTAGGCGCAAGTTCAAATTGCGCGGGCGCGGCTTCGTTGTGTCTCGTCTTCGCCGGAATGCCGAGTCGCCAAAGTTCCTCTTCGACTTCGGCCATAAACTTGACGACGCGTTCCTTGATCGCGCCGAAATAGTGGTCTTCCAACTGTTGGCGCTTCGCCGGATGGGAACCAAACAACGTGCGCCCCGTTTGCAACAGATCGGGACGCATTAAATAGAAATTCCTGTCGATAAGGAAATATTCCTGCTCGGCGCCCAACGTGATAATCGGGGAAGCGGTCGGAACGTTAAAGCAATTCATAAACCGAACGACCGCTTGTTTCAACGCGCGAATTGAACGAAGCAACGGGATTTTTTTGTCCAGAACTTCGCCCGTGTAAGAACAGAACACGGAAGGAATGCAAAGCGTGGCGCCGCAAGGATTACGCTTGACAAACGCGGGACTCGTCGGATCCCACGCGGCGTAACCGCGCGCTTCAAAAGTGCTTCGCAATCCGCCCGAAGGAAAACTCGACGCGTCCGGCTCGCTCTTGACGAGATTTCGCCCGGAAAACGTCATAATCGCTTCGCCCTGTTCGTTGACTTCAAGGAACGCGTCGTGCTTTTCGGCGGTGCCGCCCGTCATTGGCTGGAACCAGTGCGCAAAATGCGTGGCGCCGCGCGAAATCGCCCAGTCCTTCATAGCGTGCGCGACGTCTCCAGCGACGTTTGCGTCTAATTTTGTTCCTTCCTGAATCGTCGCGAGCAATTTTTCTGAAGCTCCGCGCGAGAGGAATTTCCGTATCGCGAAAGCGTTAAAAACGTCTTTTCCGTAAAACTCGGTCGGCGTCCCGTCAAAATCAGACGACGCCCCGGAGGGAACGACACGACGCGCGACAGACTCTATCGCGCGATTGCGGTTAGGTTCGCCCATTCTAGGAATCCTAAAATTCGACAATGCGTACTTACAAAACGACGTCGTAAAAAGGAACGAACGACGCCAAACGTCTCGAATCGTCCGTTCGCGTTTGCCGACGTCGGCAGACTAGAAATTATAGCGGTCTAGACCAATATGACAAGGCGTCCGATAAAACCCGATGAAAACTGCGGCAAACAAAAAACCGCCCGTAAAAAACGAGCGGTCTGCGATAAAAGACGTCGGGCGGAAAAACGCGCGATGCGATCCCGCTACTTGTCTTCGTGCATCATTTTACGCAATTTCGGCGCAAGGCAGAAGACGACGAGCCCTGCGATCATCGGCGCAAGAGTCATAATCAGGAAGAAGTCCGCCAATCCTCCTTTGTCGCCGAACCAGAACGCGACGCGTCCGCCGCTCGATCCCAACACGGCCGCCAATTTTCCGGATAGATACCCTGCGACTGCGCTCGAAAGGAACCAAACGCCCATCAGCAACGACGCGTATTTCGCCGGCGCAAGTCTGGAAACCATCGACAAACCGACGGGCGAGAGGCAAAGCTCGCCCCACGTGCAGAAAACGTAAGTACAAAGCAACCAATAAGCGCCCGCGTTCCCGTGCGTCCTTACCGAATGCAACGCGCCAAGTATCATAAAAAGAAACGCTATCGAAAGCAACACTAAGCCGATCCCAAATTTAACCGGCGTGGACGGCTCCAATTTGCGACGTCGCAAAGCGCCCCACAACACGTTGAACAAAGGCGCAAAAATAACGACGCAAAGGGGGTTGATCGATTGATACCACGTAGTCGGGAAGGTGTAGACGGCGGTTTCGGGATCGATCTTCTTTTTCTCGCTCGCGACAAACTCGTTTTGAAGTCGTTTTTCAACGTCCTTGCGCAACCCCTGTTTGAACGAATCGATCGCTTCTTCGTCGGCGTCGGCAAACTCTTCGGCGCGCGCTTGGAACGCTTCGTCGACAAGTTTGTTAATTTCTTCTTGCTCGGCGGCGCTTTTTTGCAGCAACGCGGCAAAATCGTCCGTTTCCAGCGTCAAGAGCGCCTGCCCCGCCTTAATGCGCGCTTCGTTCGCCTTGTCTAACGACGATTTCGCATTGTCGTAGGAATCTTGAACGGCGGCGGTCGCTTCCTGAAGTTCCGTGAGAATCTCTTCGCTCGAGGCAAATTCTTCGACTTCGAATTCCGCCAAGGCGATCGGATCAAGAGGTAGAACAGTCTTTTTCTCGCCGCTCGTTTCAGAAGTTTGAGTCGCGGAGTTTTGCAACAGACGATTCAGCTCGTAAAGATTCGACTCAAGCGCGCGAACGGCGTTCTTGGCGTCAAATTCGTCCTGATTGGCAAGGAAGCCGGGCACGTTTCGACCGACGGCGTGCGGCACTTGGCGGTTCGTCTCTTTGTCGGCAAAAATATTCAGCGACGTGCCCGCTTGTTCGAAGACGGACCAAAACGCAATGCAGAAGAACGTCAGCGTAAGAATGACGGCGATTCGATCGATTTCGACTCTCGAAAGAGGCGCTTTCTTATTAACTTCTTTCGCTTCCTCTTTCGCCGCCGCTTTTTTCGCCTCTTCCATTTGAGAAGCGTTTTCCGTCGATTCGGCGTCGTCGCCCTTCGATTTCATACCGATGGCGCCAAGATATTTAGGACGTAAGCAAGAATAGGTGATCAGACCAAGCGTCATCCCGATCGCGGCGGTCAAAAAGCCCCAGTGCCAGCTGACTTTTTCCCCGATCGAACCGGCGACCAGCGGGCTAAAGAACGCGCCGACGTTGATGCCCATATAGAAAATGTTGAAGGCGTCGTCTCGTCGCGGATCGTTCTTTTCGTACAGTTCGCCGACCATTACGGAAATGCAAGGCTTAAAGAACCCGTTCCCGAGCGTAATCAAAAACAGCCCGAACATAAAACACCAAAACGCCGTCGGAGCGTTCGCGCTTGTTATCGTCGTCGTCGCCGTTTGACGGAAATATTCGGTATAGAAGAGACAAAATTCGCCAAGCGCCATCAAAACGCCGCCAAGAAGAACCGAGCGATGCTGACCGAGAAAACGGTCGGCAAGATAACCGCCGAGCAACGGGAAAAGATAGACCATTCCGGTAAACCACCCGTAAAGCTCGTTGGCGCTTTGTTCCGTCCACCCGAAACCCGGATTAGAATCCGTCAAGGTCGAGATAAGATAGAGAACAAGCAAAGCGCGCATGCCGTAATAACAAAAGCGCTCCCACATTTCCGTGGTGAACAGCGCCCACAATCCGACGGGATGCCCCAAAAATTCCTTGGAACGAACTTCCGCCAGAGTCGCGTATTTTTTATTTTGAACGTTCGACACTGAAATACTCCGAAAAATCGTTGCTGCTTCTATTCAAGAACGACGTTCAAAACAAAACGACGCTCCGATATAAAAAAACGCCAAGTCGAGGAAAAACGCGACGACTATTCTTCACAGAACTCGAGTCGATTCAAATTCTGTCGACGGCGCCCTTGATATTGTAAAGACTTTTTATGCGTTTGACAATCGATAAGAACGTTTTTTTCCTTGTTTATCGGAAAATTTTTAGGGCGCCGCCGAAAGCGCGTTCGTAATGAAAGCGAAATTATCCGACAAACTCAAAAGCGTCCGTTTACGGAAAACAACGCGCATCGGAAGAATTAGCGTCCGACGGTTCTGTGAAAAACATACGAACATTCAAACGACGCGTCGACTGTAAAACCCGTAAAAAATTTGTTCGACGCAAAGTCGAGCGAAGCGCCGTCCGCCCGTCTAAAGACGAGCGGCTTATCGCGCGCCGCTTGCGCGGCGGTTCCTACGCGACGTTTGTTCGAAAATTAGCGCGTCGGTTAGAACTTTGCATAACTTTCTGCGAATGTTTACGGCGTAGCAAACGCCGTCGCGTCGGCGCAAAGACGTTTGTTCAATAAATCCATACGACGGCAAAAAAATGACAAACTAACGAAACAAGGACTTGCGTGGCCCCGGTCAAGGCGGTATAATACGGCGAGATTCGAGGCGGCGACCGCTAGAATCTATTGAATTGAAACGCGCTGGGATCGACGCGCCGATCATACGGCGGAATAAAACGGACGCGCCAAAGGCAAAGTTCAAGTCGAATCGCGCGGCTGGAGATCGGCAAATTTCCGCGAGCGTTTACGTTTGGTTAAAGTTTGCTTGCAATATCAAACGCGTTTCCTTTGAACGCGCGTCGATTTTAGCAAACGCGTTTTTCGTTTCTTAAGAAGCGTGAAAAGAGCAGGTATTAATATTTAATCCGCCGTCTTGCGACGCGCGGCTTTGGGCGAGGACTTATGGGCGGTCGAAGAATCTTAGTTACGAGCGCGTTGCCCTACGCAAACGGCGACATACATATTGGGCACTTGGTCGAATATATTCAGACGGACGTTTGGGTTCGTTTCCAGAAGTTGCGCGGGGAAAACTGCCGTTATTTCTGCGCCGACGACACGCACGGCGCCGCGATTACCATCTCCGCAAAAAAGAAGGGCGTCACGGAGGAAGAATTCATCGCGGAGGTCAACAAAGCGCACCGCGCCGACTTTGCCGGTTTTGGAATAGAGTTTGACAATTACGGCAGTACGAACTCGCCTCAAACGCGTCGATTCTGCGAAGAAATCTGGGCGGCGCTTCGTAAGGCGAATTTCATTGTTGAAAAAGAAATCGAACAGTTGTTCGATCCCGTCGAAGGACGTTTTCTCGCCGACAGATTCGTTCGCGGAACTTGTCCGAAATGCGGAAAAAAAGACCAATACGGCGATAGTTGCGAATGCGGCGCCGTCTATTCTCCGACCGAGTTGATCGATCCGAAGAGCGCGCTTTCCGGCGCGACGCCCGAACTGCGCAAAGCGAAACATCTTTTCGTCGAAATCGAAAAGGCGCGCGACTTCTTACTGAACAGTATTGTCAATTCGGACGTTCTCCAGCCCGAAATTGCCAATTACCTTAAAAATCAATTCCTTTCCGACGAGCTTTGGCCTTGGGACGTTTCCCGCCCCGCGCCGTATTTCGGATTTGAAATTCCAGATTCGCCCGGAAATTACTGGTACGTCTGGTTCGACGCGCCGATCGGTTATATCGGCTCGACCCTTGAATGGTGCGAAAAGAACGGCGAAAACGTCGACGACTGGTGGCGCGATCCGAAAACGGAAATTCACCATTTCATCGGTAAGGACATTACCTATTTTCACACGCTTTTCTGGCCGACGTCCTTAAAAACCGCCGGGTTTAATTTGCCGAAAAAGGTTCATATTCACGGGTTCCTGACGGTCGACGGCGAAAAGATGTCGAAATCGAAAGGCACGTTCGTTTTGGCGCGAACGTATCTGAAGCATCTCGATCCGTCCTATTTGCGGTATTTCTTTGCGACGAAGACGAGTTCGCGAGTCGACGACCTCGATTTGAATTTGGAAGAGTTGGAGTTAAAAGTCAACGCCGACTTAGTGGGCGTCGTCGTTAATTTGGCGAGTCGCACGGCGAAATTTGCGAATCTGACGGGTCTGTCCGAAGTTTACCCGGAAGACGGCGGACTCTTCAAGGAAGCGGCGTCCAAGTCGGAAGAAATCGCCGCCAATTACGAAACTTGCGATTTTGGCAAGGCGATTCGAACGATTCTCGAGTGCGGCTATCGCGCGAATCAATACGTCGAAGCAAACGCGCCGTGGACTTTGAAAAAAGAATGGGCGAAGCTCGAAAAAGACGAAAACGCGACTCAAGAAGAACGCGACGCCGCAAAGAAAAAGTTGCAAGACGTCGTTACCGTCAGTTTGAACTTGTTTAGGCAGATCGTCGTCTATTTGGCGCCCGTCTTACCCGAACTTGCGAAAAAAACGGAAGAACTGCTCGATACGAAGATAACAAATTGGGACGACGCGCAAACGCCTTTGCTTGGAACAAAGGTCGGCGAATATAAGTTTATGATGACGCGCGTGCCAAAAGAAGGAATTGAAGCGATGATAGAAGAATCGAAAGACGCGCTCAAGCCCGCCGAAAACGCGGACGCCGTTGAGACCGTCTCCGCAGAAAACGCCGAACCCGCCGGTATCGCCCCTTGGTTCGATTCCGCGCAAACGCTCGCCGACGAGCCTCTGAGCGAAACTTGCACTATCGAAGATTTTGAAAAAATCGATCTGCGCGTCGGGCGAATCGTCGAAGCGGAACAAGTCAAGGAAGCGCGCAAGCTCCTGAAGCTGAAAATTTCGCTCGGAGGAACAGAAACGCGCCAAGTTTTCGCCGGAATTAAAGCGGCCTATCCCGAGCCGGAAAAGTTAATCGGTCGCTTGGTCGTCTTCATCGCCAATTTGCAACCTCGACAGATGAAATTCGGACTTAGCGAAGGTATGATCATTGCCGCCGGTCCTGGAGGTCCCGACGTCTTCGTGACGAGCCCGGACGAAGGCGCTAAGCCGGGAATGAGACTTCACTGATCTCATAAAATTTAAAAAGTCGTTACGGAGTCGTACGAAATCGGTTCTTTGAAACGTCTTCCCCTTGAAAAGAAAAATCAAGGGGATTTTTTGGGTTCGGATTTTTTGAAAAAAATCTTAACTAGGCTCTTCCAAAGTTTAGAAACTTTTATATAATGCTTGCGTGAATATTTTGGGGAGCGGTCGAGCGTTCGATCCGTTCTCTTAATTCTTTTTTTTTTCGCTTGGTCGCAAATCTTGACGCGTTTGCGCGTCGTTTTTCGACTCTGAATCGTTCGTTAGAGCGCGTTTTTAACGATAAAAAAAAAACGGCGCTTGACACGACGTCTAATTTTTGCGGTTTTTCCGTCGTTTCTGATTAGGTTAGTTTTGCGCCGTGATATAAATATAACGATTTAAACGACAGATTCTCGTCTCGCCTTGCGTGCAACGACGATTGAAAGGCGTCGAATAGTTGACAATATAAAGGAATCCGTTATGACCAAACATATCTTTGTTACCGGAGGCGTCGTAAGTTCGTTAGGCAAGGGACTGACAAGCGCTTCGATCGGAATGTTGCTTGAACGACGCGGACTTTCCGTTCGTATGCAAAAACTGGATCCCTATATGAACGTCGATCCGGGCAAAATGAGCCCGTTTCAACACGGGGAAGTTTACGTTCTCGACGACGGTAGCGAAGCCGACCTCGACTTAGGGCACTACGAACGTTTTACGCACTCGCCCTTGTCGCGTTACAGCAGTCGTTCCGCCGGTCGTATCTATAAAACGGTTATCGACAAAGAACGTCGGGGCGAATACGGGGGCAAAACCGTTCAAGTAATTCCGCACGTCACGAACGAAATTAAATCCTGTATCGATCGTCTTTCGACGCCCGACGTCGACGTCGTAATCACGGAAATCGGCGGCACGGTCGGCGACATTGAGGGGCAGCCGTTCTTAGAAGCGATTCGTCAGTATTCGCTCGACGTCGGCAAGGAAAACTGCGTCTACGTTCACTTGACGCTTGTGCCCTTCCTGAAGGCGGCTCGCGAATTGAAGACGAAGCCGACCCAACACAGCGTCGGTATGCTCCGGCGTCTCGGAATCCAGCCCGACTTCATAATTTGCCGCACCGAACACGAGATCGAACAAGACGACCTCGACAAGATCGCGCTCTTCTGCAACGTTCCGAGCAAGCACGTCGTCGAAGAAAAAGACGCGGAGTTTACCGTCTACGAAGTTCCCAATATTTTGCACGATCGCAATTTAGATCAAATGATCGTCGAACGTTTGGGACTGGCAAACACAAAACAAGCCGATATGAGCGATTGGAACGAATTGCTGGCGAAATATCGCAATCCGAAAACGGAAGTTACGATCGCCGTAGTCGGCAAATACGCCAAGCACAAGGACGCGTACAAATCGATCTACGAGGCGCTCGATCACGGCGGGATCGCCAATTCCGCGCGCGTGCGTTTTGCGCGCGTTACTAGCGAAGAGGTCGAAATGCGCGAAATGCGCGGGCTTCTTCAAAAAGTCGACGGCGTTCTTGTGCCGGGCGAATTTGACGAAAGCGGCTTAGAAGAGACGCTTAACGCCGTGCGAATTGCGCGCGAATTGCAAATTCCGTTCTTCGGCATCGGACTTGGCATGCAGTGCGCCGTCATCGAGTACGCGCGCAACGTCTTAGGCATGACCGACGCCAATTCGACCGAATTCAACAAGACGACCGATCATCCCGTCGTCTGTATGGGGACCGAGCAAGTCCGCAATATTCCGCGCGAAGACGCCGACGGCGACGACGAGCCGATTCGACTAGGACTCTTCAAAACCGACTTGCTCGCCGGTTCGCGATGCGCGGGCGCCTATCGAGCGCTTGAAACGGAAGAACGCCATCGAAACAAGTACGAATTCAATTTGGACTATAAAGAACAATTCGCCGACGGCGGACTCGTCTTCGCCGGCGCCAGTTCCGACGGAAAATTTGTCGACGCCGTTGAAATAGACGAACATCCTTGGTTCGTCGCCGTGCAATTCCACCCGGAATTTCGTTCGAAGCCGAGCAAGCCGAATCCGCTCTTCCGAGGATTCGTCGCCGCCGCCGTTCGTCATCGAAAGGGCGAAACGTCCAACGAGAGCAAAGAGCAATAATCGAATAAGACGCGCAGATTAAAACGCTAACCAAGCCGCTGGTTTCATAACCGGCGGTTTTTGCGTTTTGGCGCGACAAGACGTCGAAAGTCGAGTTGACAAATTGTCGACTCGACTTGTTTTTTACGTAAATTCGACTATATTCTTGAGTAGCGCGGCGAAACGAATTCCGCCTGACGTAGAAGCTGGAAAGAATCAGAAGGAGAAACTCGATGGATCAAGCGCCAAACGTAGGCGTCGTTAAGAAGCGTGTAACCGCTCGCGCAATATTCTAAACAGGGATTGCGTTTGAATCGCGCCGTAAGGCGCGCGCGATAAGCCGTCCGTCTTTAGACGGGGCGGATGAGAACGCGTCCATTATAAATGCGAAATCATCCGACGCCCTCTATCGACGCCTTCAAACGCAAGGTCGCGAAAATCGTAAACAAACACAAAGACGAAATTCAAGAAAAGCGTCGGTCGTCGGTCGAATAGATTGAAAACGCCCAAAGGAAGAAGTTCCAACAATGCGACAAGCAAACG
Organism: Thermoguttaceae bacterium; assembly: GCA_045599865.1. Lineage (GTDB taxonomy): Bacteria > Planctomycetota > Planctomycetia > Pirellulales > Thermoguttaceae > RUG369. The sequence continues at coordinate 19,497 of JAZRWW010000318.1, forward strand.
ACTCTGACCAAAAAGCACGCAAAACATCGACGATGAAATTTCGTAATTTCAACCCAGACGTCTTGAATTGCTTGGCGAATCTATCGAACGACGAAGTCTTCACCCCGCCGAACGTCGTCGATAAAATGTTGGA
>JAZRWW010000319.1:0-9074 GCA_045599865.1 Thermoguttaceae bacterium
TCTATGAATTACGGCTTGAATCTCTCCGGCGAAATTTCTGCCGAGAGTTCCAATAACGTTATTGACGCCGATCCTTCGTTTATTTGCAGTCCCGTTTTTGATGAAAACGGAAATTTACAAAACCCCGACAAGATCGATTTACGTTTACGAAGCGATTCGATCGCTATCGACGCGGGCTACAACGCCGCAGTCGACGAGGCGTCGACCGACCTCGACGGCAATCCGCGCATTATCGGCGGCGCCGTCGATATTGGCGCTTACGAATTTCAATCGGAGGAACCTAGCCCCGAGACTCCTTCGCTTGTCGTGACGACTACGCGGGACGTCGTAGACGCATACGACAATTTAATATCCCTTCGCGAAGCGATCGATTACGCAGGAACTAACGACCTTGGAACGATAATCGCCTTTGACGCATCGCTCAAAGGCAAGACGCTCGCGCTAAACGGAACGCAACTTGAAATTTCTAAGGAGTTGACGATAGACGCGTCTTCGCTTCGCGACGCCGAAACCGGGGCGCCGGGCTTGGCGCTTGCGGTCGAGCAGTTGTCGAACTTAGACGATTTGCGTCTTATCGGCTTGGCGATTCGAACGTCGCAATTAGACAACGGGGGCTTTCTGGAACTTTCCAACTGCGAGATCGACTTTGTCTCGAGATCTGACGGAACGGCGCCTAGATTTATCGCTGCGGGAATTCACGCGGCTTCTAACGTAACTTTCGGCGGCGAGGCGTCGATTTGGGACGTTTCTCTCCAGTCGTATTTTGAGAACGTTCGTCTCAAGAGCGACGTCGCGTTGACTCCGGGTTCGGTTCTCAATATCCAAAAACGCGCGACGATCGACGGGACGCTGACCGTCGCTTCCAACGGCGCGGAGTCCGGCGCGACCGTTCTCGCTTCCGAAAATACGGTAATCGACGGTTGCGGCGCGATCGATTTTGGCGGAAATCTCGACGCGGCGTTCTACGTCGGCGGTTACGACGAATCGAAAGCGACGCTAACTTGGACGGGCGATTTGAATATTTACGGCTTGACGACGATTTACGGCTATAATTTTGAAGTCGTTTGCGACGCGACGTTCGCGCCTCAAGGCGTCTGCGTTGTCGAAGGCGATTTTACGCTTGGATCCAACGGGCGCTTGATCTTTGAAATTGCCGATTCTTACGATTACGACGCTATTTCTTGCGTCGGAAACGCGACGCTGGGCGGAACCGTCGAATTGAGGAAAGGTTCCGACGAATTCGTACCGTCCGAACTTGATTCGTTCTTCGTTTTGTCGGCGTCGTCCCTTTCGGTCGTCGACGGCGTTCAGTATGAAGGGCTCGATTCGTTCAGTCGGAAACTTACGCCCGAGGTTTCGGAATTCGGGCTCGCGTTTAACGTCGAGTGGATTCCCGGACCTCAGGTCGTCGACGTTTTGCCTTCGTCAAACGTTTCCTTTGGCGCGACTCGTCCTTATATCGACGTCTTTTTCGATCAGTCTATCGACTTGTCGACGTTCGATTCTTCCGACGTCGTCGTAACGAACTCGTCGGGCGTCGCGCTCTTGAACGATTCGCCGATAAGTTTGAACGTCGAAAACAGCGTTTTCCGCATCTATTTCTCGCCGGACGACTACGCCGACGGAACTTACTCCGTAATGATCGGACCCGACGTTTGCGGTTTGAACGGCTCGTCGATGAATCAAAACGGGACGGCTCCGAACGGGGAGGCGTCGGACGCCTACGTCGGCGAGTTCGTTTGGGCGCTTCCGAACTTGCAAGGGGGACTCGACGAAAGCCGTCTGCCCGCGACCGCTTTGTTCGGCGAGAAATTGGATTTGTCCGTAAAGACTTACAACGTCGGCGCCGCTTCCGCGTTGGGCGCTTGGAGCAACAATATTTATATTTCGACCGACCAAGTCTTTTCTAGGGACGACTCTTTGCTCGCTTCCTACAAAGAAGGGGTCGACTCCCAATTTGCCGTAGCGCTCGCAGCGGGCAAGCTAAGTTCGACAGGCGTTCAAGTCGTTTTGCCGTTCGACGGCAAGGTTTTGACGCCCGGCGATTATTACTTGATCGTCGTCGCCGACGCCGAAGGGCAAGTTTTTGAAGGAAACGAAAAGGACAACGTTTACGTTTCGCCTCGAATAACGCTCGCTTATCCCGACTTGGCGGACGTCGTAATCGAGTCGATCGCGGCGCCGGAGAAGGCGACTTGCGGTCAAACGATCGAGCTTGTTTGGACGGAACGAAACGACGGCAATCGCGACGCGAAGAGCGACTATCGCGACGCGATCTATATTTCGCCTTCTGGAACGCTCGCGGACGCGACGCTTTTACGTACAGTCTCCGTTTCGGGAATCGAGGCGCTTGGCTCGGCGCAACGTCGCGCGAATGTAACGATTCCATCGACGAAATTTGCCGGTTCCGCGTATTTTATCGTAGTCGCCGACGTCGACGGAACCGTTCCTGAAGAAAACGACGAAAACAATTCCGGCGTAAGCGCTCCGGCGACGATTCTCGAGCAGACGCTTAAACTGAGTCTTTCGACTACGAAACTTGACGAGGGCGGTTCGACGCGCGCGGTCGTTACTCGCACGGGCGACGTTTCCCAAGCGGCGGTCGTTACGATCTCGGTCGGGGATTCGACGGAACTTAGCGCGCCGACGACGATAACGATACCCGCGCGCCAGACGTCCGCCGCGTTTACTGTTTCGGCGCTTAAAGACGGCGAGTTTGACGGCGACCAACTGACGACGCTGACGATTTCTTGCGACGGATTCGCCGACGTATCGTCCGAATTCCGCGTCGTCGATATCGATCGACCGCAGTTGACTCTTTCGGTCGACAAAAGCTCGGTCGGCGAAGGCGAGTCGTTTGAATTGACGATTTCGCGCGGTTACGTAACGAACAAGCCGCTTTCCGTCATATTGTCCGCCGACGTCAGAAAACAACTGCGTCTTCCTTCGAGCGTCGTTATTCCGGCGAACGCAAGTTCCGTTTCGATTACGGTCGACGCGATAGACGACGACGCGCCCGAAAGCGACGTCGACGTTAGAATTACCGCGACGAACTCGAGTTTTCTATCCTCGAACGTCTCAATTTCCGTTACTGACGACGACGAGCCGACGTTGACGCTCGAGACGACGACGCCTTTCGTTCAAGAAGGATCGGGCTCGAACGCCGCGACGTTCGTTTTGTCGCGTCAGACGGCGTCGACTTCCGCTTTGCGCGTCGTCGTAACGAGTTCGGCTCCGGACAAACTTCGCGTTCCTAACGAAGTAACGATTCCGGCAGGCAAGACTTCTGTCGAATTTAAGGGCGCCGCGCTCGACAACTCGTTTGTCGACGGCGAAACGGTCGTTACGATAACAGCGACGGGCGTAATGGAAAATTGCGACTGCGTTATGGCGCCGTCCTCGTCGGGCGTTGCGATCGCGACTTTAACCGTTTTGGACGACGACGGATCGAAATTGACGTTGACGCTCGACAAAGCGCTAATTAACGAAGGGGACTCGGCGGAGTTGATCGTCTCGCGCAATACGACGAGCGACGAGGCGTTGACCGTGAACTTGAAGTCTTCCGACGAAACGAAATTTATCGTTCCGAAAACGGTCGTCATTCCGGCTGGTTACGAGTTTATCGCCGTCGACGTTCGAACGGTCGACGACGGCGAAATCGGCGGCGAATGGGCGACGTTTGAAGCGAGCGCCGACGGTTACGAGCGCGGAACGGCGCGCGCGTTCGTTTTCGACGCGACGGCGCCCGACTTGACGATCGATTCTTTTAACGCGGCATTTTCTAAGGACGAGGCGTCGACGGTCGTCGTTTCTTACAGGGTCGTCAACCAAGGCTCCGCCGACGTCGAAGGGACGCGAACGGAACAGGTTTGGATTTCCGCGAGTCCGAATATCGACGATTCTTCTATGCTAGTCGCGACGTTTGTCGACGATTCGACGCTCTCTTGCGTCGAGGGCGCCGACTCCTATTCGCGTAGTTTTGAATACGTCTTGCCCGACGACTCGAACTATTCTTATTTTATCGTCGTGGTCGACGTAAACGACGAAGTTTACGAAATCGTCGAAACGAACAATCGTTTTGTAAGCGAGAAGCTGGACGCGACTCAAGGGGCGACTTACGGGGCGTTCGTTCAAACGGACGTCGAGAAAGTCGAACTTGGAACGTCGATACCGTTGCAAGGCTACGCTTACGATTTGGAATCCGGCGCCTACGTTCCGAACGTCGAGGTCGAGATATTCGTCGTTACTAGAGGTTTTTCGAGGTCGATAGTCGCGACGACGGACGACGCGGGACGATTTGAAACGACTTGGACTCCGCTTGTCGGCGAGTACGGCGCCTACGAAATCGGCGCGTCGCATCCGTCCTACGATTCCGCGCCGACGCAAGATCGGTTCGTTTTGACGAAGACGAGCGCCGAAATCACGGGCGGATCGTTTATTATCGTCGAGGGCGAGTCGACGTCCGATTCTTTCACGATTACGAACAACGGAAGCGAGCCGATCGCCGATTTGCGCTATGAAATCGTCGGCTTGCCCGACAATATCGAATTGGAATTGGATATTTCCTTGGTCGTCGACGAAGGGAAGCCGACGCCAACCAATGGGGCGTTGAAATCCGACGCGCCGACTTTGCCGAATATTCCCGTCGGCGGTTCCGCGACCGTCGCGTTTACGGCTAAAGCGTTGAATTACTCGACGCCTTTGTCCGATGTGAACGTCGTTTTTTACAGCGCGGATAAGAGTTTGGGCGCGACGACGCTTGAATTCAACGTCTACAAAGCGACGCCCTATTTGACTTGCGACGTCCAAACGTTGACGGGTAGAATTGTCGCGGGCAAGCGAAAGATTCTTTCGTTTGAACTTCGCAACGAAAGCGGAGCCGAAACGGGACCGATTGCCGTTTCGACTTCCGACCTCGCGTGGGTTTCTCCGCTTTACGGCGCGACGCTTGAATCGATGGCGCCGGGCGAAACGCGCGTCGTCGACTTGCTGTTAAGTCCGCCGGAGGACGTCGAACTTGGAAACCATCAAGGCTTGATCGTCGTCGACTACGCCAATACGGGCTTGAAAATCGATTTGGACGTTTGCGCTTACGCCGATTCTTACGGCGATTTGACGATTACGGCGGTCGACGAGTGTTGCTACGGCGACGAACAGTCGACTATTTCCGGCGCTTACGTCTGGATATACGACCCGATGAAGAAATCGGTCGTTTCGACGGGATATACCGGCGAAGACGGAACGCTTGTCGTTCGCGACTTGCCCGAGGGATTTTACGACGTTTCTTTGTCGGCGGACGAACGCGACGACTTTTCGCAGAGAATCTACGTCGAGCCGGGCGAAAACGAATTGTCGGCGACGTTGACGTTCCACGCCGTTAATTACGAATGGAACGTTACGCCGACGACGATAGACGACGAGTACGAAATTACGCTCGACGCGACTTATCAAGTCAACGTGCCGGTTCCGACGTTGACGGTCGTTCCCAACATACTGGATTTGCGCGACTTGTTACAAGTCGGGCAGCGCAAACAGGTCGATTTTACGATCAAAAACAACGGTTTGATTTCCGTAGAAGACGTCTCGTTCTACCTTGGCGCAAACGACGACGTGATTTACGAGAGCCTTGTCGACTCCTTCAAACTTGGGGCGGGCGAGACGATTACGGTTCCCGTTTTGTTCGAGCGCGTTCAAAACGACGACGAACTTAACGATTGTTATTTAAGCGCCGGAGTTCGTTATTCCTATCTTGATTCCGATTCGTTACGAACGTCTTACCATTCGCTTTACAACGTCTATGAGCCCTCTAATTTCGTTTGTTCTATTAAGAGACATAGTGAAGGCGGCGGCGGAGGAGGAGGAATTGTGTTCCGCGGTTCAGACGGTCCAGACGGTCCAGACGGTCCAGACGGTCCAGACGGTCCAGACGGTCCAGACGGTCCAGACGGTCCGTCTCCTAGAAAAGACAACAGGAATGACACAAACTCGGAGCCCAAATTTGAGTTGAATCAGAAGGCGACGCTGGTTCGCGACGCTTTCGACGCGGGACTAATCCTTGAAAACGCGTGTTCCTACGACGTTCAAGACGTTTCCGTCAGCATCGTCGTTTACGACGAACTTGGAAACGACGTTACGAGTCTGTTCGGCATATACGAGCCGACGACGAACGGATTTGTCGTCAACCCCGACGACGAAGACGGCGTTTTGGGCGACTTGGCGTCGAAAGGGATAGGTCAGGCGCATTGGATCCTCGTACCGTCGACCGAATGCGCGAAGGACGGGGCTGAAGTTTACGGGATAGGGGGCGTTTTGCGCTACGTCGCCAAGGGCAAAGAATACGTAATCGAATTGTCGCCCGTCGATATTACGGTCTATCCTCAGCCCGAATTCGAGATCGATTACTTCTGGCAACGCGACGTCATCGGGGACGATCCTTGGACGCGGAACGTCGTCGAGGACTCTGAGCCTTTCGCGTTGGCGGTTATGGTCAAAAACGCGGGCGCCGGCGACGCGCGCGGTTTGAAGCTCGTCTCGGGACTTCCCGAGATCGTCGAAAACAGAAGCGGACTTGCGACTTCGGTTACGATCCTCGGTTCGAAACTCAACGGCGCCTCCTACTTTTCCAAAGACTTGTCGATGAATTTTGGGGACTTGCCCGCCGGAGGAATCGCGATCGGCGAATGGGCGCTTGAAACGCAGTATTTGGGTCATTTTATCGACTATAGCGCTTCCTTCACGCACGTCGACGGGCTCGACGACTTGCGGTTCTCGCTGGTTAAGGACGTCGACGTTCACGAGTTGATTCATACGGTTTACGACGATAGGGCGAACGCCGACGACTTGTCCGACTTTTTAGTCGACGACGCGGAAGATTCCGAAGACATACCCGACGCGTTGTATTTGTCGAACGGCGAAGTCGAATTTGTTTCGAACGTCGAACGTTGGACTGTAACCGGCAAATTGGAACCGAGGTCTTGGATGATCGATTTGACGCTTGAGGACGTCGTTTCCGGGTGGAATTACGTCAATTTGCGCGACTACAATCCCGGCGGCTCCGAGTACGAACTTGTCGGCGTCGTTCGTTCCGACGGCAAAGAATTGGACGCGCGGAATTACTGGCGGACGAAATATACTTTCCTTGACGGCGAAAGAGTACTCGACGAAGTTTCGTTGCATATTTTGGACTATTGCGCGTCGAGCGCGTCGAGACTTTCGTATACGTTGCTTTACGAACCGATCGACAAAGAGCCGCCCAAGATCGTTTCCGTCAAAGGGGCGGGCGAAGTTAGAGTCGCGTCCGTCGAATCGGTCGAGGTTAAATTTGACGAGGCGATCGACGCGACGACTTTTACCGTCGAGAACGTAACGTTGACGCGCGACGGCGGAGAAAATTTGATCGGCGAGGGCGTTTTGATCGAGCAAGTTTCCGAAAAAGTCTATAAGATCGTAGGATTGAGCGCGTCGACCGTTCTTGACGGCGAGTATTCGCTGACCGTGTCGTCGAGCGGAGTCGCCGATATTTACGGAAACGTCGCGTATGGGGACGAGAGCGTAAGCAAGACGTTGCGTTGGACGACGGCGGCCGCCGCGCCCGTCGTAACGTCGACGACCGCGGCCGGAGGCTATTGGCAAAATCAGGTCGACGAAATTCAAATCGTTTTTTCGCAACGACTCGACGCCGCCAGCTTTACGATCTCCGACCTTGAATTACGTCGCGACGGCGGCGCCAATTTGTTGGCAAACGCGCAAGTCGTAAAGTTGACTTTGAATTCCGGGTCGACGTGGACGCTTTCAGGACTTGGAAGTTTGACTCAAATCGACGGCGAGTATTCGTTCACGATTCATACGACCGGCGTGCGCAACGTCGCTTATATTTGGGGACGTGATTCTTACGTCGCTTCATGGGCGAAAGACTCGGTAGGACCTACGAACGCTCTTTGGAGCGGAATCGATCGCGAGTACGTAAGTTATCCTTACGATTCGGCCTATCTTGGTTTCGACGAAGAAATTGAGTTTTCCAGCGTCGACGTCGGCGATTTCACGTTGACTCGCGACGGACAAAAAATCGCGCTCGACTCGAATTTAGTTTTGGAAGTCTTGTCGCAAGAAATTCAAACGACGTCGGCGGCGCAAGAATGGAAGTTGAGCGGACTCAAAAACTTCGCGTCGCAGGACGGCGAATACGTTTTGACGGTCGATCTTTCGAAAATCAAAGACCTTGCGGGCAACGCGGGCTCGGGCAAGTTCTCCGTTTCGTGGACGGTCGACGCGGCTTTGCCGACTATTTCTATGCCCGAGACGATTCGTTCGAAGACGAGCGTCGTGGAAATCGCCGGAGAAACGTCGAAGAAGAATATGACGATACGCGTTTACGACGCGACGACCGGTGCGAAGTTGGCGAGTTTCACTTCCGAATCGAAGACGTTTAGTCGGCACGTCGATTTGGAACGCGAAGGACGACGCGAATTGCGAATTCGCGCGACAGATTGGGCGGGCAACTGGGTCGAATGTTTTCAGACGGTCTATGTGGACGCGACGTCGCCGATCGTAACAAGCGTCGAAGTCGTCGAAGACGTCGACGGTTCGAATCGCGCGTTCGTTTACTTCTCTGAAGCGACGAACGTTCAGGCGTTGGTCGACGACGGCTCCATCGTCGACGTCGTTTCCGTCGTAAGCGAATTAAGCGGTTCAGAATTGGGGCTTGACAAGTCGCGTTTCGCCTACGACGCCACGAAACGAGGTCTAGCGATTACGTTAAACGACGCCGAATTGGTAGAGTACGGAGTCGGCGCGAAGTCCGACGATTCCGCGATCAAGCTTTTCGCGCCTCTTGCGATTAGAATCGATTCAAGCAAAGTCGAAGACTTGGCGGGCAATGCGATGCGCGGAACCGATTTAGACGCCGCAAGTAAGACGCCGGAACGATTCCTTCGAGTTGCGACGCTCGACAAAGACGCGTCCTATTCGATTCCGTCTCTCGTCGATTGGAACGGCGACGGAAAACTCGATTTGGTCGTCGGCGAGAAATCTTCCGACGCCGCCGGGCGCGTTCGCGTAAGACTCAACGTCGGAAC
>JAZRWW010000320.1:0-1898 GCA_045599865.1 Thermoguttaceae bacterium
CTATTATGGACAAGATGAAAATGGAAACGGTCGACGGAATCGCGCGCAATATCGAAAAACTCGAAGAACTCTTCCCTAATTGCGTTACCGAAACAAGAGACGAAGACGGCGCCCTGAAAAAAGCGATTAATTTCGACGTGTTACGTCAAGTCTTGTCGGGCGAAATTGCAGAAGGCTCCGAATCTTACGATTTTACTTGGGTCGGAAAGAAAGCCGCCCTTGCGGAAGCCTACAAGCCGATTCGAAAGACTTTGCGCCCCTGCCCCGAAGAAAGCCGCGATTGGGATTCGACCCAAAATCTCTATATTGAAGGGGACAATCTCGAAGTTCTCAAATTGCTTCAAGAGAGTTATCTCGGCAAAGTCAAAGTAATTTATATCGATCCGCCGTATAACACGGGGTCGGATTCTTTTCTTTACCCCGACAATTTTCGTATGGACGACGAAGAGTACGACGAAGAAGCCGGATTATATGACGAAGACGGAAATAAAGTCTTTAAAGAAAACAACGCTGCCAATCCTCGTTTCCATTCCGACTGGTGTTCGATGATTTATTCACGCCTGGTTCTAGCTAGAACAATGCTAAGTAGCAACGGCGTCATTTTCATAAGTATTGACGACCGAGAACAGGAAAACCTCAAAAAAATTTGTAATGAAATTTTTGGCGAAAAGAATTTTATAGCACAAGTTATCTGGGAACGCGCATACTCGCCTGTAAACTTGAAAAAACACTTCTCAGAAAGCCACGATTATATTCTTTGTTATGCCAAAAACCTACAAGACGTTGTTTGTAACGGATTACCGAGGAGCGTCGAAGCAGAGTCAAGATATACAAACCCGGACAATGATCCGAGGGGGCCTTGGACGTCTGGAGATTTATCAGTAGGACCGCGAATATTAAGTCGAGTCTATGAAATTACTACGCCTTCAGGAAGAAAAGTAATGCCCCCAAGTGGATATTGTTGGCGCCTTGACGAGCAGACTTTCAATCAATACAAGAACGATAATCGAATATGGTTTGGTGAAGAAGGTAACAATGTTCCGAGAATAAAGAGATTTGCAAGTGAAGTCAAACAAGGAATGACTCCAATGACGGTATGGAAATATACTGAAGTTGGTCATTCTCAAGACGCAGTTCAAAAACTCAAAAAAATCTTTGACAATAAAGCCGTGTTTGATTATCCAAAGTCGGTTGAACTAATAAAACGGTGCTTGTTATTGTATTCTGATGAAAACAGCTTTATTTTAGACTTCTTCTCCGGAAGCGCCACAACCGCCCACGCCGTGATGCAATTAAACGCCCAACGCCTAGCAGACAAAAGCACGCGAAACGGCGAGGGGACGGGACTACGTTATATAATGGTTCAACTCCCCGAAGCCTGCGACGCGAAATCGGAGGCGTACAAATCGGGCTATAAAACCATCTGCGAAATCGGCAAGGAGCGCATCCGTCGGGCGGGCGATAAGATCAAGAGCGAAAATCCGCTGACGACGGAGGGGCTCGACGTCGGCTTTCGCGTTTTCAAAGTCGACGATTCGAATATGAACGACGTCTATTACGGCGCGGACGATTTGACGCAGGATTTAATCGCGTCGACCGAATCGAATATCAAGTGGGGTCGCGGCGACCTCGACTTGCTTTTTAGTTGCGTTCTCGAATGGGGGTTGCCTTTGTCTTTGCCTTACAAAACGGAACTTGTCGACGGCTTTACGGTTCACAATTACAACGACGGGGATTTGCTCGCGTGTTTTGAAGAGAATATTTCGGAACGCGCCGTCATAGAAATAGCGAAACGCAACCCGCTCCGGGTCGTTTTCCGGGATTCGTGTTTTTCAACCGTCGCGGGTAAAATCAATCTTGACGGAATTTTCAAGCGATTCGCGCCGGACGCTAAGATT
>JAZRWW010000321.1:0-7482 GCA_045599865.1 Thermoguttaceae bacterium
GTCCAATATTCTCACGCATTCCGCCGGAACCGACGAAACGACCTGCGGCGAATGCGTCGTAACGATAAATTGGATACGCGGGAATATTTTACATAAAGTCGGCAAGATTTTTTGTTGCCAACTTGGATGGAGATGTAGTTCAATTTCGTCAATAAGGACGATTCCTGTCGTTTCCTTCAACACGTTCTCGCGTAAACAACGATTTAATTTGCAACAACGAAACACGATATCCGCGACCGTTCCTAATACGACGCGCGTTCCTGCGCTCAAATTATTCACTTCGACGGGAACGTTTTTCCCGTTGAAAGCAACGATTCGATCATTTTTGTCGCAGGCAATTTTTGTCCAGCCCGTCGACTTCAGCGTCTCGTTTAACGAGTCTTGGATAGCCTTGTCTAGAATATTGTAAAAATCAATACTTTCCGGGGGATAAATTCCTTCTGCGTTCTTAAGAACGTGAGACAACTCAATAAACCAACGTGCAAATTCTTTAAAACCAGATTTTGGATTGGTCGATTCGTCGTAGGCGTATTCGCGATACTGCGACAAGGTAGTTCCTTTATGTTGTTCAGACTCCCTACGTTCGCCGCCCCATAGGCGTCCGTCCCCATAATAGGCAAGAAGAGGCCAAATCGCTTCGTTACCGCCGTTGTTCCCGTAAGCTCTATTCATCAAAAAGGCGCCGACTTCAGAAAGTTTTCCTTCGGTCAAAGTACGAAGTTTGCCTGAAGAACTATCCGCTTTACGACGACTGGAAACATATTTTTCCTCCTCAAACAAAACGCCTTGGTTACCGAAAGGAAACAACGGAGTCTCAAAGAAAGCGTCGACGCTCGGCTCCCCGGCGTCAAGAATTCCCTCCGCAACTTCAAAAGGTCGACTTGGACGGTCGCTTTCTTTAAATCCCTTCTTTTTACCAACGGGAAAGCGCCGAAAAAATGGATTCCAAGCGATGTTAATCGCGTCTAAAACGGCGGTTTTTCCTTCTCCGTTGCGTCCGACAAGAACCGTTAAGCCGTCCATAGGCGAAGTTTTTTCCGCGTCCGGCTTATGCGTTTGAAAATCGATTTCCAAATCGTCGAAACAACGAAAATATTTAATTTTCATTCGAGACAGTCGCATTACTCAAACTCCTAAAATTTGCCGTTCCAACAGATTACAAAAACTTCGCAAATCGTTGGCAAACCTCGAAACGCCGACGCCCTTTATTCTCCTTCGGTCGTTTTTTCTTCAATGCTTGCCGTTTCAGCCGCGCCGTTAGTCTCCGGCGCTTTCGGCGGATTCTCCGCCTCCATTATGATCGGAATATTGTCGACTTCAGGATTCTCGCGAATCTTAATCAAGCGCGAAGTCGCGCCAATAAAAAGTTTTGAAGTCGGACCGTCGGGCGCCTGTCGATATTTGTCGGGATTGGAAAATCTTAGCGCCAAACTTCCAGCCGTCTGAACGTATTCTTCCAACTTAGGCGAAATCGTCGGGTTCTCGTCGCCAAAATCGGGCGCTTCGTTCGTAACCAACAAGACGGACGCCCCCATATAATTTTCAGGATAAAGCAAGACGCAACGCGAACGCTCGGGCGAGGCGAAAAGCGCGTCTAGAGCGTCGCAGTCGGCAAGACGACGTCCGACCACGCAATAGGCGTTTTCGTCAATGCGCAAACGACGACCGGGCGCTAACGCTCGCGCGTCCCAAATCGTCGGATTCTGATTGTATTTCAACAAGTCGCGAATTCGAGGCGAATACGAATTTTCACAAAGGACGCAACCCGTCGACGGCTGCGGAACGCGTTTGATTCCAAAAGCGGCTCGGGCAAACGCGACTAGCTTCGTTCGACTCCGCCCGGTGAAAGAACGCATCTTCTGACGATCGAGCGTCCCTTCGCGTTCCATTTGAGTCGTCGCCAACACGCGCGCGGAAAGGGGACGCAGAAGTTTGCCGTCAAGTTCCGACTCGCGCGCGATCAACGTAAGTTGATGTTGTTTTTGACTGTTGGGACGCTGTCCGGAAACTTCGCCCGTCGCGACAAAATCGGCGCCGATCTCTTCCATTAGCTTTTTCGCCTCGCGGCACATCGCCGTTCGACAATCCAAGCAGGGATTCATATTCGAACCGTATCCCCATTTCGGATGCGCGACCATTTGCATATATTCTTCGCCAAATTTTCGCACGACCAACTCGATCCCAATTTCCTTGGCGCGTTCGATCGATTCCTTGGAACAGTCGTGAAAGGGCGTGACCATATTCAGTCCAACGACTTCGATTCCTTGTGATTTCAGCATACAAGCCGCTAAAATACTGTCTAAACCGCCGGAAAACAGAACGATCGCTTTCATTATTGACCTCAAATGCAACGTTACAAAATCAAACGGCGCCAAAAACGCCGAGAAACGCGGAGCGTTTTATTCGTCTGATTATACAAGAGAAACGCCGATGCGTCGACGCCCCGAAAAAGAAATGCGACAAAGAAAAAAAACAAGGAAAAACGGCAAGAAAGAAATAAAAAAGGCAAGAAATAAAGGCGAAAAACAAAGACGCCAAAAACGCGCTTGCCCCAAAAAACGCGCTTCAAGAAAGAAAAAAAGCCGCCTAACGACGACTTCAAGCCAGCGGGGAGAATCGAACTCCCAACCTTAGCATTACGAATGCTACGCTCTGCCAGTTGAGCTACGCGGGCAATAAAAGTAAACGCGACAAAGTAAAAACAAGCCAGCGGGGAGAATCGAACTCCCAACCTTAGCATTACGAATGCTACGCTCTGCCAGTTGAGCTACGCGGGCGCGATAAGCCTTGTCGACTTACTACGGAGGGATTTTATCTTGTTTTTTCCTTTCGTCAAGGGGCGTTTTTAGTTTTGGCAGGATTTTTAGGCGCGTCGGCTTTTTCGTTTCAGGATCGTCGCGCGACAAGCCAAAGTAAAAGGAACTGCAAGGCGACGGCGCCCCATACGGGCGCGTTCCCTAACAGACTGAAAAACTTTCGGCGTCGTTCTTCCACAAATTCGGCGATCGCCAAAACGTGCGGAGCGTCCCGAACGCTTCTCGCTTCCGCGTCGAACACGTCGTCAAATTCGGAGTCGTCGTTAAGCGCGTCGGTTTCCGTCGTTCTTGATTTGAGCGGCTTCGACTTCTTATTCCGCGCTTTATTCGACGCGCGAAGACTAAACTCGACCGCTAAAAAAACAAAAACGGCGATCGCGACAAAGGTCAGACCAAGCGAAACGGCGCCCGCGCGACTCGAAAGAACGACGACCCAAGCGACAAGCGCGACGGCGCCAAAAACAAAACGCGCGACGCTGAGTCGCGCCCCCGTTGTCATAACGCTCGCGCAATAGAGAACGAAAACCAAACCAAACGCGGAGGAAAGAAGACGGATCGTCAAACTTCCCGTCAAACTTCCGGCGCTTTCGGACATATCGTCGACAAGTTTGAGCGTCGAGATCCAGTATTCGTTGAAGGAACCGACGCCCAACGCGCACGCGACGCCCAAAATACCAAGTCCTCTCAAAGGAGCGCTACGAAAATTCACGCCAAACCAATAGAGAACGACGAATCCCAGAACCGCCAGCGGCGCTATCAACGCGGCGCCGACGCGCAATCCCGGCGTAACGAAAGCGAGCGTTAGAACGCACAACGAAGTCGCCAGATACGCGTAGGAAACGCCGGAACTATTCCGCCGCCAAGCCCAATGCTCTCCCAAGGCGCAATAGACCAACGCGACGGGCGCGCCTATTTGTCGAGGCTCGACGACCAGCCACCAAAGCGTCGCTAGCATCGCGACGACGTGCAACGCGCGCGATTCGTAAGCAAACGCAAGAACGAACGTTCCAAGCGCCCAATAACCGATAATCGCGGTCGAGGCGTCGACAAAATTCAACGTTTCGGGGGCTTGAAAACAAGCCGACGAATTGAAGGAAAGAATCGTCAACGCCAAAGCGTATAAAAACGCCCCGACGAAAAAGAACAACTTTCCAACGGGCTTATTTTTTCTGATCGTCCCCAAAAGCGCGACGGCGTGATTTGCGGCAAGCGTTCCAAAGACGCAAGTTGTTCGCGCGGAGGAAGTCAAGTCCCCCCAACGACTTCGCAAAAATACCAACAGGGCGCCTAAACCCGCGTAAAACCCCAAGGCGATCAGAGAAGCGGTCGCCCAACGCCGCCGCGTCTCGATTTCGTCGCGTCGTTTGTTCGTCAATTCGGAGTCTTTGTCGTCGGCGTCCATTTTGTAGTCTCTCGCGCTATTGCGCCGTAAAAAGCGAACGTTGTTTGCTAAAGAATCCCCAATATAAACGAAGGACGACCGAAACGATCCGCGACGCAAACGACTTCAAAAACCAACCAACAATCCTAGGCTTCCAACGTTCAACGTCTGGTATTTATTGATCAAACAGTCGTAATCGGCGGAAACGGCGACTATTCCTTTTAGAGACAGTCTCAATCCCAATCCGCCCCAGAAATAATCGTTTCCTGCGCCTTTTTCCATAAAATAGGGCTGGGACGGCGAAATCGTACCGGGCACGCGTCCGTAACTGAAATTATGAAACGCTTCGTTTTTCTTGCGCAGTTGCGTCAGCCACGCCATTCGACCTTGAAGCGAAAAGACGTCCATTCCGGCTAAATTGACGTTGACGCGCGATCCTAACGTCGCCAAACAAGAATTGTACTTTCGCGTTCCGCCGATAGTTGCGAGCGAATCGACGTCGAAGTCGCCGTGCTTCAAATTTGAGTACTGATAAGCGGCGAAAGGCTGTAACGAGAAAAGCCCCAACGTCGCCATTTCGTACCCGGTTTCAAAGTACCAAGTTTGTTGATAGCCTTTAATTCGCGAAGTCCTCGCGACGCTCGTCGGTTCAAGGGGCGCGCTTTCCTCTTCGTCAAGAGCTTCTTCCGACGTCTCGGGAAAGAGCGTCGTAATCGATCGACCAAGATAACCGTCGTCGCCGTAAAGCCCGGACGCGACCGCGTAAAAATCCCCGACGTTAAGATAGACGGAAGCGCCAAACGCGTCGCTGTGTTGTCGAATCGTGTTCGCGTCGTAATAAGCGCGGTTCTTGTGATAGTCGTAATAAGCGGAAACAGTCGCGACGCCAAGCGGAACGTTGAGTCCAAACGCGGCGCCGGAGAGGTCTTCTCCCACGCGGCGCTCTTGCTTCGGCGTAACGTGTCCGTAACCGACGTAGCCGTTCCCCCAAAACTGCAAAGAGGTCAGCGACGGCATATTCAACACGGAACCGCGAATAACGACGTCTTGCGAAAAGTAACTATTAGAGCCCGAATAGGCGACTTCCGAAACGCCTTGAGAAGCGCAAGAAGCAAAAAGCCCGGAAGGTTGGAACGAACCAAGCGCGTCGGACTCCAAAGTCTTTGGAACGTCCGCGCCGTCGATCCGTTCGATTCCGGCAAGTTCAAAGACGCCGTTAGATTGAACGTCGCCGGCGTTAAAAAGGTCGTTCGATTCAAATTCGACGGAATCAAACGAACGCTCCCCTCTGATCGAACTAAGGTCAAATAAACCGTTGGAGAACTCGCGTCCTAAAACGTCGCTTGCGCGCAAGGACGTCAAGAGAAAGAAAAAGAACAGCGTCAACGACAAATTTATCCGACGTTTGCGCGAATCAAGCGAGTCGCGTTTGTCGACAAACCGAACGCGCATAACAACCTCCGTAGCCCCGAAACAAGTCTCAAGTTCTCCACTGTAAAATAGAGAACATATTTAAATTAGGTTCAAAAAACGCGAAGTCTTAAGGCGTCAAAGGCTCGCGCCTTCCCCGCGTCTCTTGAAATATTCGTCAAAAAAGTTACAAAACTTAAAATAAACGGATATTTTTTTGGGGGCGCCGTTTGAAAAAAAATTATAATCCGTTATACTCAGTTACCCGTATTCCGTCGGAATAGGCTCCCTTTGCTTATGCGATAGGCAAAAACAAGGGAAAACTAGAGTCGGGCGAAAACTGGAGTCGGGCGCCGGGGTCGAACGCTCGGCGCCCAAGTCGACGTCGGCTAGTCGGTCGGTCGGGCGCTGCGCTCGTTCAACGTCGGCAATAATATCGACGTCCGTTTAAAGTAGAGCGCGAGAATTTTATGATCCGCGTTAGGATAGACAATACCAATGGCAAAAAAACATAATCCTTTTCGTATTTTCCGCCGCAACCAGCGCGCTTGGATGGCGGGTCTTACCCTTTTTACGATGTTTTCGTTCATAGCGCTGGGTTCGATGTTGCAATGCGTCGGCACGCGTAATCAAGGAACGGGACCTCGTTTTGCGGGTCAAGTCGCCGAGACGACGAAATTCGGTTCTCTTAGCCACGACGGTTTCCAAAACGTTCGTTTTGAAGCGTTGCGTCTTCAGGCGTTTGTCAACGCGTTGACGGAAGCCGCGCAAGCGTATCAAGCGCAGCCGTCCGAGGCGGCTCTTGCGTTGCGCGTCGAATTGAATCTCGCGACGGTCGATTCTCAGACGTTGGTCGATCGTTGGTTGGTTTCTCAATACGCGAAGCGCGCTAAGACGAGCGCTTCCGACCAAGCCGCCGTCCAATATTTGCAACTCTTGACGCAAGTGACGCAATACGGCAAAGACGGCGTAACGACCGGTTCTTTGCCTGCCGACGTCGTTCAACAGTGCATGCGTTCCGCCGGTCTGAGCGAAAGCGCGTTGCGCGAATTGCTCAAGTCGCAAATTGCTCTTGAACGTTATATTCGTCAATTCGACGGCGGTCGTCGTATGACGTCCCTTTATTCGCAAGTCGGAGCGGCGCAAATGGGGTTTGGACACGGAGCGATTCCGACCTCGCCTGCCGAAACGCTTGAAGCTTACGATGCGCTGACTCGTCAAGTGAAAGCGAAAGTCGCCGTTTTCAAGGCTTCCGACTTTGTCGATCAAGTCGCGGATCCGACGGACGCTCAAATCGAGGCGCTCTATACCCAGTACAAAGACGTCGTTTTCCGCGCCGATTCCAAGGAGCCCGGCTTCACGCAACCTGTGAAGATCGCTCTTGAAATCGTCCGCGCCGACCTTAGCGACGAAGCGCTCGATTCGATTACCGACGAAGAAGTTCAGGCGTATTACGACGCGCATAAAGAAGAATTCCGTCGTCCTAAGCCCGCCGCCAAGCCGGAAGAAAACAAAGAAGAATCCCCGCTTTCGATCGACGCTTTGCCGACCGACGCCGTCGACGCCTTCAACGTGAACGAAGAAACGACGACCGAAGCTCCGGCTGAAACGACGGCTGAAACGACGGCTGAAACGACGGCTGAAACGACGGCTGAAACGACGACGGAAGCTACGCCCGCTGAAGAAGCGCCGAAAGAAGAATCCGTCCCGGCGTCCGACGCCGAAGGCGCGTTCAACTACCAGAAATCAGATATTCTGCTAGTTTCCTATCAACAAGAAGCGTCCTCCGTCGACGCCCCCGCGACTGAAGCCCCCGTCGCTGAAGCCCCCGTCGCTGAAGCCCCCGTCGCTGAAGCCCCCGCCGCTGAAGCCCCC
>JAZRWW010000322.1:0-24994 GCA_045599865.1 Thermoguttaceae bacterium
CGAGAGTCTCGTAAAATTCCGCCCATCCGCCTGCAATGCAGGCGGCTTTCGCGCGTTTTTCGCTTCTGCGAAAAACGAATCCCCGAACGACGCTTTCATTAAGTTCAACCGTCGAATTTTCGGGAATACTTTTCGTGAACGCTTACTGAAAGCGCAAAATCGAAGACGTTGGTTTAACTCTCTTGAATCAAAACTACGCTTACAACGACTTGCCGAACGTAAGAAAACTTTCAACGTATTAGCTTTTCACTGTTCGCGACGCATTTTTGGTAATTCAACGAATCCGCGTATCGTTGATACGCGGCTTTCCGTGAACGATTACAAATTTGACGAGCGTCGGAGGCAAGCCGCCAAATGAAGTTTGGAGGTCGGATTTGCTCCAAAAAAAACGATTCTAGGCGCGTTTAACCGAATGCGCAAAATTTACGTCGGTTCTCGTTTCAACCTAGCCGCCGCATTATACGCGGCGGCTTTTGAAGCTTCCATAGCGATTTTATCGAAAAAAACGAACGAAACAAGAGGCGGTCAAATTAAGAACGCGATTTCGTTTAAAATTCCCGCGAACGCTTATGATTCTGCGATAAATTAGGCTTTTCTCGTCAAGAAAAAAAAGCTACAATCCTCTCGCGCGTCGTTTTACTTAAGCGTTAGCGTCGGTAGTCTAAGGACGGACTACTTTTTTATGACGCCGTTTGGCGTCGACGATTTCAAAAAGGATTTTTGACGATGTTCCTTTCTTTTCCCTTCTTCCGACGATTCGCGCGCGCGTCTCGCCTCGCGTCGTTTACGCGCCTAGGGAAGGGAAGCGTCGCGTTGTGCTTTTTGGCGTTCGGTCTTTGCGTAGGGTGCGGAACGACGAAGTTTTCCGACACGTCGCGCACGGCGACGGAACAGCTTCTTATTTCCAGCGCAATGGAGGAACTTGTCGACGAATACGATTATTCGCGTCTAGTAGGACTCAAGGTCTTTGTCAAAACCGCCAATTCGTCGACCGACGTGGATTATCTCAAAAGCCTTGTGCGCCAGCAACTGGCGGCGAACGGCGCGTTTGTGAAAGACGGCGAGGATTCTGCGGATTATATTGTCGAAATTGCGCCGGGCGCCGTCGGCACGAATCGTTACGAACTGATGTACGGCATACCCGAAACGACGATACCCGCGCTTGGAACGATCACGAGCGCGACGTCGATTCCCGAATTCGCGCTTATTAAGCGAACCGATCAGAAAGCGCAAGTTAAATTGCGCATGTGGGCGTATAACAAGACGACGGGCGCGATTATTTGGCAGTCGGGCGTCGATACGAAATCGTCTCAAATTCGAGATCGCTGGGTCTTTGGCGCGGGTCCCTTTACGACGGCGACTTACGACAAAGCCGGCATGCGACTCGGAGGCGACAGGGCGTTGCCGCAAAGGAAAGAAAACGGTTTCGAGGGCGAAGACGTTCCGTCGATTCAATCAAGCGCGTTTTACGAAGAGATCGACGAGAAAGCGATCGAGCGACTTCAAAAGATCCGCGAAGAAGGTTTGGCGCGCGTCTTAGAAGAGGCGGAAAAAGAGAACGCCGAAGAAGACAAAATCGAAACGGAAGAAGACGCGGCGGCGCCCCAAGCGGAGGGAGAACAAGCCGCGGAAACGAAAGATCAGAGCCCTAGCGAGACGACGACCGCCGAAGTAAACGAATCGGCGCCTGAAAACGCGTCGGGCGTCGAGACGACGGAAACGGCGCCCTCGCCCGCGGCGTCGACTCCAGAAACCTTGGAAGTTCCGCCTAGTCCGCAGAAGAGCGCTCTTCCGACGAACGGAGGAGAAGAGCTGGATTTAGGGTACGATTTCACGTTAAAAGTCGGTTCCGTTTACGCGCCGAACGCGTCGTTGCGTCGTTGACGTTCTTTCGGTTCAAATCTTTGACTTTTTGTCGACTTTAGGTTAGTCGACAAAGGGCGTTTGGGGACGTCGAGTCTTTGTCGTTTGGCGTCGTTTCCTTATTTTTTGTCGTCGACGTCCTTTTAACGTATTTTTTTTTCGCTATAAATTTGAAATTTGTGAAAATCTCTTGCTTTTTTCTTTTCTTTTTGTCTTGAATCTGGTATATTCAAAGGACGCGTAGGCGTTCGACTTTGTCGATTTTAGTTTGCGCTCTCGTCGTCGCGTCTTTTTCTTTGGAAAGCGCGCGACGCGCGAGTCTTTGTTTTTTTCGCGATTCCTTGCGTCGTGTTTTTCGTTTGACGAAAACGTCGCGGCGCGCGTTTTATAGGAGTGTTGTTATGGCGGCGTTTGATTATGTTTCGAAGATTAACTACGAAGGTCCAGATTCGAAGAATCCTTTGGCGTTTCGCTATTATAATCCCGACGAATCGATCGAGGGTAAGGCGATGAAGGATCATCTGCGATTCAGTTGCGCCTTTTGGCACACGATGCGTATGAACGGCTCGGATCCCTTCGGAGCCGCCACGATGTCGCGTCCTTGGGACGACGGTTCCGATTCGGTCGAAAACGCCAAGAATCGCGTTCGCGTTTTCTTCGAATTTCTCGAAAAGGCGGGGTTCCAGTATTACGCGTTCCATGATCGAGACATTGCGCCCGAAGGAAAAACTTTGGCGGAAACGAACAAGATTCTCGACGAAGTCGTCGCCGTCTTCAAAGAAGAGTCGGAACGCACCGGGATCACGATGCTTTGGGGCACCGCCAATATGTTCAACAATCCGCGCTTTATGCACGGCGCGGCGACGAGTTGCAACGCCGACACGTTCGCTTACGCGGCCGCGCAAGTGAAAAAAGCGATGGAAGTTTCGAAGGAACTTAAGGCGCAAGGCTACACGTTCTGGGGCGGTCGCGAAGGTTATCAGTGCATTTGGAACACCGATATGAAGCGCGAACTCGACCACTTGGCCGCTTTTATGCATATGGCGGTCGATTACGCGAAAGAGATCGGCTTTACGGGTCAGTTCTATTTTGAGCCGAAACCGAAGGAACCGACGAAGCACCAATACGACTACGACTGCGCCGCGTGCATCAACTTCCTTCGCGCCTACGGACTCGACAAAGACGTCAAGATGAACATCGAGACGAATCACGCGACGCTCGCCGGTCATACCGTCGAACACGAAATGGAATACGCCGCCAGCCAAGGATTCCTCGGTTCCGTCGACGCCAACACCGGCGATATGTTGCTGGGCTGGGACACCGACCAATTCCCGACCGACGTCTATATGACGACGAAGATGGCGCTCGTCCTGCTCAAATACGGCGGCTTCACGACCGGCGGTTTGAACTTCGACGCCAAAGTGCGACGCGAGAGCTTTGAGCCGATCGATTTGTTCTACGCGCATATCGGCGGTATGGACGCTTTCGCCAAGGGACTTCGAATCGCGGCGAAAATGCGCGAGTCCGGCGAATTGGAAGAGATGTTGAAGAACCGATATTCTTCTTGGGATTCCGGAATCGGCGCCGAAATCGAAGCGGGCAAGCACAATTTCAAGACCCTTTCCGAATATATGTTGAAGAAAGGCGAAGCCGACGCCTGCGTCAGCGGACGACAAGAGTTGATTGAAAACGTCTTCAATCGTTATTTGTTTTAACGCGTCTTATTGAGGAGGCGACGCTCGACTTCGCGCTTTCCGCGACGTTCGAGCGTTTGCTTTTCGTTCCGAATTTTTCGTTGTGGACGTCGCGGGACTTCGGAACGTTGTTTAAGGTTCTTGGCGCGCGCGTTCCGAAACGGCGCGCGACATAAATTCGACGTTCCTTTTTGATCGCTAGTCCTTTCCGATTTTTCGGAGCGGAGTAATTAGAGATGACGTTTCCTACGACGACCTCCGACGATTCAAAATTTGATCCTTCCGGGACGCTTTACGACGGCGACGAGCGCCTCGAGGTCGACGCTTCGCCGTCGACCGGCGATTCCGCTAAAAAAACGACAAATTTTCAAGAGGACGGCGAGAAAGAAGGAGACGAATCCGACGGCGAAGGTTCGACTCGTACAAGCGCGCCTCAAATTGTTCAAACCGACGGTTCGAACGTTGAACGTTTGGAAGATTTTGACGAAACGGACGCGTTGGATTCCGACGACGGCGTTTTGGATATTATCGAAACGGACGCTTCTTGGAAAGAACCGTCGGAAGTTCTGATTAGCGTAACCTCCGAAGAGAGCGCCGAATTTGACGACAA
Organism: Thermoguttaceae bacterium; assembly: GCA_045599865.1. Taxonomy (GTDB): domain Bacteria; phylum Planctomycetota; class Planctomycetia; order Pirellulales; family Thermoguttaceae; genus RUG369. Next base: position 4,168 of record JAZRWW010000322.1, read on the forward strand.
GTCGACGATGATTTCCGCAGAGGGACGCAAAAGCGCCAAATCTTCTAAATCGAACGGCGAAAAAAACGGCGAAAAAAACGGCGAGGAGAACGGCGAGGAGAACGGCGAAAAAAACGGTGAAAAGAACGTCGAAAAGAACGGCGTCAACGACGACGACGTCTTGAAGCCGGGCGAACGATTCGGACAGTTCACCGTCGTGCGATTTGTCGGCGGAGGGGGAATGGGGCGCGTTTACGAAGGCGTCGACAACGAATTGGAGCGCAAAGTCGCCATCAAGGTTTTGCCGAAACGTCGCGCGCAAGACGAAGGAATCGTCGCGCGATTTCTGAACGAAGCAAAGTCGGCCGCGCGACTAAATCACGAAAATATCGCTCAAGTCTATTTGTCCGGGAACGTCGACGGCGTGCCTTATATCGCGTTTGAATACGTCGACGGCATAAATTTGCGCGACTACGTGCGCGAGAAGGGCGTCTTGGAGTTGAACGAAGCGATCGATTTCGTCCTTCAGGCCGCCGACGCGTTGGCGCACGCGGCTTTGCACGGCGTGACGCATCGCGACGTTAAACCTTCTAATATTATTATTACGCCGCAAAAAAGAGCCAAGTTGATCGACATGGGGTTGGCGCGTCTGTTGAAGGACGACGCCAACGACGACTTGACGGAGAGCGGAGTAACGTTGGGAACGTTCGACTATATCTCGCCGGAACAAGCGCGCGATCCGCGACTTGCGGACGTTAGAAGCGACGTCTATTCGTTAGGCTGTACCTTTTACTATATGCTTGTGGGCGCGCCGCCCTTTCCCGAGGGCACGATGTTGCAAAAACTGTTGCAACACCAAGGGGACGAGGCTCCCGACGTGCGCGAAGCCAATCCGAAGACGCCGATCGAGATCGCTTCCGTCGTCAAAAAGATGATGCGCAAGAATCCCGACGAACGCTATCAAAAGCCCGAAGCGTTGATCGCCGACTTGAATGAAATTTCGGAACTGCTTGGAATTCGCGTTTCAAACGCCGTTCCTGCAAACGACGGCGCCTATGAAAAAGCGCCTTCTTTTCGTTGGAAACGTTTTATTCCCGGTTTGGTTGCGACGGTTCTCCTGTTTGCTTTCGTCGTCGTTTATAGCTTTTCTTCTCGACCGCAGTTGGAACTGCCCGGAGTCGATTTGGGCTGGAACGTCGCGAATATCCCGCAAGTTCCTCAGAATAATTCCGTTGTAAAGGAAACGACGGAAAAGGAAACGAACGACGCCGAGCAAAGCGAACAGCGTTCAAGTCTTGCGTCGAACGCCGCCTCTTCCGGCGACGTTCCGTCGGAAAAACCGAGCGTTTTTCAAACGAGTTTGGGAAGCGGCAAATTCGGAGACGCCGTCGAACTCGACAATTTGTATTCGTCCGTTTGGAATTCGTCGCTAGTCGTTAATCGCGCATCGACCGAGGAGGCGTTTTCTTCCGAGGAAGACGCCGACGTCGTAGCGCGCCGTTCGGCGTTTTGTTGGAGCGCTTTGGGCGAGGAGCATAACGCGTCGATCGAGCTTTGCGCAAATCTTGGCGCCGACTCGGAATTAAGCGGCGCGCGTTCGAACGCTTTGAGGTCTTTGGGCGAGCGCGACGTCAAAAACGTCGCGCAAGAAACGCCCGTGAGTTCGAATCTGTTCGTCGTCGACGGAATAGGCTCCGCGCCGAATTCCTTCGCGACGTTGAGAGCCGCTTTGGACGCCTCGACCTCGAGAGATTCCGACGCGACGGCGCGCGTCGAATTGCGGTTTAACGGTTCTATTTCCGTCGCGCCTTTGACGCTTGTCGGCAAAAAAATTGAAATATGCGCCGGAGAAGGGTTCCGACCTTCGTTGAATTTCCAGCCGTCGGAGTCGATCGACGAAGTCGGCGCCGACCGGCTTTTGCGTTTGACGTCTTCAAACGCGACGATCGACGGCGTTTCTATTACTTTTGTCGTTCCGAAGGGGCGCGTCGGTTCGAAATTTACAGTATTTGAGACGTCCGACGCCTCAAATTTGACGATTCGCAACTCGATTCTAACCTTCGACGGAGTTTCGGACGATGCGACCTTTTCTGCCGCAACGTCTTCGACGTCTTTCTTTTCGCTGACCAAAGGCGAAACGACCGAAGACGAACGGAACGCCGCAAGCGTCGATCGAGCGAATAAAGACTTCGTTGCGACCGTTCGTTTGGAAAACGTCTTTGTTCGCGGCGAGGCGACGCTTGCGCGTATCGAACGACCAGGCGCGCGACTTGAGGCGGAAAATAGTCTGTTCAACCTTTCGGGCGATTTTTTCCATTACGTCGCGTCTGATTTCGACGAGTCCGATCAGACCTGTTTTTCCGTGAATTGCAAACGCGTTCTTGTAACTTGCGGCTCTTATTTCGTCCAACTCAACGCGGAAAACGCTCGAGATCGTCTTCCGCGTTTTGACGTTTCCGTCGCCAATTCGATCATTCGCTTGCAAAATCGACCTCTTGCGTTCGTTTCGTCTCCGACGCCCCTGCCGGAAGAGACGTTTTGGACCGAATGGAATTTTAAAGCGACTTCGGCGCTCGACTCCGTGACTTTTTGCCGGAGTAGTCTTGCGCGCGACGGCTCGATCAAGGACTATCCGTCCCCGTTTGAAAGGGGCGTCTGCGAGACGATAAGTCTCGACGGAGAAGCGCGCGAAGCGACTAAGCGATGGGAAAGCGTCCCGCCTAGTCGATTGATTCCCTCGGAATTTGCGCCGTCGATTCTAAAGCCCCTCGACGAGGCGACGGATATTTTGCCGACGACAAGAGAAAACGTCAAAAACATAAGCGAGTTTGTCGACGCGTTAGCCGCGCGGTTTTCAGAAGAGTCGTCGAAAGACTAGTCGTTTATTAGTAAGTTTTAATTAGTTCGAACGAATTAATTGCATAACCCTGTTTCCAGACGCTATAACGTGGGCGACGCCTTGCAAAATTTAGAGATCGTTTGTTTTTATAACGGAAAACCCAATCTTGCGTTTTTTCTGTCGGAAGACCGACCGACCACGATAGGACGCGCCGTTGAAAACGTCGTCGTACTGAACGACGAACGTTGCAGTCGTTTTCACGCGACGATCGAGGCGCGCGGTTCCAAGTGGTTTTTGTTCGATCTCAACAGTCGGAACGGAACGACGGTCGACGGCGTTAAAGTCGAGGGCAAAGCGGAGATATTCGTCGGGTCCAAAATCCAAATAGGGCGCGAGACGTTGCTGGTTGAAGCGCAGCGCGATTTCGACGTGCCGACCGACGTTCGCGAATCGTCGCTTGAGCGCGGAGTCGACGGCGAATATTTTCGCCGTCAGGACGAGTTGACCGCTTATCTCGATTGCGAACGAACGGAAAATCGACGCTTGAGATCCCTGCTTGGACAGAATTCGGAAATGATCGGGCGTTCGTCGTCGATTCTCGAAGTCGACAAAATCATCGAACGAGCCGCGCGTTCAAAAGCGACCGTTTTGATTCGCGGAGAAAGCGGGGTCGGAAAGGAACTTGTCGCGCGAGCTATGCACGAACGAAGTTCTCGTCGTTTGGGTCCGATGGTTTGCTTGAATTGCGCCGCGTTTTCCGAAAGTTTGCTGACAAGCGAATTATTTGGGCACGAGCGCGGCGCTTTTACGGGCGCGCTCGAAACAAAAATAGGGAAGTTTGAAGCGGCGGACGGCGGAACGATCTTTTTAGACGAAATCGCCGAAATGAACCCTGGACTTCAGGCGACTTTCTTACGCGTTTTGGAAGGTTCGACTTTCGAACGCGTCGGAGGAAATAAGCCGATACGCGTCGACGTGCGAGTCGTCGCCGCGACAAATCGCAATCTTGAGGAAGAAGTCGCCGCCGGACGATTTCGTCGCGACCTGTATTTTCGTTTGCGCGTCTTAGAAGTCGTCGTTCCGCCGTTGAGAGATCGCATTGGAGACGTCGACGTCTTGGCGGATCATTTTTTGGCGAAATTTTCGCAGGAGACCGGGCGTCGCTACTTGGATTTCTCGCCGGAAGCGCGCGCGACTCTCAACGCGTATCGTTGGCCTGGAAACGTGCGCGAACTTAAAAATATCGTCGAACGCGCCGTTTTAATGGGCAATCCGCCGACGATTCAGAAAAACGACCTGATGACTTCCTCCCTTGGGGAGGTTGGAACCGCGCCCGCTAACGAGGTCAAATCGCCCGAAACGGCGTCCGTCGTTCCGTCCTCCGCCGAACGCGTCGACGCGCTCGGAGATTTTGAGCCGACGACGCTGAAGGATTTGGAGAGTCGGTTTATTTTGCAGACGCTGAATTATTTCGGCTGGAATAAAACCAAGACCGCCAAAGCGCTGGGCGTCGAACGGACGACGTTGGATCGTAAGATAGCGCTTTACGCGTTGACGCGTGAAAAATGAGTCCGGCGTTTGCCGATTTTTATAAGACAAGTTAAACGCGCGTTTTTTTCGCGCAAGGGGAAAAAATGAGAAGATTAACTTTCTTGTCGACGCTTGCCGTAATAGCGTTGAACGCAACGTCTTTGTTTGCCGACGGAATTTACGAAGGAAGAAACGTCGATTTGTCGGAAGGCGCGGTTCGAGTCGGACGTTCCGGAGCGCCCGCGTTTGAAGATAATTTCGCGACGAGCGAGGCTTGGGCGACCGTCGCGAATTATCGCGACTTGCTCAAAATTGAGTTTGGCAAAGAAATTAACGGAAGTTCCGCGCTCGTCGTTTCGCGAGAAAAGCCGATCGACGAAAACGATCCCGAAGGCAAAGACACGGCGTGGGGCGTCGAAACGGCGTTGCAAAAGATCGCGCTCGAGAACGCGAACAAGGAATTCGTCTTGCGCGTCGAGACGCTCGGCTCGAAAAACGTCGAAGGAGGCGGAAGCGACGGAGAAAGTTATCGCGGCGCGCTCGATTGGTACGACGCCGAAGAAAAGAAGATCGCGACGGTTCCCTTTTTGTTCAGAGCCGACGTCGCGCTTTCTGAAAAAAGCGTCGCGGGCGTCGCGCCTGAAGGCGCCGTCGCCTATAAGATTCGCCTAGGATTCGACGTTCCCAATCTTGAACCGGGCGAATTTGTCGTCGTGAAAAAACTTTCTTTTGAATTTATCCAAGAAGACAAGCCGTATTTGCAACCCGCCTCGTTTGTTTCCGGGGTCTTTGAGGGCGGCGCTTTTTCGTGGAACGCCGACGTCCCAGAAGGTTCCGTCGTCAAGTTCCAAGTCGCGACGGCGCCTTTGGTCGGCGAAGAACCGGGCGAGTTTTCCGAATTTGTCGGTCCGAACGGTACGAACGCGACGTATTACGAGGAGCCCTTTGGCGTCGACGCGCCTTTTGCGCGGTATCGCGTCGTTTTAATTTCGAACGGACAAGAATCTCCCGTTCTCAAGTCGGTCGTCGTTGGCGACAAAGTCGATTCCAAGTGGCGTTTCGGCGGCGTCAACGATCCGCCGCGCGTTAAAATCGTAGGCGCTTACGCGACTCCGAACCCTAATTCGCGCGAAGAAATCGCGTTTGAAGTTTGCGACGCGTCGATCGTGAAGCGTTCGTCGATCAAGATTTTACTAGACGACGGCGAGGCGACCGATAGTTTCTCTTGCGCGAAGAACGGGTCGGGCTCGTTTAGGTTTGCCGCGACGCCCGAAAAGGATTTAGAACCCGGTTTGCACAAGCTACAAGTGGAAGCCGCCGACGTCTACGGTAATTCTTACTTGTCGACGCGTTGTTTTCTGGTCGGCGAACCGTCGAATACTCCGCAAATTACCCTGCGCGAGGACGGTATGACGCTTATCGACGGCGAGCCGTTCTTCCCGATCGGAATTTACGGCGTAATGAAGCGCGAGTTTAACGGATTCAATATTGACGAAGCTTTTCGCGGTTTGAAGGAAGCCGGTTTTAATTTCGCGCATTCCTATTCTATGCCGCGCGAAGACGAATTTTTAGCGGCGGCGGAAAAATACGGGTTCAAATTGTGGTCCGTAGCGCGCTTGCCCGACGAGCGATTTGTCGACGTCGAACGTTTCTCGCCCGCGATTATTTCGTGGTATTTGGGCGACGACACTTCCTATAACACGAAGCCGGAGGAATTATATGATTATCACGATTCCGTGAAGGCGGTCGATCCGTCGCGATTAACCGTCCAAGCCGACCCGATCGACGCCGGCAAGGAAGTTTCGAACTATCGACCCTACGTCGAAGGAACCGACGCCTTTTTGCCCGAAACTTATCCCGTCCGTCGAGGAGGATTCGAAAGCGGAAAGGACTGCGTCGCGCAAGCCGTCCGCGACGTCAAACGGAGCCGTTCCGACGCGATAGAGGCGCAGGACGGTCCGAAGGCGATTTGGCCGATTATTCAGTATTTCAAAGGCTGGGGCTGGGAACGTTTTCCGACCTATCGCGAATTGCGCGCGATGAGTTTCGGCGCGATCGCCGCAGGAGCAAACGGGATAACGTGGTATACTTACGGAGGAACCGTCGAGCCGGAATTGAAGAAATTTAATTACGGCGTGACGACGACCCCGGAACGCTGGAACAATATTTCGAAGATCGCAACGCAGATTAACGAGCTTTCGCCAGTCTTATTGCAACAGACCGACGTAAGTTTGCAACCGAAGGCGGTTATTCTGAACGGCGCTAAGACAAACGTTTACGGAGAAGAAAACGTCGTCTGTTTGTTGAAACGTTACGAAGGTAAAAATTACTTAATTGCCGTAAATTGCGCGCCCGAGCCGATCGACGTGAAATTCGAGTTCGCCGAGTCGCTCGACGACGCGTCGACCGTCGAAGTTTTGTACGACGAAGCGGGCGTCGCAACGCCGCGCGTCGAGTCGGGCGCGCTCTACGATTGGTTCGAAGCCTTTGGCGTGCGAATCTACGTATGGTAATTATTTTGTTTATATTACTAAGTTGTTTTGTAGTGATTTTACGGTTTATTTCAAAGAAAACGCCGTTTTTTTTAAATAAACTAGATATTACCAGTAAAGCTCGCCGATATACCCCCTGCAAAGGTTGTTTTTTATAACCAAAATTTAGGCGGGGTCAAAATGACTAATCGGCGAATGGATTTGTTAGATTTGTGCAGTAGAGTTGCGAGCGTTCGTAGCCTTTTGTGCGCGAGCGCTTTCCTGTTGGGCGATTGCGTTATGGGCGCGGAGTACGGATACTACGACGACGCTCCTTCTCCTGCGGTCGAGGCGGTCGTAAGCGGCGCCGAAGAGGCTTCGTTGCAGGCGGCGCCTGCGTTGGAAACGACGACTTCGTTAGAATCGGTTTCACAAGAGCCCGCCGCCTATGCGACGACGGAGCCCGTCGATTTGGAGGCGATACAGAAAAAGCTCGAAGAATTGCAAACGACGACCACCGCTTTGAAAGAAGACCTGGACGCCCAGAAAAATAAGGATAAGAACAAGAAGCCGAACGATCCTTACACGGTAAAGTGGGCGGGGCGTTTGGCGTTCGACGGAACTTTCATTTCCGAAAGCGACGACGCAAGAGCCGCTTTTGGCGAAGCGGACAACTCGTTCAGAATTCGCGATTTGCGTATTACGGGAAACGCGTCCGGGCACGGAAAACTTGCCGCCGCGTGGGGCGTCGCGCTTCAAGGCGGACAGGCGACGTTGTTGCACAACTATCTCAAAGTTAAGGACACGCGATTATTTGGCGACGTTACTGTAGGGCATTTCTTTGTCGAATCCGGTATGCAGAGCGTTCAAACGAGTTTTGACCGCGAATTTGTCACGATCGACGAAGATTCTTCCGCGTTCAGCTTGGGGCGTAGGCTTGGCGTCTCGTCCGCGTATCATACCGAAGACCAACGCGGACGCGCGTTCTTTGGTTGCTTCCTTCCGAAAGCGATCAACACCGGAGCCACCGGTCATGCGATTAGCGACGACAATATGGGCGTCGTTTTGAATACGCGTTTGACTTACGCGCCGTTGCTTCTCGAAGACGAGAACGGACGAACGCTTGAAGCGTTGCACGTCGGCGGTAGTTATTACGGGGTAATCCCGCACGGTTCCGGGAATTTGAATTTTAAGACGAGCGGTCTTGGTTGGAAGAGTCCCAATCCGAACTTCTTCGATGCGACCGTCGGACTCGAAGGTCGAAATTACGGCGTTTCGCAAGTCGAGGCGGCTTGGCAACGGGGAGGTTTCGGCGCGTCTGCGGAAGGATACGTTCTTTCTGTGAACGACGGCGGCGGAGAAGCCTACGGGACTACGATTCAGATGCGTTGGCTGTTGGCGCCGAATTGTTCGCGAACTTACGTCAAAGAAGACGGACATTTCGGCGGCGTCAAGATGAACGACGACTTAGTGTTCCTTAGCTTCAAAGATCGAACTATTGGGCGTAATTTTGGCGTCTTGGAGCCCGTCGCGAAGTGGGAATGGATGCAGTGCGACCATCTGAATACCACGAGTACTACGGGTCGAATCGGAACGGTTAATCGCGTCGTAACGGGCGCCAACTGGTTCCTGAACGAGCAAACCTACGTTACGTTGAACTGGGAACACGCGTTTGTTGACACGCAGAACGTGAAAGCGCTTGGCGAAGACGCCGACGCGAATTTTGACACGATCGTGGTTCAAACGACGTTTAAGTTTTAATTTTAGCGAATTCTCTTGAGAGATCGCGCGTCGCCTTGGTTTGGACGTCGAAAGAGACGTCGAAGCCGGGGCGGCGTTTGTTCGTATGGAGAACGCGCAAGAAATGCGAGGAATTATGTTGAACGCTTGGTTGAAACAAGAAAACGGTCGAGACAAACGGCGCTTTTTCGGCGTCGGCGTTCTATTTCTTAGCGCGATTCTTTTAACGATTTGCGGTTCCGTCGGCTGTTCAAGAGTCGCTTCGGCGCCCAAGGAATACGCGAACGTCGATCGCGCGCCGGATATTTATCCCGACTATCGCGACGTCGTCGTTCCGAAAAATATCGCGCCGCTGAATTTCGACCTCGCCGAGGAGTCCGACCGGCTCTTGACCCTTCTTTACGTTGCGCCGAAAGACTCAAAGGGGGACGACTTAAAGCCGATCGCCTCTTTTTCGGGTAAGAACGTTCGTTTCAAGCAAAAATTCTGGAAAAAGACCCTAGAAGAGAACGTCGGCGCAAGTCTGCGTTTTGCCGTTTTCGCGAAAAAAGAAGGGAAGTGGAGTCGATTCAAAGACTGGACGATGGAGATTTCGCCCGATCTGATCGATTCTTGGGTTTCTTATCGTCTTATCGCGCCCGGTTACGAGCATTATTCCGATTTGGCGATTATGTCCCGAAACGTCGAAACGTTTGAAGAGCGTTCGATTTTTCGAGCGCGTCTTGCTAACGAAAGAACTTGCATAAATTGCCATTCTTTTCAGAATTATCGGACGGACGCCTTTCTTTTTCATATGCGCTTGACGGACGGCGGCACGGTCTTTAAGGTCGGCGACGACGTTGTCAAACGCGATTTGCAAGCGGACGGTCTCGACGCGGGCTGTAGTTATCCCGCGTGGCGCCCAAATTCTTTGCACGTCGCGTTTTCCTCGAATCAAACTTTCCAAGTTTTCAGAACGAAGTCGCCCGACAGAATCGACGTCTTGGACTCTTTTTCCGATCTCTATCTTTACGACGTCGTAAAAAACGAATTAAAAGCCGTCGTCCCGCCGGGCGACGATTATATGCAGACTTACCCCAGTTGGTCGTCCGACGGTAAATTCCTCTATTACTGCGCCGCCAAAAATCCCGGTTTTACGACCTCGCGCGAGAATTACGACGAGCGCAAAGTAGAGACGATGAACCTGCGCGACAAGATCAAGTACGACGTAATGCGCGTTTCGTTCGACGAAAAATCGGGAAGGTTTGGCGCGCCCGAAAAGGTGTTCGACGCCGTAGCGCGCAATATGAGCGCGCTTTTTCCGCGAGTTTCACCCGACGGCAAGACGTTGCTCGTTACGACGACCGCTTTTGGCTGTTTTCCGATTTGGTATCGCGATTCGAACCTGTGGGCGGTCGATTTGACTTCCGGCGAGGCGCGCGCGCTCGACGAAATCAACGCGCCGAAAGAGCCGGACAGCTACCATTCTTGGTCGTCGTCGGGCAAGTGGATCGTTTTTAGTTCGCGTCGCGACGACGGACTTTACACGCGCTTGTACTTCTCGCGTTACGACGACGCGTCGGGGCGGTTCTCGAAGCCGATTATGCTTCCGCAAAAACGCCCCGTTCAAACGCTTGAATTGGCGCGATCCTTTAACGTGCCCGAATTTACGATAGAGCCCGTCGACGTTCCAAGAGGAAAATTGCTTAAAGAAGCGAAGAAAACGACCCTTGAAAAACCGACGTTGGCGCGTTGAATACGCGAGGGGCTTTTAACGTTTTCGTTCGACGAAATTTACGCGCTGATCGCGCTTATCGCGGACGCGGAAGGATTGCCTTGAAATAGTCTGAAAGAACGGAAAAAACAGCCGCCGGACGTTGCGCGTCGTTCGAGCTTTGGTCGACTTCCGATTCCGGCTTGCCGTCCCGTCGTCGGACTGCAGACGCGCGTTTGTCGCCGACGATCCGGGAGAACCGAAGTTCAAGCGACCTAAAACGTCGCGTCTCTTCGCGCTCTTGTAATCGCCGCCGCAAACGCGTTCAAATCGACGTTTTTCGAAACGAACCGACAACTTCCGTCGGCGTAGAGAACGTTGACGCCCGAGGGATGACGGCTCCGCGTCTCGTATTGATACGCGCCGCACTCCGCGCAACTCCAATCGAACGCGCCGCCGTCGAAATGCGCGCAGTTCGGCTTGTAATTAATCGGCGCGGTCGTCTTTCTAAATATGTTCGTTCCGACGATCCAGCTTCCGTTGTCGTAAGTTTTCGGCGAGCCTTTTTCGTAAGAAGAGGCTTCCGTGATCATAATCGTGTTGGAGGTTCCGTCGAGAATATCGGCGATTCGGACGGCGTGCGACGTCAACATTACGCCGAGTTCGTCGTGCAGAAGCGTCCACCCGTCGCTAGTCGCCGCGCCGTATTCGGAGATTTTTTCGGTGATTACGCCCGCGTAATGCGTCGGCGCAAGTTTGAGTCGTTCGAGCGCGTATTCTTTGTCCGGGTTGTAATAATCGACCTCGCGAATTTCGCGGTCGGGATCTGACGGGCACAAATACATAGAGATTTGTTTTTGACCCGCCTCTTGATTTTTGGCGGAATAGACCTTTTCTTTGAAGTCGACCAATTGGCGAACGTTTTGTTGTTCGCAAAAGGGCAGAAGCAACGCGCTCCAGCCGAAATAATTGCCCGCGTCGGAGCCGTCCGTGCGAGGGTCGGTAAGTTTGCCCGGCGGAAAGGAACCGAGGACGTCGTGATAATTATGGCAAGCGAGCCCGATTTGCCGGACGTTGTTCGCGCAACTCATACGACGCGCCGCTTCGCGCGCCGCCTGAACGGCGTGCAAAAGCAAACCGATCAAGATTCCAACGATCGCGATTACGACCAAAAGTTCGACCAGCGTAAAAGCGCGTTTGCGCGTAAAAAACAAAGAGCGAACGTCGTTTTTCGACGTCGCGACAAGAAAACGTTTCATTGAAGCCGCCTTCCCGATGAGAACCGTTCGACGCGCAAGAAACGACGACCGCGCGTCCAACAAGGAACGGAGCGACCTTTTTGAGCAGGGGAACGTCCCCGATCGAACTCTCGTCCTTCGCAAGAGAAACGACGTTAGGAGGCGTCCGAACGCCTCGCAAGACGCGGGAAGGTCTTCCGACTTGCGGAACGCTTTTTCCGCCTTCTCAACGTTGCGTCGCAACGTCAATGGCTTGCGATTCGGCGCAAAAGAAATCGAATCGACGCTGGAAAAAGTTAAACGAATCAAAGCGCTCGTTTTCCGCTTACGGCGGCGAGGACCGTTTCGGATTCTAACCGAATTCCCTGTTACGCCGTCCTTTTCAGCAAGAGAAAAAAGACGAGCCGCCCGCGTCCTCAAAAAGCTCGCGTTTTGCCGCGCTTTCGACAAAACGCGTTTTTAGTATATCTTAGAATACGGACGCGTCAAGTCAAGAATCGACGCGCCGACGAGCTATTTGCAACTTGTCGCAAGTTTGCTAATCGATTTAAAATATACGGATTTCGAATCGCGCGTCATTTCGAAGAGCGCGGATTCCGACGTCGCGAGAACGACGCCCGCGCGCGCCATACGTTCAAGAGCGATTTGCGCGTCGAACGCGTCGCGAGAAGAAAGACAATCGGCGACTAAATAGACGTTCTTGCCCAACGCCTGCAAATCGAGCGCCGTTTGCAAGACGCAAATGTGCGTTTCGATCCCGGCTAACAAAACGTTCGGACGCGCGTCGAGCGAAAAATAATCGCGCGTCGCCTTGTCGTCCAAGCAACTGAAAGTCGTTTTGTCGAAAATCTTCGCTTCGGGGGCTAATTCGGATATTTCCGATAAAACGTCTCCTAGTCCCTTGGGATACTGCCTAGTTAGAACGAGCGGAATGGAAAAGACGTTCAAGCCCGATAAGAGAAATTTCGAGCGTCGAATAAGGCGTTCCCGTTCGTTCATTGCGGGAACGATTCGTTCTTGTAGGTCGATTATTAAGGCGGTCGTATTTTCAGGCGAAAGTCGCATTTTACTTAAACATCCCCGTCGCGTCTTCAAATTTAGGCATACGATCAATCAACGAAGGTTCCGCCGGCTCCGACGCGATTTCGCCCCTCTTATACGCCAAATATCGCACCCACGCGTCGCCGTCGTAGGCGTATTTTTTCCCGGTAACCTCGCCAAGAGAGACGCAAGCCGCCATATGCAACGCGCCGTCGTCGAGTTTTTCGTCCGTCAAGCCAAGTTCCAAGGTTTCTAAAAGCGTCGGCGAATCCGATTCCTTAAATCGACCCAGCGCGGTAAGAATCGCGACGCGCGCGTCTTTACGACGCGCGTTTTCTTCTTCCGAGCCCGCCGCGATAGAGTAGGGTAATTCTTTGTAACGTTCCGTTAAAATTTCCAGCGCCAACTTGCGCTGTTCGCGATTATTCTCTTTAATTGCGCCTTCGGAACAATAGGCGCCCCAAGCGCGACACGCGGATAAATTCAAATTGAGGTCTTCGTCGTAAAGCGCGGAACGAAAGATTTTTTCCGCCGCCGGGTTCGGATAATTCGTCGAAATTTTCGCGATCGCTTCCAGAGCGGCGCGACGAACGTTCGGGCTTTCCGACTGTTCGTATTCCTTCGTCAGTTGCACAAGAAGAATATCTTTTTCGTCGACTTTGGCGTCTTTTCCTTTGTCGCCCTTTTCTTCGATCAATTTAACGCGTTCCCAAGGACGAACGTAACCGGGCAGGGAATCGCTACGACGTTCGGCGCCCGGAAGATAGAGCAAATATTTGTTGTCGGTCGAAAAGAAGGGCGGAATAGCGCAACCCGAAACGGCGCTTAAAAGAACGGCGCTTAAAACGAACGTCGGCGCAAAGCGTCGAGAACGCAAAGGACGACAAACGTCGCAACGGGCATAAACTTGGTTGTACGGCATAACGACCACTCGAAAAAAACGCGACGCGACTAACGCGAAAAGAAAGGACGACGCTCAAACGTTTGACGTCGATTCTTTCTGACGTATGGAAAATAACGATTTTTCCGATTGTAGACAAGCCCTATTTAGAAAAATATCCCTTGGGAAGAGGGAAAGACAAGAAAAAGAAAAACCGCCCGAGGGGAACGCGGACGGTTTCTTCGCTACGTTGTAATTACTATATTGTAATTACCGCGTTACAATTATCCTAAAAGGGGAATCAACGCGCGGCCATCTTCGAAGCGCGGAAGGCGCGACGTTCGGCTCGAAGTCGGGCTCGGCGCTTGGTTTCGCTCGGCTTCTCATAGTTTTCACGACGACGCATTTCCTTTTTAATACCGCTACGTTCGACGAGCTTACGAAAACGACGAACGGCGTCTTGAATCGTTTCTTTATCGCGCAAAGTAAGTTTGACCACGGAACTAATCCTCCAATTTAAAGCCCAAGCCGACGCGGCGTCGAACGCCGACGCGAACAAAGAGATCGACTCGCGACGCGCCGACCTTCAAAAAAGCCCTGCGCTTAACTTGTTCGCGACGCGCGCGCGTTGCGCGACTCGCAAAATATAAAATGCAAACCGCCGACAAGCGGTCTGCGCTCTCGTTTTATGAAGCTTTCAAGTCGTACGATAAGCCGACGACTTGAAAGAGTCTCCCATTTTACTTGCTTTTATATCCGCGTCTAGGGGGCGTCTCGATTTTTTGGTTTTCCTCGTGTCGCTCAGACGTCGATATCACGTTTTCGTACACAGGGCGCGACGACTAACGCCGTTGGTTCAAACGTCGCGTTTTTTACTGCATCCGTTTTTCTTCAGACGACTAAAACATACTCCTCGGACTTGACTTTTTCCTTTTTTTTTGTCAAAATGCCACGGGAAAATTCCCTTATTTTTTTGGAGTAATCGTTCACGCAATACGCTGACCAAGGTTTGCGTTCGAACCGACGGCGCTAGCCGTCGCGCGATAAGCCGCCCGTCAACGACGGGCGGATCGGCGCCGCCGAAAACGCGTCCGTTATCAAAGCGAAATTATCCGACAAACCCAAAAACTTCCGTTTACTGAGAACCGAGTTTATCGGAAGAATTAGCGTTTGAAGGTTCTGCGAAAAACATACGAACTTTCAGGCGACGCGGCGACTGTAAAAAACGAAAAAACGTTTGCGCAACGTCAAGCGAAACGCCGATCCGCGGCGGTTCTTACGCGTCGTTTTTCCGTGAACGCTTACGTTTCAAATCAAGCAAAAATCTGGCTTGGAAGTTTCATTTTGATTTTCGGCGGAAATTCCGCGTCAAAAGCGTCGATATCGACGTCCTCGACGTCGTAGCCCGAAGGCTCGCGAAAAACGCCTTCGACGCCTTTCAAGAAGCCGTCGCGCAGTTCCTTAATTAAGAAATAAGGAACGACCCTTTCATTCGGCTCCGCGTGGTAACGAATCCCTTTCGTACCGGCGACGACAAAACCCGACTTCCCGTAGAACCCAAGCGCGCCGGTTATCGCCAGCGCGCCGAATCCGAACTTGCGCGCGCGTTCCGTCGATTCGCGCAAAAGAGCCGTTCCGTAGCCTTGACCCTGAAATTCGGGCGCGACGCTTAGCGGTCCAAACGTTCCTACGGGAAGCGTTCCCCCGTCGTCAAGCGCGATCTCCGCGCGCGCGTACATAATATGCCCGATAATTCGACCGTCGTCAAGTCTCAGACAGAGGCTCAATTCGGGCGCGAATTCCTCAAGGGTTCGAAAACGCCTCAAAAGGAAATGTTCGACGCAACCCGGTCTGTAAACGTTCCAAAACGCCTCGCGAGTCAGCGTTTCCGTCGCGAGATAATCCGCCGAAGTTTCCTCCGTAATCGTATAACGAAGAAGGTTCGTCATTAATACTCCCAATTCTTTTATTATCCGAGTAATTCTTTCTCCTGTAAAAACGAGTTCCTTCTGGAAACTTTGTCGTTACGACGAAGTTTCCGTTGCCTGACAACGAGCGTAATCGTAGTTTTCAAAAAGCGTTCCTTATGAACTTAGGCGATCAAAAAACGTCGGCGTCCGTCGACAGAAGACGAAAAACGCAAACGACTACTCTATTCTAGCGTTCTAGAGCATATTAAAAAGGGGGGTAAGCGTTCGCAGAAAAACGGCGCGATTTTGACCAGACGCGCAAGCGGCGGGCTGACGCGTCGCTTTATTCTAAAATTGTTACCGTTGACGGAAAAACCCCCCGCAAGAACGGACGGCGTAAGCCGTCCCGCGATAAGCCGACCGACGCGGCGACTGTAAAAAACAAAAAATCGGTCGCGCAACGTCAAGCGAACCGCCGATCCGCCCGTCGCGACGGGCGGCTTGTCGCGCGGCGCTTACGCGCCGATTCGTCCGCGATGCTTTTCCGTGAACGCTTACCTAATTCCTTCTCCAGAATCCGGGCGTAAAGATCGCCAGTACTATCCAGATTTCCAGTCTTCCCAACAAAGCGGCGAAGGCAAAGACAATTTTTGTGAAGTCGGACAGGGCGCCGTAATTGTCAAAAGAACCTAGGGCGCCGAACGCCGGTCCGACGTTCGCGTACATCGCCAAGGCGCCCGAAGTCAGATCGTAGGCTTTGTCGACCTGACTCGCCCCTTCTTTGATCCATAAGTCGTCCGGTTCGACGGCAATAACGAGCATAGCCGTCGCGTTGATTAAGACGATAAAGGTCGCAATGTAGACGATCGCTTTGTCGAGCGCGTCCTTTTTGACGATCTCTCCGTCCAACCACGCGGCGCGCACTACGTTCGGATTATATAAACGTTCCATATATCGCGCCGCCGCTTTCCACGCGTAAATCACGCGAAAAATCTTAATGCCTCCCGCCGCGCTTCCTCCGCAGCCGCCTATAACCATCATAATCAAAATTATCGTCAACGACGTCGCGTTCCAACTTTCGTATCTTTCAGAGACAAATCCAGTTCCAGTCGCCAAAGACACTATATGAAAGACGGAACGATAAGTCGCCTTAAACCATAATTTCGCACGAATCGAATCAATATCGTTCTCAACGGATTTTGCTCCGACGTTTTCACTCGGTCCGACGTTTTCGACGGTTTTCTTGCTCGCCGTTTCCGGGACGTCGGATTCTTCTAAACCGAAGTTCTCCGCGTCCGCTTCTTCTTCCGTTTCTTCCAAGTAAACGAAGGTCGTCTCGGCAAGATTGATTTGATTATAATCCCCTTTGATTAGTCCAAACGCCAGCGCAAGACCCGACCCTACAAATAAGAGAACGATATAACATCTCCATTCGGAGTCGCGAAATAATTTGCCCGGCTTGCCTTGCGCGGCCCAATAGAGGAGCCAATAGTTCGTTCCAGCCACGATCATAAAAAAAATCAACGCGCATTTAAACGCGACTTGTTTGATTTCCGGCGACGAATCAAAGTATCCGATACTGTCGTTGCGCGTGCTGAATCCGCCCAAAGCGATCGTCGAAAAGGCGTGTGAAATCGCGTCGTAAAGCGTCATTCCGCAACAATAATAAGTCAAAGCGCATAGAACGACCAACCCCGTAAAGATTCCCATAAGGGTAAACGCGAGCGGGCGCGCCTTGCCGATCGGAACGACGCCCGACAGGGTATGCTCTAATTTTAACAGCGCTTTGCCGCGCGCGCCGTGCCCTAGAAAGGCGACAAAGAAACACATTACGCCCAAACCTCCGACAAGGTGGGTCGTCGAACGCCAAAACAAAATCGTTCGGGGCAGACTATCGGGGTCCTCGAGTTCGGCGACGACGGTGGCGCCGGTCGTCGTCAAGCCGGAGGACGATTCAAAGATCGCGTCGGCGACGGACATTCGTTCGCCCGGCGTTCTTTCCGCGCCGCTAAAAAGATAGGGAGTCGCGCCCAGAATAATCGCTAAGAACCAGCTCAAAACGACGCTTGCGATCGCTTCTTTACGATAAACGCGCTCCATATTGGCGCCGCGTCCCAGCCGAACGAAAACGCCGCCTGTAAAAAAGCAGAGGATCGCGGCGAAGAAGAGCCCGAGGACGCCGCGCGTTTCCGCTCCCCCTTCGCGGCTCCAGAAAGCGTCCCAGCCCCACGGAACGCACAACAGCATACAGAGCCCTAAAAAAACGGCGACGCGACCTAAAAATCGACAAATCACGCGATAATTCATCGTCTAAGCGTTTCTTTTCACCTTAGCGTCAACGCAGGCGTTCCACTAGAGCGCCTTCGAGACGACGCAACACTTTTTTGAGTTCTAACGACGCGATCAGCCCTACGACGCGCGAAGCCGAAAGCCCCGACTCGCGAATCGCCTGATCGATCGGCTTAGGCGCGTCTCCGATCGCTTCGACAAGCCTGCGCTCGTCTTCGCTTAAAGGGGGAAGAGGTCGAGGGGGGGCGTCTTCGTTCTTTTCCGGCTCTTTTCGCGCGGACTTAGACGGCGTTTTTTTCGTTTTTTTATCGCGTCTCGTATCGATCGACTCCAGCGCGCTTGCGGAAATCCCCAAAGAACCGGGCGCGATTTGTTCTCCGGCTTCGTTGCGTCGTACGGCGCGCGGGGTCGGTCTTTCGAAAATCGGCAAGGCCTCGATCACGTCGTCGACCGATTCGACAAGCGCGGCGCCTTCGCGCAACAGTTGATGACAGCCTTGCGAGGTCGGCTGATCGACGGGACCGGGCACGGCGAAGACTTCGCGATTCTGCTCGGCGGCGAATCGAGCGGTAACAAGCGCGCCCCCTCTTGTCGCCGATTCGACGACAAGCGTTCCGAGCGACAACCCGCTAATAACGCGATTGCGCGCGGGAAAATTGCCCGCCAAAGGCGCGCACAACGGGTGATACTCGCTAATCAACGCGCCGGAACGCATAACGCGCGCCGCGAGGTCTTCGTGTTCTCGCGGATAAATCTTGACGACGCCGCTTCCCAAGGCGGCAAGCGTGCGTCCTCCGGCGTCCAAGGCGGCGCGATGCGCGCAACCGTCGATCCCCAACGCCAGTCCGCTGACGATCGTAAAACCGCATTCGGTCAGTTCGCGCGCCAAACGCGTCGCTTGCGCGCGTCCGTAAGGAGTCGCGTCGCGCGTTCCGACGATCGCGATAGCGCGTCGATCTTGCTCCAAAATATCGCCGCGAACGTAAATCAGACGAGGCGGATTGGCAATTTCTCGCAATCGAGTCGGATAACGAGCGTCAAAAAGGGCGACGATTTGCACGTCGTTGACGACGCAGAAATTGACCAAGGCGTCTATGTCGCAAGCGTTCCGCGCGTCGTGGATTTTCGCCGCCAACTTCGCGCCGACCTTTTCCACGCGACAAAGCTCTTCGACGGGCGCTTTTAAAACTTCGGTCGCCGATCCGAAATAATCGACGAGCCGTTCGGTCGTCAAGGGACCTACTCCGTCGACGGTCGAAAGCAACACGTCGTCGGCAATTTCATAGGGCGAATAAACGCGAAGGGACGTCGCGTCGGCTTTTGAGTCCGCTCGGTCGTCGTGTTCGACGTTCGACTCGAGATCGTCCCAAAGCGTTCTAACTTCCTTCGACGAATCAGCGCGCGACATTTCGAAAATTCCTAACAACCAAAACGCGACGACAAAACGCGCCAAGCCTCGATTCCGACGCGAACGCTTGACGCCTGAGTCGAACGATTAAACTTTCGTCGACGTCTTTAATTGTAGAACAAAGGTTCTATTTTTTCAAGACCCCCGACGCGCGACAAAAAAAACAAGCCGTCGACGTCCTCGGCGCGTTCGTTAAATTCTTTCCCGAAGGTCGGGGGGACAATAAAGAATACGGAACGCGTCGCGTTATTCGCGGCTTGTCGGAAAAGCGCTTGCTTTTCAACAAATCGATTAGACAAACTCGGGTCGACGATCTTTCAACTGCTGTTGCAGACGATTCACGATCGCGCTGTGCATCTGGCTGACGCGACTTTCGCTCAAATCAAGCGTCGCGCCGACCTCCTTCATCGTCATTTCTTCGTAATAATAGAGAATAATAATCATTCGCTCGTTATGACTGAGCCCTTTGGTAACAAGGCGAATGACGTCGGACTTTTGCAGACGTCCGGTCGGATCCTCGCTACGTTCGTCTTCGACCAAGTCGATTTCGCTAACGTCCTTCGATCCGTCGGTTTCAAACCATTTCTTATTCAGACTGACAAGATTGACGGCGTTCGCGTCGTTCATAACGCGCGACAACTCCGCCTTGTCGATATTGAGATGCGACGCCAACTCGTCTTGAGTCGGCGTTCGTCCAAGTTTGTCGGAAAGCTCCTTATTTGCCTCCGCGTACTTTCTAGCGCGCGATCGGACAAGACGAGGCACCCAGTCCATATTGCGCAACTCGTCGAGCATCGCTCCGCGAATACGCGGCACGCAATAGGTTTCAAATTTGACGCCCCGCTCTGGATCATACGCGTCGATCGCGTCCATTAGTCCAAAGACGCCCGCCGAGACCAAGTCGTCAAGTTCCACCTCGTCGGGAAGTCTCGACCACACGCACTCGCCGTGGTAACGAACCAAGGGCAAATATTGCTCGATGAGCGCGTTACGCAACGTTTTATTGGAACGATCGGCGATAAAATCCCGCCACGTTTGCGCAACGATTTCGGGGTCGGCTTGGATCGCGATCATAACATCCTCCCTGACGTAAATATTTAAGCAAAAGCGCGGCGCCAAAATTTGACGCAACAAGAAGCGATCCGTCGCTTCAAACGTCGTCAAAGGCGCAAACAAACGCTCGACAATAAGCAAAAGTCTCTAATCGTCTCTAAATTACCGATTTGCCGACGAGCAAATCGCGAACGAGACGTTCGTATCGCAAGGCGCGCGTTTCTACGCGGACGTTAAGCGGCCTTAACGCGACGCGACGACGACGCGAACGACGATAGTTTCAAAACGCGCGACGATTCTTCGCTTTATGCGAAGGCATTCGCGCAAACAAAAGTTTGATCGACAAACGAAGGTCGGCGATCGTCTCGAAACGCTCGACCAACGCGAACGCGTAAACGTTCGCGGGAAGCCTGCGAATGAAATTCAGCGGCTGGAATTACCCCAAACCCAACGATTCTAAAACAAACAGGCGCGTCCGCGCGCAATCAATGCGTTTACAATCCAAAATCAACGTCTTTACAGTTTTTATCCGATTAGCGTCTGCGGAAACCGAAGTTAACGCGCTCTTTTACAACGAAGCGACGAACGACGTCGGTTTTCGGCGACGTAAACCGACGGTTCGACGCGCCGCTTTCCGTGAACGATTATCTTTTTTGCGTAATCGTTCACGTAATACGCCGACTAAGGTTTGCGTTCAAACCGACGGCGCTAGCCGTCGCGCGATAAGCCGCCCGTCTTTGACGGGCGGATCGGCGC
>JAZRWW010000323.1:0-19085 GCA_045599865.1 Thermoguttaceae bacterium
CGACCGTCAACTTCGCGCCGACGGCGTTGAAGATCGCGCCCCCGTTTTTCGTCGCGACGTTGTCTTCGAACGTAACTCCGTTAAGCGTCAACGTCCCGGAGTTTTTAATCGCGCCGCCGTAATCGGCGTAACCGTTTTTAAGAGCGACGTCGGTCAGCGTCAAAGAACATCCGGCTTCGACTTCAAAGAGTCGACGCTCGCCTTCCCCGTCGTAATCGTCGCCGGTCGTAAGGAGAGGCTCGGAATCCGAAGGCGCGCCCTTGCCGACGAATTCGATTTTAGCGCCGGTTCCGTCGACCGTAAACGACTTATCCCTAACAATAATAGGCGATTCAACGGATATCGTTTGCGACTCTTCGCTTGACGTGAACTTAATTGTTCCGCCGTCGACTACGAGTTTAACCGCTTGGACAAAATTTTCATAAGTCGGCTCAATAATGATCGGCTCGTCTTTTGTCGGCGCAGGAACGACGCCCGTTTCTGAACTTTCAACAGTTCCGGCGTAATTGCCTGTTCCCGTCGCCTTAACCGTCAACTTCGCGCCGACGTCGAAGACTGAAACGAAGTACTTGTCTCCAGTCGCGCCGCTTATCTCGACTCCGTCGCGCAACCAAACGTAATTCGCAGATACGTCGTCTTGGGTTTCGGAGTTCGAACAAGCCTTCGCCGTTAATGTTTCGCCGACTTTGACGGTTCCGACAATCGAAACGCTCGTCAACAGGTCGTGGTATTCGTAGGCGCCAAGGTCGACCTTTTCAAAAGCAACGCGCGAGTTTCCGGCAAGATCGATTGCGACGTCGGCTACATAGGCATTGTCTCCGAGGTCGCGCGCTTGCGAGTCTTTAGGCAACGAGTAATCGGCTTTCGTCTCATCGACGAAAAGCGGCTTGGTCGAATCGTATACGTAATTGCCTTCGTCAAACTCATAGGACGACAAGCTGTTCTTTACAACAATATTAGGGGCGTTATATGCATAGAAATCACTATCGCCATTGAGGGCGATAATCGAGTTATAAGACGTAAAATAACTACCGTCGCCGAGCCAAACCCCGCCGCCGGAGTAAGCCTCATTGCCGGAGATCGTCCCGTTCGTCAACACGCAACGACCGGAAGGATAGACGCAAACCCCGCCGCCGGAGTAAGCCTCATTGCCGAAGATCGTCCCGTTCGTCAACTCAAAAACGCCGTCATTAAAGACGCAAACCCCGCCGCCATAGTATGTTGCATTATTATCGGAGATCGTTCCGTTCGTCAATATAAAACTGCCTGTTCCCTTGACGTAAACTCCGCCGCCGGATTTCGCCGCATTACCAGAGATCGTCCCGTTCGTCAACGTAAAACTGCAACTTTCATCGACGAAAACCCCGCCGCCCAAGTTAGCGTCTCCCTCATCAGACCTACTGCTAACTTTTCCGCCAGTAAGCGTCAATCCGTTGAAAACAACCGTCGAACCCCCACTATCTCCTTTAGAAATTCTCGCAACGCGCGACGCGTCGTTTGCGTTGATCGTAATTCCCGGCGTACTCGTCGCATCGTTATAAAGCGACGATGCGTCGATCGTCAGATTCTTCGCGATAATCAATTCGCCTTGCGTCAACTTAATCGTTTGACCTTTCAGACTGTCGGCAAACGTAATCGTGTCGTCCGGCGCGGCGTTTGCGATCGCATAACGCAACGTTCCCGTCTCAGCCGAATCTTCAGTCGAAGTCACCGTTAAAAACGATTTATCCTCGGTCGTTTTCAAGATGGAAAAACTTTCGGCAAGTGTCTTCGCGGAGTCGTTTTGCACGGCGGTCAAATCGACCGCAGGTTCGCAACGTTCGTCGCAAACGACGCAAAATTCTGGTCCGTAAGGAACTTGCTCGCCTGTCGCGGCGGCTTCCCACCCGACGGCGGTCAATAATTGTCGTTCTTCGAGCGATTCCAGTCTCAATTTCGAGGCGCGCGCAACGACAGATCGGCGCGACTTCTTAGTTTGTCTAAACATAGCGTTCCCTTTAAACGGCACGACTTGTCGAACCTTACGAAGTTCTCGCGTTTATGGTGCGAAGAACCGTCCGTCGTCGTCCTATCCGTATAGAAACGACGCGCAAAACGTCGACAAATCCATTCTATTGAAATTTAACGTCCTAGACCGACGTCTGCGGCGTTAAAAAAACGTTTTCCATTTTATTACGACAAAAACAACGACGGCGGCGGCAAAAACAACAAGACAAATATAACAAGCGGCGAAAAACGCAAACGCCATTTTGCCTCGGTTTCAACAACGACGACGACCAGATCGACCAAACGTCGCAACGCGAGGAATCCAGTCTCGTCGATCATTCTATAAGAAAAAAAAAAAATACAATCACCCATTATGATTCTAGTTGTTTTTTTCGTAAGCGTTCATAAAAATTCACTCCTATTTCTCACGCGCGTTGATTCGGAATAAGCGTCGCGCAAGGATCGACGGCGTAAGCGACGCGCGAAAGCCGCCCGCATTGCGGGCGGATGGGTTGCAAAGGTCCGCGCTTCTGGAATCTACATACGGAACCGATTAGGCGCTCAATGAACTCGTTTGTCGAGAGTCTCGTAAAATTCCGCCCTTCCGCCTGCAATGCAGGCGGCTTTCGCGCGTTTTTCGCTTCCGCGAAAAACGAATCCCCGAGCGGCGCTTGCTTCAAGTTCCAATGTAATCGTTCACGCATTTTTTTCTTCTTATCAGAAAATAATCAGAAAAGCAACGCGCGCTTTGATTCAAAACATAGAGCGTCGTAAACGGTCGCGCAAAAAAAAAACGCCGCCAAGTCGTTTTTTACGATTTGGCGACGTTTAATTTAGTCCGCGCAATGGTATCGCGTTACGCGACAAGCCGCGCGTCAAGTAAAAACGCGGAACAAAGAGTTGACGGCGCGCGACATAGCCTCCGTATACGCCTCGACGTCAAGAATATGGAACAATTTGCGATTCGTCTCTTCCTCGCAATACTCCCAAGTCGTTCGTCCTTCGTCGTCGCAAGTAACGCGGACGTTTTCCATTCGATAGAGCGCGTCGGAACTCGCGTCGACCTCGGGCGTATGATCGACTATAGACCCGTCGCGTAAAATCGTTTTCTTCGCGCAATACAGAATGCTGGCGGTCGACCACATTCCGCGCCGATCTTTCAAGATTTGCGCCCAACGTTCCGGCTTGACGGGCTCTTCCAGCGCCTTAATCCAACGCGGATTCGTCGAACGATCAAACATAAACGTAAAGAACGCGGCAAGAGACGGCGAAATTCCGTCAAACGCTTTCGTATGGTCGAGCCAATAAAACGTTCCGTTAGGTCCGACGGCGCGTTGTTCCACGACGTCCCAGCAAGGGAACCAATATAAAGGACAAGGAAGATCGAACAACGTCGCGTAGGCGCTAGGATTCAAACGAGCGTTAAATTCCAGTTGAGCGGGATTCTTCGGATTGACGTTCGCCCCGCCCGCGTCGAGATAGACGCCCGCGCATTTCGTTTTAAACAGCTCGGGACGACGAGAAAAAGCGATCGCAACGTCGGTCGACGAACCGACTATCGCTATGTCAATAGGTCGTTCCGCGCGTTCCAACGCCTCGATCAAGTATTCGACGGCGGAAGAATCGAGCGACGACAAATCGGATACGACGTCCCCGCGCTTACTCGGCTGAACTTTAGAACCGACGACAAACGGAGTACGAAGTCCCGAAAGTCGATTCATTTGAGCGACTGCCGCGACCGCAGGATCGCCCGCGCGAAATTCGGGCGGATAATCAAGAACGAGCCCGTCGATATCGAGCAAACCTTGAATGGCAAGAGAATAGAGCGTCGCGAGGTCGAAATGATCGTCGGGATCGCCGTGAGGATGGAACAAATCCGCTTGATAAATCACAAGCGGCTTGTCGTTCTTAGGAACGTCGGACGTCGACGATTCCTGCGCGAAACTATTGTTCGATAAATTACTGAAAGCGGCGCTAAGTCCGACAGCTAACGACGTTTTTACAAAATTTCTTCTATTGGTAGTCATAAATTCAATCCTACAATACGTATATTTTAAGAATTAAAGCCTAAATAATCACTAAACCCAAGTAAATATAAAGCAAGCGCAGTCGCATCGTCGTCGCTGAGTTCTTGTGAAAATTTTCCTTTAACAGAATCAGCTTTTTCTTTTAGCTCGTCTACAACAGTATCGCGAGGAGGATTAAAACGAGACGAATTTCCAACAATATCACGAATTACTTGAGGCAACGCTACGCAAATCTGAAAAAAAGCGTCTCTTTGCCCCGTTATGAGGGCGTAAAACACGTCGATACTCACACGACGAATTCTATTGTGACTCCGTTCTTTACCATCGACCTTAAGTTTCCAAGTTATATTTTGCGATTTTTTTGCGATCGCTTCCACTAAAAAGCAAGCGCAGTCGTCGTCTTCCAACAACTGTTTTTGCATTTTAGTATAAATCTTACCTGCCGAGGAAGAATTCATCGTATTATGTTTATTCTTCATTTCAACATAAATAGACCGAACTTCTCCACATTCTGGCAGGTTAATTTTACCTGCGTCTCTTCTGAAGATAACGTCCCAACCTTTTTCAGGAACTTCACATCCCTTAATGAATTGAAAAAGACTTTGATGAAAATCTCCTATATCGTTGTTATTCGATTTATCGCGTTGTCTCCAAACTTCTCTTTGAATAACTTCGTTCCAACTATTTTGATATACAATTTTGTCAAAAAGTAATTTAATCGGATCAATCTGATTTTGATTAAATTCTTTAAGATCGTATGCTCTCATATTTTTTTGATAGCGGATAATAGTATCCGTTACCATCTGTTTGAAATCAGCTTCTGAAATAAAATCTATTTTCCACATTGATAATTTTCCAAACCTTTACGAATTTCTAAAGCGACGTCATAAGCGAGATTCACCGGCACGGCGTTTCCAACTTGCCTATATTGACTTGCGACGCTCCCGCAAAACTTCCAATCGTCGGGAAAAGATTGAATTCTTGCGTTTTCTCGCACGTTAAACGGGCGCGATTCCAACGGGTGGCAACGTTCAGTCTGTTTTTGCGTCGGCGTCGTCAAAACGGTCAAAGAGGGCTCGTCAAAACTCATACGTCGTAAAATTCCCGTCCGACCGCCTTCCATATCCCAGCACGTCTTCATATATTCCTTAGCGACGTCTTCGGGTATGTCGCGCCAATATCCTCCGGGCGGCACTAGATCGAAAATCTTTCGTTTATATTCGGAATACCGCGCGCCTTCGCTTGGCGGAACGTCCTTCAACACGTCGCGCAAGACGGGCTTGTACGCGCGAGGTTGCGGAAAATCTATCGAAATTTCGTCGACAAGGTCTTTTCTAACGCCTATCGTAATCAAACGCTCTCTTTTTTGCGCGTTTCCATAGTCCCACGCGTTAAGGATTTGACGTCGAACGTCGTAACCGAC
Organism: Thermoguttaceae bacterium; assembly: GCA_045599865.1. GTDB lineage: Bacteria > Planctomycetota > Planctomycetia > Pirellulales > Thermoguttaceae > RUG369. Next base: position 5,437 of record JAZRWW010000323.1, read on the forward strand.
CTCTTCAAAGACGTCGACTATAGTTCGGTACGTTTGCCCCTTGTTGTGAGAAAGCAGACCGCGCACGTTCTCAAAGAGAAAGACTTTAGGACGTAGTTTCTTCAAAAACAACGCGTAATGATAAAACAGCGTTCCGCGCGCGTCTTCCAATCCCAAACGCTTGCCCGCGTAAGAAAACGATTGGCAGGGCGCGCCCCCGGAAAGTAAGTCGAGTTCGCCGACTTGTAGTCCAAAATATTCGGGCAAGTCGAGCGGCGACAATTTGGCGACGTCGTCGTTAATAACGCGCCATTGAGGGCGATTAGATTTCAGCGTTTCAGACGAGTCTTTGTCGATTTCCACAAGCGCCAACGTTTCAAATCCGGCGCGTTCGACGCCAAGCGCCAAGCCGCCCGCGCCGGCGAAAAGTTCGATCGTCTTAAAATTTCGAACGTTCTTTTGACGTCGACGACGAGACGACGCGCGACGACGTTCGACCGCGACGCCGGGCAAAGTCAAAAGCGGATAAGAATCAACGGGCAAAACGACGGAAGGTACTGTAGACAATTTAGCGTTCCGTAAAGCGCGTCGGATCAAGACGCGCCTCTATGGTCGAAAAAACAATTTTCAAAGGAACAAACCGACGTAAACGATCGTTATTTGTCGTCGACGCGATAGAATTCGACTTCCCAAAGTCGCGCCAAACCGCCGGGCGTCTGCGTTATCTTGAGTCGGAACCGTTTCGACGCTACGTCGACAAATTTCAATCCGACGATTTGCGATTCGTTTTCCAAAACCTCCGCGCCCGGAACGTCGAACAATTCGCCGTTCTTTTCGTACATTAAGTGAAAATCGGCGATCGGAGTTTTGCCTCCGGCTTGACCCGACATTACGCGCATCGCGTTGATCGTAATCGGCGCGTCGAATTGGAAGTCGACCCAATGTCCGTCGTCGACGTCGCTAACCCAGCGTCCTTCGTTGCTGTTGAAATCGAATTTGCCGTCGTTAATCGCCTCTTTCGAATAGAGCCCCTTCTGGCGATAGTCGCTCGACACGGCGATCTTAGCGTCTAGCGCCAAATTTTTCGCGTCCTTAGTCAACCATTTCGGGCGCTCAAGCGCGCTTGCTTTCGGCGTTGCGGGAGCGACGCCCTTTTCCATCAACGCCTTGAGTTCGTCAAGATAGGACTCGTAGACGTCGCGAGGCAAACAATCGTGATTCTTACAGACCGCCGCCGCCATTCCGACGACTTCGCCCATCATGCCGCCCGTGCGCATCACGCGAATAGTGCCAAGCGCGATATGCGTGACGCTAATATCGCGCCCCGCCGTAAATAAATTCTCGACGTTGCGCGAGTAGAAACAGCGATAAGGAATCGCGTAGGGCTTAATTTGAACTTGTTCGCAAATCGCGCGGAATTCTTCTCCGGGGAAATTTGCCGAATTCGAAGGCTCGGGGTAATGTAAATCGATCGACCAAGTCGTCGTTACGGACGCGTCCTCAAAAGGTCGAGCGTCGACAATATCCTGCTCGCGCAACACGACGTCCCCTAAAATACGGCGCGATTCGCGTTTGCCCGCGATAAAAGAGACCCAATTCAATTTAAGATTCTTGACTTTTTCAGCCCAAGCGCCCGTCGTATGATTCTTCATATAAGACCAATGACCGTAAGCGGCGCGTAAACCGACGTCACGAATGCGTTCAATGTCGGAGATCTGATCGCGATTCATACCGCTTTCCCAGTCCCAATCTCCGTGCGTCGACGGTTTGATCGTTTTTTCGTTGAATTGAATCGCCCAAGGAAGTTCGGGAAAAGTCGTCGGCTCGCCCGCGTCGGCGGTGTTCCACTGAATCGAAGCGCCCATCGTCGTCTTGTCGGCGACTTCAGGCGCGCTCGGCTCGTCGTATTCCGACTTGGCTTCGCGTCCCATGCGCCAATCGGCGCCGGACAAAAAACCGACGCTTCCGTCCCCGGTGCAGTCGGCAAAAGTCTTGCCCAAGAATCGCGTCGTTTTGCCCGACTCGATATTCTTTCCTAGGACGGCGACGATACGACGCGCTCCGTTCGTCTCTTCAACTTCTGTTTTGAACGCGCGAACGCTGAGGAAAAGATCGATGTTCTTCTCGCCTTGAACTAATTCAAGACGTTTTTGATCCTTATAATGGTCGGCGCCGCGCGCGTTGCCGCCTCCGTGCGGCCCCATTAAATGCGTTAAATTGCCCAAATTAGGATAAGGAGGCAAATTTATTTCGCCGTTAAGGTGAACGCGAACTTCAGTACTGCCGTTGCCGCCCAAGACGGGACGGTCTTGCACAAGAGCGACGCTGGCGCCCAAGCGCGCTGCGGCGACGGCGGCGCACGCGCCCGCGATTCCGCCGCCAATCACGACTAAATCGTAAGGCTTGCCCCCGTTGGCGTCTTCGATTTCCGTTCCTTCGATTTGTTTTGTCAATTCGTCGTTGTTCATCGCGTTGAGGCGCGCTTCCCAATCGACGTTTTCGGAACCGACGGGCGCAAAAGCCAGACGATCGACGCGACCGTCGAACCCGGTCAAATCGCGTAAAGAAATTTCGACGTCCAAACGTTCCGGCGCGACTTCAAATTCGTCGCCAAGACGCCACGCCCACTCGACGCCCTCCTTTCCAAATTCGGTAGGCAACGCGCGAGAATCGACGACGACTTGGAAACGCCCCGGCGCGTATTCGGTAGTCCAAGGCGAAACCCAATTACGCGTGCGCGCTAAAACGCGATATTTACCCGGCGCGGGAAAACGAACGGTCGTCTTTGCGTCCTCGACGGGCGTTCCCCAGCCGTGCGCGATAAGATACGGCGAGCCGACAAAATCAACGGCTTGCGTGTCGATTCCCCAGCCGCCCTTTTCGGCAAAAGACTCGGCTTCTACAAATATGACGTCCGAAGGCGCGCGGTCTTCCGCGTTCAAAGACGCCCACGACGACAGGACGAAAAAAAGTCCCGTCAGAGAACAAAGAATAAAAGACGATTTCATTTCAACACTCCACAGGCGCCGGGGCGCTCGACGTTCAAATTGACGATTAATTAGCAAATTTCACGCGCGATCGATTTCTTCGCGAGTTGGCAACGAAGGTTGCGCGCCGAGTTTTTGAACGCTAAGAGAAGCGGCCTTCGACGCAAAATCGACGGATTCGGCAAGCGATTTGCCCTCGGCTAACGCGACCGCCAACGCGCCTGAATAGCAATCGCCAGCCGCCGTCGCATCGACGGCGGAGACGAGTTTAGCCGCAAACGTTTGACAGAATCCGTCTTTCGTCATTACGACGGAACCGGCGGCGCCAAGCGTAACGATCGCCGTGTCGACGCCAAGTTCAAGTAATTTCGCGCACGCTAAACGCGCGGTCGATTCGTCGACGACCTCGATTCCTGTAAGACGGGTCGCTTCAGTTTCGTTGGGCTTGACGACCGAAACGCAAGACAATAACGACGACGGCAGAGGCGCGCTCGGAGCCGGAGCCGGATCAAGCAACACGGGTACTCCGGACGCTTTGGCGATTTGCGCCGCGCGTTCGATCGTTTCCAAAGGCGTCTCCAACTGTACGACGACCGCTTGCGCGTTCTTAATTACGTCGGAGGCGCGTTCGACGTCCTCGGGCGTCAGCGCAAAATTCGCGCCGGACGCCACGGAGATCGAATTGTCGCCCGACGCGTCGACCATAATTAACGCGACGCCCGTCGCTAATTTCGCGTCGCGCTGAATAAACGAAACGTCGATTCCTTCGCGCGCGTATCCTTCGACTGCTTGCGCGCCAAGCATATCGTCGCCGACGCGCGCGACAAACGACACGTCGCCGCCCGCGCGAGCCGCCGCGACCGCCTGATTAGCCCCTTTGCCCCCCGGCGCCGTTGCAAAAGTTCCGCCGACGACCGTTTCGCCGGGCGCGGGGATACGATCCGCCTTAATAATCATATCGGTGTTTGAACTTCCAACGACGACAATTTTGGGTTTCGACATTTTTTCGCCCTATAAGGTTTGAATAGGAATATAAAAAAACAAGCGTCGTCAAATAACGACGCTCTTATCATAAAATTTTTAGAACGACTTTGCAAGCGTTTAGCCAAAGAAATTGCCAAAATAAATCAGTTTGTCGAATCGCGAATCTATGAACGTCAATAATTCGGAGTAGGCGCGCGGAAATCGTCGATATTAATTCTTTTAAACCATTCGATCGTCTTGGAAAGCCCTTCGCGCAATTGAACCTTCGGCTCCCAACCCAGTTTTTCTCTTGCTAACGAAATATCGGGCTGACGCCTGCACGGATCGTCGACGGGAAGTTCCTTAAAAGTAAACTTAGGCTTCTTACCAAGCAACTCCCAAACTAATTCGCCAAGTTCCAAAACGGTAAACTCGTTTGGATTCCCCAAATTGACGGGACCGACGAAGTCGTCGGAATTCTCCATCAGGCGAATCAAGCCGTCGATTAAATCCGTATAAAAACAGAACGAACGCGTTTGCGAACCGTCGCCGAATATCGTAATCGGCTCGTCGGCAAGAGCTTGACGAATAAAATTCGAAACGACGCGTCCGTCGAACGGATGCGTTTTCGGTCCGTAGGTGTTGAAAATACGCGCGATGCAAATTTGCGTGCGATACATGCGCCACGAATCCATAAACAACGTCTCCGCCGCGCGTTTTCCCTCGTCGTAACACGCGCGAGGTCCGATCGGATTGACCGCGCCGCGATAATCCTCGCGCTGAGGATGAACTTCAGGATCGCCGTAAACTTCGCTAGTCGACGCTTGCAATATTTTCGCGCGACTCTCGCGCGCCAATTCTAGCAAGTTGATCGCGCCGAGAACCGACGTCTTCATCGTTTTTAAAGGATTATACTGATAATGACCGGGAGCGGCCGGACAAGCAAGATTATAAATTTCGTCTACTTCCAACGCCAACGGCAAGGTTACGTCGTGCCGAATCAATTCAAAATTCGGTCGAGTCAGTAATTTCTCGACGTTCGACTTCTGGCTTGTAAAAAAATTATCGACGCAAATCACGTCGTGCCCGCGTTCAATTAGAACTTCGCACAAGTGCGAACCCAAAAAACCGGCGCCCCCGGCGACTAATATTCGTTTAATGCGAGCCATTTGGTTCGTCTCGTATCAATATAATGATGAAATACAAAAAAACGGGGCTCGCGCCCCGTGTAAATTCGCCGCAGAGAACCCGTCGGAACGCGCGCGCGTCGCGGATTCTCCTAATTAACGCGACCGCTTAAAAACGGTCGCCGCGTTTGTCAGTTCTCAAACAAGTCGTTCAAGAAAGCTTCGTCAAAGATCGAATCGCTCGCCTCGACGGGAAGTTCGGACGCGTCGACCGTTTCAAGATCAAACGCAGAGGCAAACACGGCGCGACGCGCTTCCGACGCGACGAACGCGCGGTCGCGAATCGAAGCGTCCGTCGTAACGCTCGGCGTACTCGCAACGGGCGCGGCTTCGACGCTCGCGTTAAATTCAACGTCGGTCAAAACGTCGATTTGAGCGTCTCGCGCGATGAAACCGTCGACGACCAACTCGCCGACGACCGGCGCGACTGCGACGACGGAAATAGGCGCGACTGCGGAGAAGACGTTCGCCGTCTCGACGCTCAAACCGAAAGTCTGAGCGATTTCGACGTTCAACGTTACGGAAATCGCGCTGATTTCGACGCCTTCGACCTTATTGTCGACGTACAAAACGGGCGTGTAATTTCCGCCTTCTTTATAGAGGTGGTAGAACGTCTTCGAAGTCGCCAAACCGTTAAGCTCGCTAGTTGTTCCGTCTTGCCAATCGATCGTCCAGTTCGAATAAGCGACGCTCGAATCAACGACTACTTTCGCAAGATAACCGTTTACGGCTTCGACGTAATCGCCGGAAACCTGACTGGAGAACGTTTCGTTCGTTTTGATCTCGTATTCGGCGATTTCGGACCAATCAGACCCGAGGTTCGTCGAAGACGCGAGCGCTTGAATACGAACTTCAACGACGTCGCCGTTCTTGAAGGACGCGTTCGACAAAACGCCAAAGTTGCCGGTCAAGGCGCCGGTGGCGATCCAGTTGGCGGAACCTTTGACGCGATACTCGACCACGTATTCCTTCGCCGTGTCTTCGTTCGTCCAAGTAACGACGACCGAACCGTCCGTGGCGCGTCCGACGGAAGTAACCGTCGGCGTCGAATAAACGGGCGCGCTCGGGTCGGAAACCGTCAACGTGAAGCTCTTTTCGACGCTAGCGTCGCCGGAGTCAGTCGAACGGACGACAAGTTCATACTCGCCAGCCGTCAACTTCTTCGCAACGACGACCGTATCGCCGTCGATCGCAAAGGCGCCGTCGTAATCGTTGAGCAACTCGTAAGTAAACTCGTCGTCCGGGTTAGCGTCGACGGTCTTCAACGTCGCGACGACCGTTCCGATTTCGACGTTGGAAAGAACGCCGGATTTCACGTCGATTTCAACGTCGGTCGGAGCAAGATTGCCTTGTTCCTCGTAAGCGCCCATATCGACGACGGAACCGACGACGCGCGTTCTACCAAGAAGGTCGACCGTCAACAAGGAACCTTCTCCATTAACCGCCAAATCGTTGCTACCGGCGTTGATAACCGGCGAACCGACTTGGAGATCAAGATTCCACGCCGACCAATCTTCCAACTTATTGAAGTCGATAAACATCGGATCGACCGACTTCACGCCTACGCCGGAGATAGAGACGTTGGCTTTGCCGACGTCGGAATATTTCAGAGTCGTAGCGCTCGTCGCCAAAATCGTCGTAGCGTACAAGTCGGCGGCTTCCGGCGCTTCGTTGCCGTAAATAATCGAGTTATTGACGTTCAAAACGTGATTCGCCCAAACGCCCGCGCCGCGCGTCGTCGCAACGTTGCCGACGATCGTGCAGTTCGTCAGAGCAACCTCTCGATCCGTGTCACCGTTAAACAAATCTTGCATATTGATTTGCGCGTAGACGCCGGCGCCGACTGCGGCTTTGTTGCCTATGATTTCCGAATTTACGATCGTCGTATCGGAATAAGTTCCGACGCCGCCGCCATAGTACGACGCCTCGTTGCCCGCGATCTTTGAACCTTCGACGTACAATAAACCGCGATTGTACAAACCGCCGTAATAGAGCGCGTCGTTGTTCAAAACGTTCGAATTGATCACGTTCAACGTTCCGGCGTTGTAAATACCGCCGCCATATGCGGCCGCGTTGTCGACGACCGTAACGTTTTCAAGCGTCAACGTCGCGTAGTTCAACAAACCGCCGCCGACGTAATTCGGATCGTCGGGCTGAGCCTCGTTGACGTTGTAGCCGCCCGAAATCGTCAAATCGTTCAATTTGACGTTCGCTTTTTCGCCCTCGGAAGTCGTGCCGACCGCAATAACCGCGCCGACAAATCCATTGGCATTAAGGACGATTCCGCCGCCGTTAATCGTAATATCTTGATTGAGTTCTAAGGTCGACCTCAAACTGACGTTAGTAAGGTAATCGGCAAAAGTAATCTCCGTTTCTCCAAGTCTGGAGGCGTATTGAATCGCTTCGCGCAACGAAACCTTGCCGTCGGTCAAGTCGTAAACGTCCAAATCAGTGGTAACGACCGTCGAAGGCGTTTCAAACGGGAACTCGAAGGCGCCGACGTCGACGCAATCAAGACTCGTGCAGATACGATCGTTTCCGGCAAGGTCGTAAACCAACTCGTTTTCGCCCTTGGCGTCGAGCGCGTACTTGTTGGAACCGGCGTTGACGGCTGCAGAATCGCTTCTTAAGGTCAAATCAACTTGGTCGGCATTCGCCAACTTACCGTTGATAAAGATCGGCTCAACCGCAAATCCGGCGTCTTTACCCGTCAAGGAGTTGTAATACGTCGGAGCCTTGCCCGAAACGTCGGCGTCCGTCTTAGCGTAGTTACTCGCTAAAATCGTATTGTACGCGACGACCGAACCCGCGTTATACAAAGCGCCGCCCTTTTCGCCGGTCGCGTTGGCCGCGACGGTTACGTTGCGCAACGTCGTCGAACCGAAGTTGGCGATCGCGCCGCCGTTCGTTCCGGCGACGTTCTCCCATACGCAAGCGTTCGACAAACTTAACGTCGCTTGCGACGCGTTGTAAACAGCGCCGCCATTCGCGGTCGCTTCGTTTGCTTCGAAGTTCGCGTAAGTCGCGTAGAATTTCGCAGCGTTATAAACCGCGCCGCCGTTCGCCGCGCCGTTCGCGATAAACGACGCGTTCGTCAATTCGAACGAACCGTTCGCGTTGTAAACCGCGCCGCCGTCCTTCTGCGCCGCGTTGGATTTAAAGCTCCAGCCTTCCGACGCGACGACGGAACCGAGATTGTAAATCGCGCCGCCGAACCCGCTCGCAAGGTTGCCGTTAAACGTCGCCGTTCCTTCGACGATCGAATTCTTACTATTGTAAATCGCGCCGCCGTTCGTCGCGCTATTCGCATTAAACGCGACGTTGTTCAACACGACGGAGTATTTGTCGGTCGTCGAAGATTGGCTGTTGTAAATCGCGCCGCCAAACCCGCTCGTCGTATTGGCGAAGAACTCGACGTCGGTCAAAGTCAACGCGCCGTAGTTGTCGATCGCGCCCGCGTCGCTTGTCGCGACGTTATTGGCGAACGAAGTTCCGGCGATGGAGACGTCGCCTTGATAGTTGACGATCGCGCCGCCGTAACTCGCCTTGTTGCCGACAAAGCTGGAAGCGGAAACCTCCAAATTGCCGCCGACGTTGTAAATCGCGCCGCCCTTCTCGCTCGCAAGTCCGTTTTCGAAACTCGCGTCGACCAACGTCGCGGAACCCGCGTTGTAAAGGAACGCGCCGTCGACCGCGTTCGCGTCGTCGAACTCGACGCCGTTGGCGTTCAAAACGCCGGCGTTGTAAATCGCGCCGCCGTCGTAAGACGCCGACATGCCGACGAAAGCGACCGACGTCAAGTCAAGTTTCGCATTTTCCGCGTTGTAAATCGCGCCGCCGTAGTACGCGCCGCCATTCTTGAAGGTTACGTCGTTCAAGTACAGATTCGCGTTATTGAGAATAATACCGCCGGATACCTGATCGACAAAACCGTTGACCAACGTTAGTCCGTCGAGCTTAACGTCGCCGCTCTCAACGGAGAAGACGCGCGAAACGTTCTGAGCGTCGATCGTCACGTTCGCGTCGGCGCCGTTGATCGTCGTCGAACGAGAAATCGTAAGCTCTCCGTCCGTAAGCAGAATCGTCTTGCCCTTCACGACGTCGGCAAAAGTAATTTCGTTATAGATCGTATCCGACAAAACGACTTGGTCGGCGCCGTTCCAGCGGAATTTTTCGCCGTTTGCCAACTCGTAATCGACGTCCGCCGCCAAATCGACGACTTCGGTTCCTTCTTCCGTCGTAATTTCATACGAGAACTTGCCGTCGGCAAATTTCGCAACCGCGCCTTCGGGCGACTTCAATTCGAAAGAGTCGCCTTCGACGACGCGACGAACGATCGACGTCGAACTTTCGCCGTTCTCGCCGATATAATCGATCGCTTCACGGAGCGAAATCAGACCGTCGTAAGCGTCGACGACGTCCTTCTCGGTCGTAACGACCAAGTCGGCGCGCTCGGCAACGTTGAAGTCGGTTACGTAAACGTTGTCGTTCTCGTTCGTTTCAACGACCGAATTATCGGAATCGATCGTGAAGGTCAACCGATAACGACCGGCCGCCAATGCGCCAAGGTTCCAGAACCCTTCGACTTCGTCGCCCTTGTCGAGCATTTCGCCCAGCTTCATAAATCCGTAATTATCGGAACCGTAAGTTCTCTTATAGTCCTTCGCGGATCCCTCGATTACGTTTCCTTCGGAATCAAGAGCTTCAACCCGAATCGAATAGTTGAAACTGTTCGTAACAAGCGCGCCGCCGTCGTAATTGCCGAAGACGTAATCGAAACAAACGTCCCAACCTTCGACAAATTCGCCGGTTTCCGCGCCGCCGACGCTGGCAAACCAGCCGTGCAACGGATTTTCGTTAAACTTGAGATTCGGAGCAACCGCCGTCGTTCCGTCGCCTTGATATTCCAAAGCGCCCATATCGACCGCGTAAACGTCGCCTTCGCCAACCTCGACTCCGACGATGCGGTCTTCGCCTACGACGTCGTAAACCAAAATCGCGCCGGATGCGTCGACCGCGTATTCGTTCGCGCCGTTGTTGACGGCGGGAGAATTATACGCCAAAGAGTAGTCTTCGCCGAAACGCGGATCGATCGGAGCGTCGGTCGTTCCAATCAACGCTTTCGCGCCGTCCGCGACGGTCAAAGCGCCGGCTCCGACGTCTTCGCCGTCGCCGACCAAGCCGTTGTACAAAGTCGCCGTCGAATTGTTCAATCTCAAATCGTCGGAAGCTTCGGCCTCGTTCGTCGCAATAATCGAGTTCTTCATCGTCAACGATGCGTTTTCAGCGTAAACGCCGCCGCCGACGGAACCGCCGTTGCTCGTCGCCGCTTTATTTGCCGCGATCGTAACGTTCGTCAAATTGACGTTTAACGTCTTTCCGGGCTTGGCGTAAGCGTAAATCGCGCCGCCGCCGTATCCGCCCGCGACGTTAGACGTCAGAAGCGAGTTGATTACGTTCAACGTCCCGGAATTATTCGACGCGTTGATCGCGATAGCGCCGCCCGCGCGCGACGCTTCGTTCTTGTCAAAGACGGAACTGTTGATCGTTGCGTTCGAGTTCAGGACGTAAACCGCGCCGCCGTTGTATTCGGACTTGTTGCCGACAAACTCGGAATCGTTGATCGTCAAAGCGCCGATCGAGTAAACCGCGCCGCCGAAATACTTGCTCGTATTGTTCTCAAAACTTACGTCTTTGATCGTCAAAGCGCCGGAATTATAAATCGCCCCGCCCAAGCCGTCGGTCAAAATCTTCGTTTCAGGATCGACTACGCCGTCGCTGTACGCCTCGTTGTTTTCAAAATCAACGCAGTCCAACGTCAACGTTCCATAGTTGGCGATCGCGCCGCCCTTTGAAGCCTTTCCGTTCATAATCGAGAGCGACCCGACCGTCGCGGTCAAACCGCTGTTGACGACAAACGCGCGAGACTGATTAGCCGCGTCGATCATAACGATAAAGAAGGTTTCCGGAGCAAATTCTTTCAACGTTCCGTCGAGCGTCAAATCCTTAGCGAACGTAATCTCTTTACCGTTCAGGGTAATAGTACTGCTATCCTCAAAGGCGTCGGCGTCAAACGTAATCGCGTTTCCAACGAAAGTCGAAACGTCGGCTTTTCCGTCGTTCGCAAACTTATATCGATAACCGTCGAAGGTCGCGACGTCGACGACGACGTCTTTCGCGACGTTCGTATTGATAATCGTTCCGTTCTCGCAAACGACTTGTCCGCCGTCAACAAACGCGATCAACGAACCGTCTTCCTTAACGAAGGAGGCGCCGACGTACTTGACTTCGACGTCGACCGATTCGCCCTCGTCGGATGCGCGCTTGATCGTCAAGACGTCGCCTTCTTCGAGAATCTTATAGGTCTCGCCGTCGTTCGCAAGGAACGCGCCGTTCTTAAACGTCCCCTCGACGCCGTTATAGACGATCAAGTCGCCGTTGTAAAGCGCGACGTCAAAATTGCCGTCCGAATCGGTCGTAACGTAATCGCGGTAGGTAACGAACGTCTTGTCGTAAACGATCGAATCGGCTTTCAGCTCGTTGAGAAGCGTCATCGAACCGTCCGCCCAAACCAAAACGTGAACGTATTTGTCAAGGTCGGCGTCGGAATAGGGTTGACCGATCGATTCAAGGTAGTTAACCAAGCTCTCCGGTCGCGCGGTAAGTTTCGTGCCGTCGCCCAATTCGATCGTCAACGAATATTGCGTCGTATCGGGCGCGTAAGCCGCTTGAACGCCGTCGGGATAGGTAAAGACGCCGTTTTCGTAAACGACGTTAGTAACGCCGTATTCGAACTTGTCGCCGTCCTTCAACGTCTTTTCTTCGGTTTCTTCGCCGATAGAGCAAACGTTGCGATCCGTCGTAGCAACGCCGTCTTCAACGGTAACTACGATCAAATCGTCGCGGACAAACTCGCCGGATTCGATCAAAATTTGTTGCGAATACCAGTAAGGACCAACATACAATTCCGCCGCTTCGCGCAAGGTCGTCTTGTTGTCCAACGGATTGTAATCGCCGTCTTCGTTCGTGTCGACGACCACGTTCGGAGCTTCATAAACCTTGAAGCTCGTCGTGTAGACGTTGTTCGGTTCCTTTTCCGTTTCGTCTTCTTCGCCCCATTCGACGATTTCGCCGTCGACGTCAAGCGAAATCGTAATCGAGTACTCGCCGACCGGCAAAGCGCCAAGATTTTGACGAACATAAGCATAAGCCTCGTTTTGCGCGAGCCAATCCGCTTGGTTCAACCAGTCGAAGTAATCGGATTCCGTTTGATAACGCATCGTTATCGTTTTACTGAAATCATTGTCGACGCCCTTGACTTCGTAAGAGACCGTGAAGGAATCGATCGCGCTCGCATCGCCCGAATTAAGGAACGAGAAGTCGAGAATCACGTCGGCGCCTTCGATATAGTGGTCGCGCAACTGACCGTCGATCGACGCGAACCAGAACGAAATCGGCGATTCGGAGAAGCTCAAATCGGGCGCGATTATCGTCTGATACTCGTAAGCGCCCATATCGACGAAGCAAATCTCGCCGTCGACCGTCAAACCGACAAGACGCGCGGCGCCCGCCAAATCAAGTTCCGCTTTATTGAACTCGTTGGAACCGGCATTAATAGCGGCGGAAGTCGCTTTCAAGGAGTAATCGCCGTTCGCGACGTCGACAAATTCAGGATCGACTCCGACGATACAACGATAATCCTCGTTCATCCAACTTTCGCCAAACTCAACGTCGCCGGTCGAGTCGACGTTCTGCAACAACGAATTACGCATGTCGATATTTGCATTTTCACAGACGTAAATATCGACGCCTTCGCCGCTGATAGTCTCGACTTCTTCGTCGATCTCAAACTCGAGGTTATGAACCTTATTGCCGGCGAGAATCGAGTTGTAAATCTTCGCGTTATCGACGACAAACAAACCGCCGCCGTGATTCGCTTCGTTATTGGCGATCGTAACGTTGACTAAATCCGCCTCGTCCGCGAAAATCGCGCCGCCGGAAAGCTCCGCGTAGTTCTCCGCCAAGAGCGCGTTGTTCAACGTAACTTTACGCGCGGCAATCGCGCCTCCGAATCCCTCGGTTCGATTGCCGACAAACTTGCCAGTTCCCTTGACGACAAGGGAACCGTCAACGCAGACCGCGCCGCCCACGCCGTCGGCTTTGTTTCCAGTCGCCGTCAACGAACCCGTTATCGTCGCGTCGCCGTCGACGCCAAGCGCGCCGCTCACGCCGTTCGCTTCGTTGTTCGTAAGCGTCGCGGCGCCGTCAACGGTCAAAGCGCCCGTCGAAACGCCGCCGTAAGAACCGCCCGAAGTATTGTCCGAAACGGTCAAATCGCCGCCGATGTTACTCGAGCCGACGACTTGCGCCGCGCCGTAATTAGAATTCGCCGCGTTCTTAGAGAACGACGCGTCGCCCGTTACGCTCAACGCGCCGCCAACGTAAGCCGCGCCGACTTCGCCGAGGTTCTCGACCGTCGTCTCGGAAGACGTCGGAGTTTCGCTCGTTTCGACAAGCGTCCCCTCCGCGTCGT
>JAZRWW010000324.1:0-13638 GCA_045599865.1 Thermoguttaceae bacterium
CGCGTCCGAAAAAACGATTAGACGTCGAAACGTGAAACGAGCGCGTCTTGTATTCGTCGCGTTCGAATCGCGCGACGGCGTTCAATACGGCGCGCCCAATTCCGACGCCTTGAAATTCCGGCAAAACGACCAGCCTATGAACGCGACGCGCGCCGACGTGTCCCATTGAATTAATCGTCGCAACGAACGCGACGGGGCGCGCGTCTAACGTCGCGACGTAACAATAGGCGTTTGTTTTTATTTCGGCGGTTAAATAATGATGCGGCGCAAACAACCGCCAAGCGTCGCGCTTGCAACGGAAAAACTCGAGCGTAATTTCGGGGCGCCGAAGACGCCTCCGCGTCAACGTTCCAGTTTGCATATCCAAAACCCAGTCGGGTTCCAACCAGTCGACAATATCGTAATGACAAGAGACGCCGACAAACCGGGCGCCGTCGTCGCGCTTGCGAATCGATTTGCCGACGGCGTAGCTTGCGGTTTGCGCGGTCGTTCGGTCGACGACGCTTGTAAATTCGTCGTAAACGACAAGCGGAACGTCGACGGCGCTGATCGCGCGCGCAAGGTCGGCGCGGAACTTTTCGCCGTTCGAAAGCGTCGAGTACGGTTGCAACCATTGAGGAATAGAAGAAAAACCGACCGACGTAAGCGCGTTTGATATTTGCGCGACGGTTAAACTCTTGTCGAAACATTCGGCGATCGGTCTGTCGTCCCAGTCGGCGCGTTCGAAAATCGCGTCTTGATAGCAACGGCGCGCAACGGTCGTTTTGCCGCTTCCCGACGGTCCGACGATTAGACCGACGCGCCATTCCTCGTCAAGCGTCGGCGGCGCGTCGCAAACGATAGTTTTAACGCGCGGCGCGCCCGGCTCAAGGTCGAACGTCGACGCGATCGAATCGCAACGAAAGGAACGATACGGCGGCGCGGAAAATTCAATTTTTAAATGTTTGTCAGTCGGCATTCAAGCCCCCTTGTTTTCATTTCGTCGTAAAATTCTTCTTGCTCCGATTCCGTTTCAAAGGATATGTAAACGCCAAAAATCTCCGGCGTCTCTTGTTTATCCTGGAAAATCCGACCGTCTCCTTTTGGCTCGAGATCGTCGTTTTCGTCGTCGGTCGAGTCAAACGAAACGTCGAACGGCTCAAAATCAAAATCGATTTCGTCAAGTTCGATTTCAAGTTTTTCAAAATCCCAGTCGGATTTTTCGGCAAGTTTGTTGTCAAGTAGACGATAGGCGCGCGTCTGATCGGGCGTCAAATCGTCTGCTCGGACGCAAGGAACTGTTTTGAGTTTTAACTTTTTGGCGGCGGCGAGTCGCGTATGCCCGCAAACGACGACGTTTTCCGCGTCGATTACGATAGGTTGTTTGAATCCGAATTGTCTAATCGATTCCGCGACTGAATCGATCGCGCTTTTATTGTCGCGCGGGTTGTTTGGATACGGCTTGAGCGTTTTTACGTCGATTTCTTCGATAGTCATTTTTTAGCGTTCCTTTCAAGCGCTTCGGCGGTAAAAAAACCCTTGTCGACGTCTTGGATAACAATAGACGCGGCGGCGTTGACGTCGATAGATTGAGGTTTTCCCCAGCCGCGTTTTGCCCCTTTGGTCGACAAAAAATAAATCACCGCACGAAGGTTGCCTTTGTTGATTTCTTCGTAAAGTCTGTGTTCCGCAACGTCTAGGAGGCGTTCGGCATAATCGAGCGCTTCATATTTTTCTTTAAATTTCGGGTCGTTTTCCAACCAGCGGTAAAACTGAACGCGCGAAATTTGCGCGACTTTGCAAGCCGCCGTTATGTTGCCTAGGTTTTTATCGAGCGCGTTAAGGACAAGTTCCTTTTTTTTTCGAGTCGATAAAAGTATTGACGTTTTTTCCACAGTGCAAAAACTCCTTTCTGCTATTTACCGCATTATAAAATACGAACGAAAAAACAAAACTGCTAAAATCTACAAAGAAATTAAATTTTTAATTTATGGTAATTGACAAACAACTTTTCAACAGTTATATTTTAGCCGTCGACAGTATGCCGACAAGATTCTACCAGCACGGGGCGTAATAATGAACGAAAATATTTTTAATCAGTCTTTCGAAACGCGCGACGAACTAAACAAAGCTCTTGACGCTCAAATCGTCGAAAAAGACGGCGCTTTCGTCGTCGGCGGAGATTTGGCTAGGGCGTTTGACGACGCGCGAAAAAACGGCGAGGAAAGCAAAAAATACCGCAACAGGGCGCAAGCGGCGGAAAAGTCGCTAGCGGAAGCAAACGACGAGCGCGACGGTTTGCAGTCGCGCTTAAACGCGCTGTTGGAACTGAAGCCTGAAGAAACGCGCGCTAGGTTGCAAGAATTCGCGGCGGAAAAGGCGCGTCTTGAATCGGAAGTAAAAGAACTTCCGGCGTTGAAGGCGAAAATCGAAGCGTATGAATCGCAACGAAAGCAAGCGACGATCCGCGACGAATTGCGCGACGCGGCGCGCGCGTTAAACGTTCGCGAGGAAGCGTTGCGCGACGTCGACCGTTTGTCGGCGTTGTTTGACGTCGACGAAATAGACGGTTCGATTCGAACGCGCGACGGCGGAAAAAGCGCGTCTGAAGCGTTGGCGGCGGAGATCGCGTTGTCTCCTCACTGGCTCAAACCGTCGACAAGCGGCGGCGCCGTCGGATCGTCAAACGTCGTTTCGTCCGGCGAAGAAAAGCGGGCTCAATCATACGACGAGGCGCGCCAAAAAGGCGACGTTTTGTCTATGATTAAATACGCGCCGAAGAAAGACTAAAACAAAGGGAGTTTTATTGTGGCAAACACCACGCTTGACTTAACGTCGACGCTTGTAAGACGCGACTTGTCGGACGTTCTTTCTACTTTGATCGCGCAGTCTCCTAATTTTATCGGGCTTTTCCCGTTGCGAACGCCCGCGACGGCGACTAAGCACGAATGGCTCGAAGATTCGATCAAACCGCGTCAAGTCGCGTATTCAAGCGCGACGGCAGCCGTAGCGTCCCCAGCGGCGGACGCGTATTTTACGTTTTCGGACGCGACGAAAGCGGCGAATTTCAAAGCGGGCGATATTGTGAGGATACTAGGCGCCCCTGAAACGTATCTTGTCAAGAGCGTTTCAAGCGCGAATGTTACGGTCGAATTTTACGCGCAAAACGGCGGTTCGATTAGCGCGACGACCTCGCTTCCGACCGGCGGCGGAACGCTTTGTTACGTCAATCACGCCGTCGCCGAAGCGTCGACTTCCGGGCAAGAAGTCTTCCATTTGACGGGCGCGGAATACAACTATACGCAAATTTTCCGACGCGACGTCCACATATCCAAAACGGCGCTTGAAGTCGGATTTTACGGCGGCGAAAACAAAGTTGAGTCGCAAGTAAAAAACGCGCTGTTGGAAATTACGCGCGAAATTAACGAATCGCTTTTGTTCGGCAAGCGCGTTCAAAGAACGGCGTCGACGGCGGGCGGATTCGGCGGTCTTTACGCGTTTGGAACGTCGCTTGAAGTCGACGCGACCCCCTCGTCGACCGCTTCGGCGTTGTCGCTAAAACTGATCAACGACGCGGCGGAGAAAATCCTTGACGCGGGCGGAACTCCTGATTGCGTTATTTGCGGAGTCGGACAAAAGCGGGTCCTTGCGACCGCGCTGTCGTCTCAAATCAATTTGACTCCGACCGACAAAACGCGCGGCGCCGTCGTCGATTATTTGATTTCCGACGTTACGGGCGGTCAAATGCGAATCGTCGTCGAGCCTCAAATACCCGATACCGATTGTTGGGTATGCGATTCGTCGGGCTTCGGCTTGGTTCCGCTTGGATCGCGCGCGTTATCACAAACGCCAGACACGCCGCAGGGCGCCGATTACGTCGGAATGAACATTCTTGGCGAATATACGGCTGAATTTAAGAACGCCGCCCAAAGGCTGTGCCGAATCAAAGAGCTTAAAGCGTCGTCGTTGGCGCTTGCGTAAGGGGCGCGATTATGGGGAAAGTTAAATTTGTCGCGTCGTCGCGCGTCGGCGACGATTGCCGGTTGATTTACAAGGTCGACGGCGAAACGTTCGTTGAGGATTACGACCGTCGGCAAACGACAAAAGCGGAAGTTATCGCGGCTGTTTTGGCGCGTTTTGCCGAAGTTTCATCCGAAACTAGACAAATAGTCAAGGAACAGACGGCAAACGCGCCAAAACGCGCCGTTTCGTCGGCAAAAGGCAAATAAAGGCAAGTCGTCGTTATGATCGCAACTTTGCAAGACGCGCAAGCGTATTTTGACGGTCGTTTATACGCCGAACGTTGGTTTAGCGCGTCTCATCTCCGAACAGGAGACAAGACGTCGCAAGAAGTCGCGCTCGAATGGGCGAATCAAATAATCGAAACGTCAGTTGTCGATTGGTTTGATTCCGCGTTTGTTGCGACTTCCGACGAATCAGGCGAGCCTTTGTTTGTCGACGCGGTTAAACGCGCCGTCTATGAAGAGGCGCTGTATTTATTGTCGATCGACCCGACCGAATACCCGGAAATTTTGACGTTAGGAGTCAAAACGACCGAAGGGACGACGTTTGACAAGGATTTTACGGCGCCGCTTATCGCGCCCATATCGCGCAAAACATTAGAAAAATACGCGGTTTTGACGGCGGACAAACCTAGCGGCGCGTCCGTTCGTTCCGCGTCGTTAGGATATTGACGCATGAGACGCGGACAAACGCTCGGGCTAGGTTTGGCTCATATCGGCGAAAAAATCACGGAGTCGTTAGGCGGTTTTATCGTCGTCGAATACGCCGACGGAAGGCGCCGTAAAGTTCCGGCGAAAATCGGAGCGAACGACAAAACGTTCGTTCCTCAACGCGTCGACCAATACGGCGAGCAAAGCGCGTCAAACGTCGCGCGTCAAACGTTGGACGCGTCGATTCCGGCGCGTTATCTAATCGACGACGAGCCGGAGCCGTTGCGCGATTACGCGCGAGTCGACGCCGAATCGTATTTAATCGTTTCTATCGACCGACGACGCGTTCAGAACGTCGTCGTTAAATATGTTTTAACGTTGGAGCGTCAATAATGGCAAACGATAATTTCGCGGCGGCAATGAATCGTTTCAACGAAAAGGCGCGTCTTGAATTGACGCGTCGAGTCCGTCGCGTCGGGCTTGAATCCTTGCGGCGTATCGTAATAAAAACGCCGGTCGACACAGGAACGGCGCGCGCGAATTGGAACGTTTACTTCGGCGTTTATCAAACGGAGTTCGACCCAAACAAGCAGGACAAAAGCGGCGGCGCGACGATTTCTTCGGCGGGAATGAAGGCAATGTCCGCGACGGCTGGCGTCGATTTGTTTATTTCAAATTCTTGCCCTTATATCGGAAAACTTGAATACGGATATAGTCGTCAACGTCCCGAAGGAATGGTCAGAACGACCGCGCAAGAAATACATACGCTGATACAAAGGGGCGCGCTGTGAATTTCGACGACGTAAGAACGTTTTTCCGCGAAAAACTCCTAAACGCGCGCGTTGAAGGCGTTTCGTCGATTAACGTAACGTCGGAAAACGCGCCTTTCGACGTCGGACAAAAGCCGGTTTTCGTCGATTTTCGCGTCGCGCCGACAAAAACGACGACGTTTTCCGACAAAAAACATTTTGTCCAAGGCGTTTGTGTTTATTGCGTTTGTACTCGACCAAACACAGGAACGACCGCGCTAGAATCCGTTTCGGCGGGGATTTTTGATATTTTCGATCCGCTTGTAGGCGTTCGGTCGTTTTTTAACAACGTTCCGACCGGTTGGCGACTTATCGTCCGAAGCGTTGAGTCGCTACCGTCGTATTTGATTGACAAACTGTACAAAAAAAATATCCGTATATCGTTCGACCTAATGGAAAACTAAGGGGACAAACGAGATGTCTACATTAACCGAAGTCCAGTTGGACAATCTAAATATGCTGAAGGCGACGTTTACGCCGTCGTCTGGTACGGCAATTTCTTTTGAGTGTATTTCGAAAGACAATTTGCCGCGCGTTCGCAATAACGCGACGTGGAACGTTCTTACCGACGCTATGCAGGTCGGAAAAACTGTCGTCGGAACGTCGGAAGGTTTGGAACCGATAACGGTTACGATTCCGACGACGTTTAACAACGTCTTTACCGAATTGCAAAAATTGCAGGTTACCCAAACCCTTGGCACGCTTAAACTTACATACGACGACGGGACGAACGATCGCGAATTGTCTATTCCGAACGTTTCGATTATCGGCGTCGAGCCAGCCGGAGGCGCAAATAACAGTAATTCGGTAACGACGGTAACGTTCCAACCGACGGGATCGATTGCAAACACGAACACGGCGGCGCCGTTTACCGTTACGGAGCCTAGCGACTAATAGGAGTTTAAAAAATGTTTACAGTCGACAAAATTTTAAAATTCGTCGAGACGATCCACGAGATACGCGGCGCGCGTTTTACCTATAAATATCGACGACTTGACGGCGTGGATCGTTTTAGAATCGCCGGACTGAAAGAGTTTTTCCAGCAGGTCAAATACGTGATCGCGAATTGTCTGTTGGACCATAAAACCGAAAAACCTATCGGAGACGCGGCGGCGTATCAGTTCATTCGCGGCGATTACGACGACGCTTTAACCGTCTTTGGCGCGATTATGGACGCAAGCGGCGCGCAAGAGCAAACGGACGAAGCCGACGTTGACGCGGCAAAAAACGAATCAAGCGCGACTGCTGGGGCGTCTACAAAATCCGATATTGTCAACGATTCGGAGTCGACCCCCGAAGTCGCGAATTGACGCGCGACGACGCGATTTTCGAACGCGCCCTCGAAGAACTGGAAAACGAAGGCGCGTTTCCACCGACGCGAAACGAATTTTTGTTGGGCGCGTCGGTCGCGCTAGAATCGCTTCTGGTCGCGTCGAAAGGCGCGTCGTTGCAAACGATCGACGATTATTTGCAGAGCGGCGCCGCGACGATTTACCGAAAAGAACGCGTGCCGGAAGACGAGCGTAAAAAACGAGACGGCGAAAGAACGCGCAACTTTTTTGACGCGCTTTATAACCTTGTAAACGGCGATAAACAATGACGACTAACGATATTATAGCAAGCGTCGCGCTTAAAGTCGACTCGACGCAAGCGGTCGACCAGCTCGACAGATTCGACGGTCGTATTGACGCCGTTAAAATGGCGGTCGGGTCGTTGACGGGCGCGCTTGCGTCGTTATTTGCCGGTTCTCAATTTGCGCGCGGCGTTCAAAAACTGCTTTCGGACGCAAGCGACGCGCAAGAAGTTTTCGGCAAATACGAGGCGGTCTTTGAAGGCTTGACGACGCAAGCCGACGCGGCCGCCGCCGAACTTAACCAAGCGTTTAATTTCGACCTTACCAGCGCGCAAGATTCTTTGTCGACAATGGCGGATATTTTTCATAAATCCGGCTTGTCGATGAAAGAGTCGCTCGAGTACGCCGCCGAACTCAATAAACGCGCCGCCGACGTCGAGGCGTTCACAAACGCCTCGGGCGGTCTTGCGCAGGTAACGGAAGCGTTCACAGGCGCGATGCTCGGCTTCGGGATGTCGGCGCAACGGCTCGGAGTCGTCGTCAAAGACGAAACAGTCGAAGAGCAACGCGCGCTCGAAGCACGTCAGGGCTTGCGTTTCGAGACGGAGCGCGCCGCCAAAATGCACGCGCGATATTCCGTTATTTTACAACAAAGCGCGTCGGCGGCTGGTCAAGTGGCGCGCGAATCCGACAATTACTCAAATCGATTGCGTCGACTCAAAGCCGATTTCGCCGACCTGACGTCTAGCGTCGGAGAAGTGTTTATAGAGCCAGCGACGAAAGCGACGAAGGCGTTAAACAAGGTCGTCGACGCGATCAACGGCATGGATAAACAAACGCGAAACGCCGTCGTTGTCGCGACGACTGCCGGAGTAGCGCTTGCGACGCTGGCGCCGGCTGTTTTAACCGTCGTCGGCGCTATCAAAACATATCGCAACATAGCGGCGATAGCAGGCGCGCAAACGGCGGAAAACACGGCGGCGGAGATAGCGGACGCGAACGCTTCGAACGTCGCGACGGCGGCGAAAGAACGTCAAGCCGTCGCGACAAACGCAAGCGCGGCGGCGTTGGCGCGCGAAACGGCGGCGTTGACGGCAAACGCAAGCGCGGTCGAAAAGTCGGCGGCGGCTTCCGCTTTGTCGTCGGGCGGTTATCGTTCGAGACTGTCTAATCGCGGCGCGGAAATTGCAAGCGGCGTAAAAAGATACGGATTCAACGAAGGTTATAATTATCGATTTTTAAACGGAGGAGCGAACGCGGCGGCGTTGGCGCGCGAAACGGCGGCTGGAAAAAACGTCGTAACCGCGATTAAAAATCCGTTTGCAAGTATCGGGAAATATCTCGAGGGGCTCATTCCAATCGGCGGAAAACTCGGGCTTGTTTTAAAAGGGCTTGCGCGTTTTTTGGGTCCGATCGCGGCGGTTTGGGCGGCGCTAGAAGGGCTCAAACAAGCGCCGGAACTGTTCGAAAAAGCGCTTGATTTTTTGCCGGTCGTCAAAGACGGCGCGTCGAAACTCGTCAAAAAAGCGGGCGCGCTTATCGTCGAATATACGCCGGTCGTCGTAAATTACGTCAAAGATTTATTTGTCGGCGCGTTCAAAGGCGCCGTCGCGTTGCAAAGGCGTTTACAAGGGCTTTTCGTCAATAACGTTATCGTTCCTTTGCTCGAAAAAGTCCCGATTATCGGCGGTAAAATCGCGAACGCCGCTAAAAAAGCGTTTCCCGCTGAAACGGAGTTTTCGCGTCAATACGCGGCGGAAAAGGAACTTGCAAAGCGTCGACAGGAGACGGCGAAAGCGACGGAGCAAGCGACGAAAGCGGAAACGTCGATTAAACGCGCTTCCGCTCAATACGACGAAAACGCGCAAAAAATACAAGACTCTTACCTTAGCGACGACGAGCGCAAGACGCAAGACGCGATCAAGTCGGCTCAAACGCGGCTTGACGACGCGACGACGAAATTACGCGGCTTAGAATCGCAAATTTTAGGCGGCGCGACAGTCGACGCTTCTGAAATTGCGCAAGCGCGCGGCGAATCGCAACAAGCGCAAATCGAACTAGCGACGACGACAAACGACGCCGAACAAAAACAAACGCTCGCCGACCTTCAAAAGCGATTTTCAACCGCGTTAGAATCGTCGACAAACGACGAGCAACGTCAAGAAGCCGTCGACGCGTTGCGCTTCGAAATAGACGCGTTGCGTTCAAAGTCGCAACAGGCGGCGCGTCAAGCGCAAGAATACAACGCAAGGGCGGCGCGATTCCAAACGCAAGCCGATAATTTAGGCGAAAACGCGCGCGGCGATCGATTCCGCAATATGGCAAACGAAGAATCGGTCAAGGCGCGAATAGCGACGTCTCAAACGTTTTCCGGCGAAAAATTAGACGCGTTAAACGAATTGGAACGCTCGGCGAAAGACGCGCTAGACGGTATTCAAACGAACGTCAAAGAGCGCGCGGCTTTTGCGTTCAGGAAGTCGCTAGACGCGCTGGGAGACGCGCAAGACGAAAGCCTAAGCAAACAGGCGGAACTGATTAAAGAACGCGCCGAAACGCTTGAAAAGGAACTTGCAAGCGCAAAGTCGGAACAAGAACGCTTGCAAATCGAACAAGAAGTTTATTCCTTGCGTCAAGAAGCGCGTCAAAAAGAGCAAGACGCGCTCGAAAAAGACAAGGAAGCGCAAAAAAAACGCTTTGACTATTTCGCAAATTTCGCGCTTGAAAACGCGCGATCGTCGCAAGACAAACTCGATATTTACAAACAGACGTTTGAACGCGCCGACAAAGAGTTCGAAAGCGCGAAAAACGACGACGAACGTTATAACGCGCTCGACGGCATGCGCCAAGCGGCGGCGTCGCTCGACGAATACCTAAAACAGAACGAAGAGCGCGCGCGAAAAAGCGCGTCGACGCCGATAGACGCGCAACAAGCGTTGACGAGCGGTTCCTTGGCGGCGTTTCAAATTGAAAATCGGATTCGAAACGTTTGGCAAGACAAAATGCTGTCAAGCAGTTCGACGTCAAACGTCGCTTTAAATCGGATTTACGCGCGTCTCGGCGAATTGCAAACCGAACAAAAGCGAGACGGCGCCGTCGAAATTGAAATTGTTTAACGATGATACAAATTTTATATAACGGTCGGAAGTTTGGGAACGTTACGGAAGACTCAAACGGGCGAACGGTTACGTATTCCGACGCTTATACGTTGCCGCCCGGCGTCGACCTTTTGTTTTTATCGAAATTTTTGCCGCGATACGGTCAAGCCGTCCTTTTTAATCCGGTTTACTGGTGCGAACGCTGGGAGATGACGCCGGTTGCAGAAGGTCAACTTAACGGGCGCGACGTCTGGGTCAACGTTACGGCGTCAACGAAACGCGACGACAGAAGCGAAACCGACGCCAACGGCGAGCCGATCGCGGAAGACACGCCGCCTTGGCTGTATCGGCTCGAAAATTGGCAAATATCGAGCGCGTCGGAAGAAGTCGCCGCGACGGTCTATTATCCGACGGCTTCAAACGTCGCTTTGCCGTTCGTTAATACGGCGGGCGTTTTCCTTGAGGCGCCGACGTCGCGCGCTTTGCTTGATATGAGTTTTACGTACAACGTCGAGACGTTTGACGTCAATTATATTGCGTCGTTTGTCGGGCGCGTCAACGCGTCGCAAATCGACGTCGGCGGGATAACGTTCCCAGCGCGTACCGTTCGTATAGAGCAACTCGACGCGGAAGAGGTAACCGAATACAATCAAAACGGCTCAATCCGTTGGCGATACGTTAAGGTCAAGCCGCGTTTGCTTTGTGATCCTAGGACTTTCAACCGCGATTTTCTCAACGTCGGAACGGCGTTGAGAAGCGGCGGCGGACTGAAAAAAATTTGGACGTGGACGAGCGGCGGTTCGACCAATTACGGAACGTACCAACAGGCGTTAAACGCAAGCGCCGACGATGCGGAAGAAATATCCGACCCAATGTTTTTAAACGCCGCCGGAACGGCTATTTCGCCCTTTACGAACGACGGACGACAAGTTCCGACTTATATTTCGGGCTGTCTTGACGTTCCTATTGATTTCACGCCCTTAAAAATCCCTTCGGTGAGATAATGGTAAAACTAAAATTGACGCGCGACGTGGCGCGAAAAATCGTCGACGCCGGAACGCCGACGACGCGCGACGGTCGACAGAAAATTAAAAAAGGCGTCGTCGGACGATTGATCGGCAAATTGAGAAAATCGTTTGTCAACGTTTTACAACCGACGTTGACGCTGACAAAATCGCAAACGGCGTTGTCGATTGTCGAAGACCCGGAAAACGAACCATACGACTATGTTTTGCTTAGAGGTCAACCGTCGCTAGAATTTAACGACGAAAGTTTGCCGGAGTCGGAATACGGACCGACTGTCGTTACAAACGTCGTCGTATACGTGGATCGATTAGAGATAACAAAAAAACGCATACGTTTAACAACGCCGGGCGTTGTTTATCTTAAAAAAGGCGAAGTTTTGACTAACGTTTCGACTGGCAATATTTTGGTTTTGGGGAATGTTGACTAAATTACGCTTAACGCGCGACGTGGCGCGAAAAATCGTCGACGCCGGAACGCCGACGACGCGCGACGGTCGACAGAAAATTAAAAAAGGCGTCGTCGGAAGTCGCGTAAAAAAAATAGTAAAATCGTTTGCAACTGTTGCAAAATCCCCCTTGTCGATAGCTAAAAAAACATATTTAGCAGATATAACGTCGTCTCAAACGACTGATCGCGTATCGTTGCTAAAAAACGCGGCGTTGACGTTAGATTCCTCGGGGAATCCTAATATCGTTGTCGATTT
Organism: Thermoguttaceae bacterium; assembly: GCA_045599865.1. GTDB lineage: Bacteria > Planctomycetota > Planctomycetia > Pirellulales > Thermoguttaceae > RUG369. Next base: position 11,859 of record JAZRWW010000324.1, read on the forward strand.
TGTTCCACAATATTACGCCGACGGTAGATATAATCCAATGATGACGTTAGTTGCGAAGCGGAGAGCGTTTGTTAGTAGCGAATTATTGACGGTGCATACGCGCGAAGCCGTATCAAACGTTTCGATCGATTCGACTCAACAAGTGTTGCAGGATATTGACTACCGATGAATCCAAATTATGAACGGCTTAGAAACGCGCGTAAAATCGTCGTCGACTGCTACCAAGGAACGGACGCGATCAAGGGGAACTTCGGCGCGTGGGAAAATCCGTCGGAAGTCGACGCGTTCCGTTATTTGCCGCCGACGAATAGAGAATTGAACGAAGAAATTAAAAATCGTTCGAATCCGTTCAAAAAAACGAGTTATCGAACGCGTCTTGAATACGCCGTTTACGAGAATTTCTTTCGTTCGATTATTGACGACGTTGTGGGCGTTATGCAAAAAAACGAGCCGACGATCCAATTTCGAGCCGACGGCGATTTGTCGAAAAGCGCGCCGGAGCTTGTCGATTTGTTGTATTTCGGGAACGCTCAAAACGACGGGTTGAGGGGGCTCAAGGCTAGGCTTAATAAAGGACAAGTCCTTTTCGGTCGTTACGGGCTTGCGCTTGACGTTTCAGCGAACGAAGACGATTCTAAACCGCGTTTTAAAGTCGTCGAATACGACGCCGCGTCAATCCTAGACGGCGAACTTGAAAAAGGCGCGTCTGGACGCGTAAAAACGCGCTGGGTATTATGCGACGAAACGTATTATAGATTTGATTACGCGTCAAAACAACGCGTCAAAACGCATAAATACCGCGTCTTTGGGCTAGACTCAAACGAAGAATATTATCAAGCGTCTTTTGAAGGCGTGTTTTCTGAAGTCGTCGGCTGGTGGGCGTCTTTCGACGTTTTTAACCCCGGCAAAAGCGCGATTTATCCGACGTTTAGAGGACGCCGTTTAGATTTCGTTCCGTTCGTTGTTTGCAACGTCGACCGCCTAGGCGTCGACGTTTGGCAAGAGCCGCCTTATTTGGACGTTGCGCGCGTCGCGATCGCGAACTATCAAATAGACTCAATCCATAAAAAGGCGATGTTTAATTTTTCTTCGCCGACGTTGCTGATCAAAAACGTTCCGACGGCGGAAAACGTTTTTCTTGGCGACGCGTTGATTTTGGATTCAAGCGGAAGCGCAAACGACGCCGACGCGCGTATTTTGGAAACGAGCGGCGCCGGATTGCGCGAATTACGCGAGGCGAAAACGGAAATTAAAACCGCGTTGCGTTTTACGTCGATTCGCGATTTGTTTTCCGACTCCGGCGCAAGCTCGAGCGCAAAAGCCCTTTCGTTGCGCGCCGATTCCGGAACGGCGACCGTCGCGTCTATCGACAAGACGGGCGCGCGCGCGATCGAATCCGTAATAATACACGCCGCGCGTTGGCTTGGTTGGTCTATCGACGAAATAGGAGACTCAATTAAATATGAAGTCAATACGTCGTATTTGTCGGACGATTTTAACCTGCAGTCTATTACGTCGTTATTGACGGCGGACGGCGCGGAAAATCCGTTGTTGTCGCGCCGCCAAAAATATCGTCTTGTGAACAAAGCCTCCGGCGATATGCTCGACTCGTTCGACGACAACGAGCGGCAATTACTTGGAGAGTCGGAAATTTAAAAAAAGAAAGGGTTACAATGTTTGATTTAAAAAAAGTCGCGGCTTTTACAGTCGCGTCGCTGGTTGCTTGCGTTGGATACGCCGTCGAAACGCCGATTACGCTGGTGTCTTATACGCCGGACGT
>JAZRWW010000325.1:0-6581 GCA_045599865.1 Thermoguttaceae bacterium
TTGCCTTCACGTTTGCCTTCCCTTATGCCTTCTTGCTTCCCTTCTCGTTTCCCGTCCTTCCAGCCGTAATATTTGCCAATATCATAGATGCTATTAATCTCAACGTTCATATTGGCGCCTCCTAATTCTTTAATTTTATGCGTAATTTCTTCACGAGTCGGCGGTTGCCATCCCTGTCGTATCGAAAATTTGCCGATAAATATGACAAACTCGCTAAAAATCTCTTTATCTTCCTCGTCGTTGAAATCGAATTTTCCTTTGAGTTTCTCGAAAGCGTCGTTCGCGGCTTTTTTCCAATCTTTCTCCGTAACGACCTTTTTGGCGACGATTCTTTCCGCCCCTTTCGTCAACTCGAGAAACGCCTCCAACCAAGGATCCTCTTCGACTCGTTTCTTGGAACGCGTGAAAAGATTTATAAATTTAAAGGGCAATTTGAAAATCCAGCGTTTGTCGAGACGTTCGTCGGGCATCGCGTACAAGTCGGGCAAATACAAAACTTTTCGCCAAGGACGCGCGCCCGTGTAGAACAACAATAAAAACGGCCAAACGAACTTCTTGTCGCTCCTTTGAAAGCGTTCCTTATGACGCAGAATATATTGTAAAACCAGTATTAACGACGTCAATAGTTGCAGGACGACGTTCCGCGTTTGCGTCGATTTGTGTTCCAACGGCACGGCGACCGCTTGCGCGCCCTTCGAACGGTCTTTGAACGGAATCGTAAAGACAAGGTCGCAAAGTCGCGCGACTTGCGTTCCGAAAATATGAACGGTCGGCGCCGTTTCATAGGCGTCAAAATCGAGTTCTTGCGCGACTTTGGGCGATATTTCGCCGACGTAACGCCTCAAAAAGGACGCGCCGATTTTTCGTCGTTTCTCCAAAATAGCGACGATAAAATTATTGAAGATTTGCGCCGTAACCAGTTCGCGACTCTGTTCTTCGTCGAGCGCCTTGACTTGCGAAGCGCGCGACGCCTGCAACGCGTCTAATTTGGCGCAAAATTTCTGAAACGACGTCGCGCTAGAAGCCAATTTAAGGACGTAGCGCAAGGTTTCAAAATCCAGCGCGGGCGAAAGAAACGCCAACGAACGCGCCTCGTCGGAATAGTTGGGAAAGCGCGTCTTTAAAACGTCGACGATAGCCTCGAGTTCGTAACGCGAGGAGAGGGAATCGCGTTCCGAATCGTAAAGCTCGAGCGCTGGTTCCGATTTTTGACGTTCGTTCATTGAAGTTTGTTTCCTTGCTAAAGCGCGTCGCGCTACGATATTTACGAAGAAATCTAAAACCGACCGCGCCGCTAAATACGACAAAAGCCGCAAGAAGACCTGATCGCCTTCTCGCGACTTTAGCGCTATTCTTCAAAACGCCGCGCCCCAAAGAGGCGCGCTAATCCGCGGTTCAGCCCAATACGGCTCAACTCAACGCGGCTCAACTCAATTTCGTAACGCCGGGCGTTCCGATCCAGTAATTGCCGTTTTCGTCGCGTTCGGCGGGAGACTTGCTATCAAGACGCAGGTCGTCGATACCGGGAACGAGTTCCTTCTTCGAATTCCAGACGTCTTCCATCGAAACGTATTCGCCGGTTTCGAGCGCGAAACGACCAAGAATCGCAGTCTTCGTGGCGTCGATAGCATATTGAACTTCGTTCCAAGGCTCGTTGTTGCGGATCGCCTTGAAGAGCAAGTCGTGTTCCGTTTGATAAGAATCGTTGCTCGGAGAGGACGGTTTCCAAAGAACTTTGCGCGTATTGACGTCGCGCATATTGCAACCTTCATAGATGGCGGGATCGCCGACGCCTTCGCCGACTTGCGCGCAACCTTTGGTTCCTTGGACGTTCGCTTGGAACATACCCCAGCAGTTCGGAATCGTGCGCGTGTGCAGATTCATTCTGCGTCCGTCTTTGAAGATATATTCGATCGCGCCGCAATCGATCAACTGGTCTTGCATACGACGCATGCCCTTGTCGTGCGGATCGACGATACGACCGCCGGAACCAAACGCCGCGATCGGGTAATCGTCCATACTCCAGCAACAAATATCGATGTTGTGAATGAGCGCGTCGACAATAAATCCGCCGCTCGTCCAGTCGAAGCAGAAGATGTTGCTGATTTCGTTTTGGAGGTCGCTGTAGCCTTCGTGCAGGTTCAGCATATGAGGACCTTGCAGACGATAGACCCAAGTCGTGAGGACGTCGCCCAATTTGCCGTCGCGAATCGCGTTGACGGTTTCTTCGGTGCGGAGGTAGTGGCGGTTGTTCAAACCGACGCCGACTTGGATTCCCTTCTTTTTTGCGACTTCATTCGCGGCTTGGAGACGTTTCAGACCGGGAATATCGACGCCAAGCGGCTTTTCGGCGAAGATGTTGATCTTCGCCTTGGCATTCGCGGCGTATTCGAACGTAATCGGACGGAAGCCTTGCGGAGTCGTCAAGACGACGACGTCGCCGTCGCCGAGGCAGTCGATCGCGGATTTGAAGCCGTCGAGATCGTAGAACGTACGTTCCGCCGGGCAGTCGACGCGGTCTTCGCCGTGCGTCTCTTTAACGCTCTCGACGGCGTTGAAGGCGCGATGTTTGAACGCGTCGGCGACGGCGTATAACTTCGTGTTTTTGTCGGCGTTCAACGCTTGGCGAATAGCCCCGCTTCCGCGACCGCCGCACCCGATCCAAGCGATCTTGATCGTGTTGTCTTCACCGGCGTGAACGCGCGGCGTCGATACGAAGGAAGGAACGGCGGCGACCGTCGCGGCAATTCCGGACGATTTCAAAAAAGAACGGCGAGAAATACCCATTAACATCACCTCTTATAAGTCGCTATAAAGCGGGAATAAATTAAAGTCAAACGCAAATTTGACGAAATACTTCTCCAATTCCGCGCAAGTCGAAAGCGTTTCTTTCAATTTGCGCAAAAGTTTGTCCACAAAATCGACAAACTTACTTAGATTGTAACGACTGTAGGCGCAAATTGCAATAATTAATTTCATTTTTTTCAAAATTTCTTGATTTCTTCCTTTTTTTGTCGACTTTACAAAAAAGTTGACGAGTCGACTCGCCCTCGTTATAATCTTAGGAAATCGAAAACCGGCGAAAATAACGACGCGTTCAGATTCGTCAAGCCGAGAATTGCGATTAGAGATAACTCGTTATATAAATTGTTTTACAAACATTCGCATTTATCCGTAGAGGCGCGTTCAATGAAAGATCGATTTATTACGCGGCGAAATTTTGTCAAGTTTGGACTTGGCGCGACCGCTTTTTCTTTTGTCGATTCCTCCCTTCCCTCTTTGTCCTTTTCGTCGGAATCGACAAAAAAACTTCCTCGTTGGCGCGGATTCAATCTGCTTGAAAAATTCAACGGTTCGAATCGTCCTTTTCGCGAAGACGATTTCAAAAACATTAGCGACTTAGGCTTCAACTTCGTTCGCTTGCCAATGGACTACCGCGCTTGGATCGTAGGAAACGACCGACGCAAATTCAACGAAAAAACGCTAAAAGAGATCGACCAAGCGATCGAACTCGGGCGACGTTACGGAATCCACGTTCATTTGAATTTTCACCGCGCGCCCGGTTACACGGTCGCCAATCCGCCCGAATCTCCGCTCGTTTGGCGCGACGCCGAAACGCTCGACGTTTGTCGGCTCCATTGGCAAACGTTTGCGCGGCGTTATAAGGACGTTCCGCGCGAATGCCTGAGTTTCAATTTGTTCAACGAGCCGGCGGGCTGTACTGAAGAAGAATATTACAAAGTCGTCTCGACGTTGATCGAAGCAATTCGCGAAGAATCGCCCGAGCGCCTGATCTTTTGCGACGGGCTCGACTGGGGCACGAAGCCTTGCCCGAGTCTCAAAAAATTCGGCGTATGGCAGTCGACGCGCGGCTACGCGCCTATGGAAATCTCGCACTACGGCGCAAGTTGGGTCGACAGTAAAAACTTCCCCTATCCAAGTTGGCCGTCGGTTTCCTTCAACGGTCTGTTGCCCGCGCCGGATAAACAGGGCATAGACGCCGACGCGCGTAAGCCGTTCCTTATCGAAGGCGAAATTCCCGCCGGGTCGACCTTGCGTTTTCGCTTGAACGTCGTCTCTAATCGAGCGGAAATCGTCGTCAATATCGACGACAAAGAGGCGTTCCGACGCAAATTCGTTCCCGGCGCCGGGAAAGGCGAGTGGAAAGAGTCGATATTCAGTAAACAATACAATATCTATCAGAACGTCTACGATCTCGATTTGGAAGTAAAAATCCCCGACGACGCTCGAAAAATCACGATTCAGACGGTCGACGGCGACTGGGCGTCCCTATCGGAAATTGGACTTTCCGTTGCTTCGAACAAGGAAATCGTCGCCTCGGGCGCGCTCGACTGGAACGCGAAAAAACAAACGGTCGTTCAGTTCGTTCAAGACGACGACGGCGCGCGCCTTATCGGAATAATGAAAGACCGCGCGTGGCTGAAAGAAAACTGTATGAAGCCCTGGCTGGAAGCGGAAAAATCGGGTATTAACGTGATGGTCGGCGAATTTGGCGCGCACAATCAAACTCCGATCGACGTCGCGCGACGTTGGTTTGAAGACATGCTCAAAAATTGGAAAGAAGCCGGTTGGGGCTGGGCGATGTGGAATTTCCGCGGTTCTTTCGGCGTCGCCGACAGCGGTCGCGCCGACGTCGACTACGAAGACTGGCGCGGGCTGAAATTGGATCGCAAGACGTTGGAACTGCTTCAAAAGTATTGATAATTCCGCGCGATACGCGCCAAGACGCGACGCTTTCAAGTAAAACGTCGCGTCGCAAAACGCGGATTTGATCGTTGCGCAACGAACCGTTTCGCGTCGATTTGCGATCGTCGACCGCGCCAATGCTCATAACGGAACACATAAGGAATCGATCGATGCAAAATTCCAAATTTTCGCGCGTCGGAATCGTCGCGCTTTCCATATTGACGCTTTGCCTCGCGTCGTCCCAATCTTTCGCGCAAGTCGAATACGCGCGCGTCGACGGCGTTTCCTACTATTCGACGGAACAACTTGCGAACGCCGACGACTATCAAAAATCGCAATGCAAGTTGGATATTGTCTACCCGAAAAACGCCAAGGAGCCTTTCGCGACGCTCGTTTGGTTCCACGGCGGCGGTTTGACGGGCGGCGGCAAACATTTTCCGTCCGCGTTCCGACGCCTACCGTCCTTTCAAGAAGGGCGTCTTGCGATCGTCGCCGTCGGATATCGCCTATCTCCGAAAGTCGATTTTCCGCTCTTTATCGAAGACGCGGCGGCGTCCGTCGCTTGGGTCTTGCGTCATATCGGCGAATACGGGGGCGCCGACGACGCGGTTTTTGTTTCCGGCGGCAGCGCGGGCGGCTACTTGACCGCGATGATCGGAACCTATCCGAGATGGCTAAACCAATTCGGCGCGGATCGAAGCGAATTGGCGGGCTTAATACCAGTCAGCGGGCAAATGACGACGCATTTTCACGTCAAAGAACTCCTCAAATATCCGGGCGATCAATACAACCCCGTAATCGACGAAAACGCGCCCCTCGGAGGTCTTTCGGCGGACTACCCTCCGACGCTTTTCTTGCTTGGAGACCGCAAAATCGAATGGAAATGCCGCGTTGAAGAAAACGAGCTTATGTGCGCCTCTTTAAAAGCGCTCGGCGCCCCGCTGGTCGAATTTTCGGAAAACGAAGGGTTCACGCACGGAATTTCCGGGATGGGCGACGACATTAAGCCCGAAACGCTAGAAGAAATCGACGCCTTTATTGCGAAGGCGCTCGAATTGAAAAGAAAATTTAGAAAGGACGTTTTGAAAAACTAAGCGTTGAAACGAATTTATTTCGTCAATCCAACCTCGAAAGGTCTTGAAAAAAGCGTTTTGAAGCGATTCAATAGGAACTCAAGTTTTGTAAGAAATACTGGTTGCTTACAATAAAAGCCAAAGAAAGTCGCTTTTTTTTGAATTTTTTTACAATATTTTGTAAAAAGCCGCCTGCGTAGGGCAAACGGATTGGCGGAATCCGACCTCGGCGTAATCTTGCGACTCCGTACGAAGCAACACGTCCGCGCGTTCCGCTTTACGTTTCGTTCGTGAAATCGACGTCTTGCCGAAAAGATTCGCGCTTCTACGAAAGAACTCGGCGCCTTCCAACAAACGGCTTTCCACGAATGATCGTCGTTATGAAGACGGCGTTTCGCCTTTTACGTTAAAAACACGGCAAAAAAAGCGTCAACCTCTTGTAAAATCGGAAAAACGCGTAATAATATAACGTCGTAAATTTTAGGAACGTGTCGGACGCAGGTTGTTGGCGTCGCACCATTATTTAAAATTAAACGTCGAAAAGACAAGGCTTTCGGTAATGTCCGATTTACAAAATTGGCGCAACATTGGAATATCCGCCCACATCGATTCGGGCAAAACGACGTTGAGCGAACGAATCCTCTTCTACACCGGGAAAACGCACAAGCTGGGCGAAACGCACGACGGCGGCGCTACGATGGATCATATGGAACTCGAGCAAGAGCGAGGAATCACCATCACAAGCGCCGCGACTCGAGTTCAGTGGCGCGACACGACGATCAATCTTATCGACACGCCGGG
>JAZRWW010000326.1:0-6810 GCA_045599865.1 Thermoguttaceae bacterium
TTAATGAAAGCGTCGCTCGGGGATTCGTTTTTCGCGGAAGCGAAAAACGCGCGAAAGCCGGCGGATGGGCGGAATTTTACGAGACTCTCGACAAACGAGTTCATTAAGCGTCTAATCCGCCCGTATATTGATTCCAGAAGCCCGAACATTCGCAACCCATCCGCGCGCGATGCGGGCGGCTTTCGCGCGCCGCTTGCGCGGCGATTCTTGCGCGTCGTTTTCCGTGACCGCTTACCCTTTCCCGCCTTGCGCGGTCGCACATTCGCGCGGGTGTTCCAAATCCGGCTTTTTTCTGAAAAATCCTTGAAATTAACGCAAATAAACGTTATAATCGTTTGTCGGGCGTTTTATTGACGACGCCGTTTAACGAATCTATTTGAACAGGAAAAAGCGAGTCGCTATGCCAAACGAATTAATCGACGTCGAACGACTCGCCGAACTCGGTCTTCTTTCTCGCCTTCTTGACGACAAAAGCTCGGGCGAGAAAATAATTTTCGGTTCCGACGCGTATCTTAACGAAGGCGTCGACGCCGAAGATCGTTTGACAAGCGCGTTCGTTCTTGGCGGATTCAACGGGCGCGGAATACGACCGCGCGTCTTGAAATCGCAAGAAGAACAAAACGCGCGAGTCAGAACCAACGCGGAAGTCTTCACCCCTACTTGGATTTGCAACTTCATTAATAACCGTTGCGACCGCGATTATTTCAAGCGTCCGAACGTTTTTAATCGCGAAGTCGGGCAAACGCGAGAGGTTTCGAACGCGCCCGTCTATTTCCACGAAAAAAAGAAGCGCAAGCGCAAAGCGTGGCAACGATACGTCGACTCGCGACGTCTTGAAATCACGTGCGGCGAAGCGCCCTTTCTCGTTTCGCGCTACGATGCGACGACCGGCGAAATTCTGCCACTCGAGCGACGCGTCGGCGTTCTTGATCGCAAATTGCGGGTCGTCAAAGAACGCGCGACAAGCGAGCAAGAATGGCTCAAATGGGCGTTTCGCGCTTTTCAGAGCGTCTACGGGTACGAATATCAAGGGGACAATCTGCTAATCGCGCGCGTCAATCTTGTTTCGGCGTTTTGCGAATACGCGCGCGACGCGCTCCGACGCGAGCCGACGGAAAAAGAATTGTCTAAACTCGTTAATATCGTCGTTTGGAACCTTTGGCAAATGAACGGTCTGACAGACGCGATCCCTTTTGGCGAAGTCGATCGAGCGTTCGAAGTTCGCTCGTTTTGGGGAACGCAAGTCAAAGTTCGACGCCAAACGTTTTGCAAAATTTTCGACTGGAGAAGCAGAAAACCGCTCTTGTTCAAAGACCTCAAAGACAGAAAAAGGAACAACGCGATGAAATTCGATTACGTCGTCGGCAATCCGCCCTATCAAGACGATACGCGCGGAGAAAACGAAACGTTCGCTCCGCCGATTTATCACGAATTTATGGACGCTTCCTACAAAGTCGCGTCGAAAGTTATTTTGATTCACCCCGCAAGATTTCTGTTCAACGCGGGAAGCACGCCTAAGGCTTGGAACAAAAAAACGCTTGCAGACGAACATTTTAAAATTCTGTATTATGAACAAAAGAGCGACAAGGTTTTCGCGGGTACGGATATTAAAGGCGGGGTCGCGATCTCCTATCGCGACGAGACCAAAAACTTCGGCGCGATAGAAAGGTTTACCTCCTATCCCGAATTAAATTCCATTTTGAAAAAAGTCAAAAACGCCGTCGAATTTCAAAGCATAAGACCCTTCGTTTTGTCTCGAACGTCGTATCGTTTTACAGAAACGATGCACGAAGAACACCCCGACGCAGAAAAACGTTTAAGCGTCGGACACCGTTGCGACGTCTCGACTAATATTTTCGACAGATTACCCGACGTCTTCCTCGACCAAAAGCCCGACGACGGAAAAGAATATATTCAAATACTCGGACGACAAAACAACGAACGCGTTTATAAATTCGTCCGCAGGGATTATATTGCGTCGGTAAGTAATTTTGAGAAATACAAGATTTTCGTGCCGGACGCCAACGGCTCGGGAGCTATCGGCGAAGTATTAAGCGCTCCTTTGATAGGCGCTCCTTTGATAGGCGCTACGGAATCGTTCATTAGCATCGGCGCTTTTGAAACGCGATCGGAAGCGGAAGCGGCGTTTAAATACGTCAAATCGAAATTCGCGCGGACTATGCTCGGCGTGTTAAAAATCACGCAACACAACGCCCCGCCAACTTGGGAATACGTTCCGTTGCAAGACTTTACGTCGTCTAGCGTTATCGACTGGAACCGTTCGATTAGCGAGATCGATCGACAGTTGTACAAGAAATACGGCTTGACGAGTGAAGAAATCGAATTTATCGAAAGCAAAGTAAGGAGTATGGAATGACGGCGCCGCGCATACGGACGACTTCTCGGGTAATTCCGATGCTTTACGCGTATTCGACGCCGAACGATTCCAGCCACGTCGGTTGGTCGAAGATCGGCTATACGGAAAAACAGGAGGTGGAAACGCGTATCGACCAGCAGACGCATACGAGCGACACGTCTTGGAAATTGCTTTGGAAAGCGTCGGCAATCTACGACGACGGCTCGGGCGAATCCTTTACGGATCGCGAATTTCACGCGTATCTAGTCAAGCGCGGTTACGAGCGCAAGCCGAACGCGGAATGGTTCAAGATCGACGGTTCGACGTCGCGATTCGAGCTTTTCGAATTCAAATCGAACCGAGGCGAAATCGGTTCTTCGGGCTCTTCGGTTCCTTACGAGCTTCGTGCGGAGCAGGAAGAATTCGTCGCCGAAACGTTGAACTATTTTCGCGAGCGCGATTCGGCGGAAGTTCTTTGGAACGCGAAGCCGCGCTTTGGCAAGACGCTCGCTTCTTACGAACTTTGCCGTCGTCTTCGCGACGCGGCGCCGGATCGTCCTTTCAACGCGCTTATCGTAACGAACCGACCGGCGATCGCGAATTCTTGGCGGGAAGATTACGTCAAGTTCTTGGGCGAAGAGTCGGGGCTTCTTTTCGTTAGCGAGACGGAGTCGCTCAAGGGCAAGCCGGGCGTTCGTTCGCGTTTCGTCGCGAATGGGGATCATATCGCGTTCGTCAGTTTGCAAGATTTAAAAGGTTCCGTCTATTTCGGGGGCGAAATTAACAAGCTGAAGGAATTGAAAGAGCGAACGTGGGACGTTCTTATCGTCGACGAGGCGCACGAGGGAGTCGACACGTTGAAGACGGACGCGGCGTTCGATCGATTAAATCGACGTTTTACGTTGCATCTTTCGGGAACGCCGTTCAAAGCGCTGGCAAACGAGAAATTCGAGCGGACGGCGATTTTTAACTGGACGTACGCGATGGAACAACGCGCGAAGCGCGATTGGGACGAGACGCGCGGCGCGAATCCTTACGCGCCCTTGCCCCGATTAAATCTTTTCACGTATCAAATATCGGAAGCGATTCAGGGAGTTCTCGAGGAAGGAATCGAGATCGCGGGCAAGACGGAAGAATACGCCTTCGATTTGAACGTTTTTTTCGAAACGGACGTCAAAGGCAAATTCAAGTACGAAGAGGCTGTCGACGCGTTTCTCGACTCGTTGACGCGTTCGGAAAAATATCCGTTTTCCACGCCCGAATTGCGCGACGAGTTGAAACACACGCTTTGGCTGTTGAATCGCGTCGATTCGGCGAAAGCGCTGGCGCAAAAGCTCCAAGCGCATCCCGTTTTTAAAGATTACGAAATCGTTTTGGCGGCGGGCGACGGCAAACTTGACGCGGACGACGCAAACGCCAAATCTTACGACAAAGTTCGTCAAGCGATCGATTCCCACGAGAAAACGATAACGCTTTCCGTAGGACAGTTGACGACGGGCGTCACCGTGCCCGAATGGACCGCCGCGCTAATGTTGTGCAATCTGAAAAGCCCGGCGCTTTATATGCAGGCTGCGTTTCGCGCGCAAAATCCTTGGAAATATTCTCGCGACGGCGAATATTTCGTCAAAGAAAACGCGTACGTTTTCGACTTCGACCCCGCGCGAACGCTAGAAATATTCGAACAATTCGCCAACGATCTCGACGACGCGACGGCTTTCGGACGCGGGGACGTCGACGCGCGCAAGCGGAACGTTCGCGAACTGCTGAATTTCTTCCCGGTCGTCGGCGAAGACGAAAAGGGCGAAATGATCGAACTTGACGCGGAAAAAGTCTTGTCGATTCCGCGTAAAATTCGTTCTCAAGAGGTCGTTCGTCGCGGGTTTATGTCGAATTTTCTGTTCCAAAACATTGGTTCGATTTTTAGCGCGCCTCAAGAGATCGTCGACGTGATTCGGAAATTCGAGCCGGTCAAAGAGCCGGAGCCGGTCGACTTTTCTCAAGAGGCGCGCGACGAGTTTTCCGTCGACGAAACCGGGGAGGTTCAACTTGACGACGCGTTTGTAATCGGTCGTTCGCGCGAGCTTTTCGGCGCCAAAATTTACGAACGAATCGACGAAGATTTAGAACGTCAAATCGAAGAAGCGACGCAAAATCCCGAAAAAGAGATCGTCAAAAAATTGAACGAAACGTTCAAGGCGAGCGTCGTCGATCTGATCGTCGACGTCGCTAAAGAAAAGTACGGAGTCGAACTCAAGGCGCAAGACGAAAAAAAGATTCGCAAGCGACTCGAGGAAAAGACGAATCGTCTAGTCGCCAAAGAGACGAGCGCCTTACGGATCGAAGAATCCGAAATTGAAGTCGAATTGCAAGAGGCGCTGAAGAATCTCGACGAAATCGGCAAGACGACGGAAGAGGTCGAGCGCGAATTCAAATCGCGCGCGCAAGAAGCGCGGGACAAATTTAAAGAGCGCGTCGCGCAACGGTTGCAAGAAACTTTGCCCGAACTGGAACAAGAGGTCGTTCGCACGATAGAAACGGCGATTCAAGAGCGCGAAAAGGAGCCGATCGAAAACGCGATTCGGGATCATTTGCGCGGTTTCGCGCGTTCGATTCCTTCGTTCCTTATGGCTTACGGAGACGCAAGCGTTACGTTGGCGACTTTTGACCGGATCGTACCCGACGACGTTTTTAAGGAAATAACGAACGTTACGCTCGACGAATTCCGCCTTTTACGGGACGGGGGAACTTTTCGCGACGCCGCGTCGGGCGAAGAAAAAATTTTTCGCGGCGGGCTGTTCGACGAGGTTGTTTTCAACGATTCCGTCCAAGAATTTCTGGCGTTGCGCGCGCGACTTGCCGACTATTTCGACGAATCGCGCGAGAAGAATATTTTCGATTATATTCCGCCGCAAAGGAACAATCAAATCTACACGCCGAAACGGGTCGTCAAACAAACGGTCGACTTGCTCGAAGCGGAAAATCCGGGCTGTTTCGACGATCCGAACGCGACGTTCGCCGATCTTTATATGAAGTCGGGGCTGTACGTCGCGGAAATCGTCAAGCGATTATACAACAGTCCGAACCAGAAGGCGCTTTTCCCGGAGTCTGAAGCGCGTCTGCGCCATATCTTCGAAAAGCAAGTTTACGGTCTTGCGCCGACGGAAATAATTTACCGCATCGCGTTGAATTTTATTTTGGGATTCGACGAAAACCAAGACAAATTCAAGCATAATTTCCGCAAGTGCGACGCCGCGCCGTTCGTTAAAAACGGAACGCTCGAGCGGAAATTAGACGAGTTGTTCGGGACGAGCGCCAGCGCGCGACGACTCTAAGATTTCGAACGATCGGCGGCTTTTAGGCGCGCTTTCCGCCGACGATTACGATTTTGAAATAGCCGAAATTAGCGGCGCCGCGCAAGATTCGTAAGAAAAAAGAAACACGCCCCTTGACGTTTTTGTCTTTTGTGGGATACTAGACCCCATAATTGAGGCGGCGGCGTTAAGTCGTCTTCGATTTGAGCGATTAGTTCAGTTTGGTTAGAACGCCAGCTCGACAAGCTGGAGGTCATTGGTTCGAGTCCAATATCGCTCACTTTGATATTTGTTTTTTTGAGCGATTAGTTCAGTTTGGTTAGAACGCCAGCTCGACAAGCTGGAGGTCATTGGTTCGAGTCCAATATCGCTCATTTTGATATTTGTTTATTTGAGCGATTAGTTCAGTTTGGTTAGAACGCCAGCTCGACAAGCTGGAGGTCATTGGTTCGAGTCCAATATCGCTCATTTCCCCTTTCAGCGAACGAAGCAAGCGTTTTTTGCGTTTGTTTCGTTTTTTTTTGCGTTTGTTTTGCCTGACGTCCCTTTTTTACTCTGATTTTTTAGTTTTTTGGTAAAATTTCAACCTTTTGAGGAAAAGAAGAAAAATCGACAAAAGCGCGCCGCTTTTTGCGGCGGACGTTTCTCTTCAAACGGCTAAAATATTTACGAAATTTTGAGAAAACGCTTGATTCGCGCTTGAATTGAAATTACAATTAAGTCGGCGTTTTGTCGCCGCCGAAGCATTTTGTTCAACTAACGGTTCAAAATTATGAGCGCGAAAAAAACACGACGTAAAGAAAAGCAAGAGCGGTCAAATCCCGAATCGAGCGTCGATTCATACGCGGGACTCGCCGTCGACGAGAAAAAACGCGAACAACTGGCGGCGGTGGAAAGAGCGCTCAAGTTGGGCGCGTCCGTTCACGACTCTTATTTTCATTTTATGTTAAAAGACCCGGCGCTTCATGCCGGTTTTTTAGGCGAATATTTGCCCCAAAAGATACTCGAATCGCTCGATTTGAGCGATCCGAGTAAAATTAAATTTCTTTCGACAGATTTTTACGACGAACGCGGCGTCAAACATATCGCCGATTTGCTTTTTACCGTTCCTTGCAAAGAAGAGGACGAATACGTTGCGTTAAA
>JAZRWW010000327.1:0-22998 GCA_045599865.1 Thermoguttaceae bacterium
GGTTAACGCGTGCTACGAAAATATGCTCAAGATCGCGGGCGAGCCGGAAGTCGCGCCGATCGCTTCGTTCCGCGACGCCTACGACGTCGAGCGCACGATCGAAGCGGTTCGTACCTCTTGGAAAGAACGTACTTGGGTCAAACTTGAGGATTTCAAATAATATCGGTTCCTCGTTAGTCGTTTAGTTGCAAAAACACGCCTAGTTGCAAAAAACCGCCGCGCGACGGGTTCGTCGCACGGCGGTTTTATTTTAAGCAAAGGCGTCTGGAAAAATTCCGACTGAATCCGGCTAAAAAGTCAGAAGAAGCGCTATTTTACATAACGATCAAAATATTTCTTCCAACGCTTGTAAATAGTCTCTTTCATTTCAGGCGTCAACTCGAACTTGTTTTTCTTATATCGCTTCTGCGTTTCCGCAAATTTAGCGACGTTTTCACGTTTCGTTTCAAAGTCTCCTAAGCCTAAATCGCGATAAATTTTTTCAAGCGTTTCAACGGGCGAAGCAACCAAGTCGTCGTAAGAAACCTCGCAAAGCGCGCCTTTGGGAATAAGAGGCAAATCGTCGAAAAACGCGTCGTACATTTTTTCGAATTTACGCAGAACTCTTTCTTCTAACTCGGCGCCGCCTTTTGGAACTTGCAGACCGTGAGTCGTCGACAACTTCATAAAAAGATTGACGGTCGAGGGAAAGAGCGTGTACGGATCGCGCGAAATATGAACAAACTTTGCGTTCGGAAATCGTTCTAGGATCGTGCGAACGCGCGCCGTATGAGGCGGCGACTTGAGAACGAGGGTCTTACGATATGCGACGGTCAGCGCCTTAAGAAAATATTCAAACGCGTCAAGCCAACGTTTGCGTCCGGCTTCGGACGCGTCGCGCAACGTAAGATAGTCCTCGCCGAATCGCTCAATATTGGGAAAAGCGATTTCACGATAGTGAGAATCTGCGCCCAGCGCGCAAATTGCGAATTCGTCCTCTTGCGGTCGTTCTAGCCCGGCCGCCATATTGTCCATCGGACGTTTTTTCGGCATCAGATACTTAACCCAAGGTCGAAAAATTGGTCCCGAGATAAGAAAATGCGAGGGCGCGAAACATTCGTAAGTGTCGGAGCAAGCAAACTGCTCGTCCTGCATCATATATTCGTGCAGTAGAGTCGTTCCGCTTCGCCAATGTCCAATAATAAAAATCGGCGCGCCGACAAGTTCCGTTTGACGGATTTTCTTACCGTAAAACAAACGTTGCAAAGCGGCAAAAAAAGAATTGTTGACGGACAACAAAGAAATAATCAACGCCATCGGCAATCTTGAAGGAGCAATGCGCCACCGCGCCGCTTTCAACAATTTGAACCAAGCGGAAATCGTCATACCGTCCCAAAAGCGAGGATTCCAAAATTTGTCGGCGCTTCCTCCGCTTGTGATTTTGACAATACCAGACTCCGCGACAGATTTTTCAGTCGCTTTATCGGTCGTATTAGACTCGTGTGAATTTACGGATTGTTCTGTCGTCATTGCGTCGTTAAATTAGAGTTTGTTAGGAAAACGTTATTCGACGATATGAATACCGGCGTCGTCTATTTCGTAAGGAATAATATCGTCGGAACAAACGCTGCCTCGATGTTTGAAAATATACAGGGCGCGTCGGAATCTGAGTCCGTCGCGAATTTTACCAAGGTAAACAACCGTGTTAGCCTGCGCAAAGTAATCGCCTTCTTCAAGCGGCTTCTCAATTAACGCTTCAAGCGACGTCTCGCGCGACGTGTAGGAAAGAATCGTTCCGACGTCGGAAGAAGAATAAGAATTCGCTTCGATTTGCTCTTGATATTTACGGAAATCTTGTCGGAACAAATCTCGCGCGACCCAAGCGGAATCTTTTTTGACGATTTGCCGATCGACGTATTCCAGCAATTCAAACTGGATCGACTCGCCCTGACGATCGACCGGCTCAATACCGTCTACAACGAGACGCCGAGCGCCCTGCGCAAAATTCGTATAAAGAAACGCGATCGTCGCGTCGAGGCGTCGCGTCAAATCGCATTTCCAATCGCGCCATTCGTCTTCGTCAAGATCGCGTTTCGTAACGCGTCGACCCGAATAAGGAAACGCTTGAAAATAGTCGGAGGAATATCGCTCGTTCGAGGCGAGCTTTGCAAAAAATTCCTGCGGATCAAAAACTTTCGCCGGGTCTTGCCCCGTAGGCTCCCAATTAAAGAGCGATTTAGCGTACTCGACGTGATTTTGCGAATCTCCGCGCGCGGTTAAATCGAGAACGACGCCTCGTCTTCCTTCGTCGGCGTCCAGACCCGCGTTGAGAAATTGCAACGCGAATTGAGTTTTACCGACTCCGGAACTTCCAACGACCGCCGTCGTCGTTCCGGGAATCAAACCGCCGCCTAAATGTTTGTCGAGACCGGGTATTCCAGTCGAAAGGCGCTTTGTCATTTTTTTGCCTTCAACGAAAATTTGTACGGAACAATCAAGCGCAAAAAGTCCAAACGTCTTGCGCGCGTTAAACTTTTAATTTTACAATACGGCGTAAAAACGTCCAGACCCTTGAAATATTGCCGTTCGCGCTATTTTTCAAAATATTTTGAGAAAAAATTTCATTTTATTCAGTCGTCGGTTATAATAAAGAAAACGTTTCGTCGTTTGTCGACGCGTAGATAAACAACGCTTATTTTAAAAGGTCGTTCAATGAAAACGCTTCCTGTAACAATTTTAGGGTTTGGTTCGATGGGACGCGCTCGCGCGTTGGCATATAAAAGCGTAACGGAATATTTTCGAAATTGTCCGATCAAACCTGTTCCATATCAAGCGTTCGTTTTGCCTCACGAAGTCGACTCGGCGCGTGCAATGGGCTGGGACGTTACTACCGATATGATGGAAGCGATTAAAAATCCTCAAACGGAATATATCGACGTCTGTCTGCCCAACGCTTTGCACTACGGCGCCGTATTAGCGGCGTTCGATGCGAAAAAGCACGTCTTTTGCGAGAAACCGCTCGCCGTGTCGGTCGACGAAGCGCGCGAAATGGTCGAAGCGGCGGAAGCGCGTCCCGGCTTGCTCAACTCCGTCAATTTTATTTATCGTCGCGCGCCCGCAAACATATACGCGCGCCAGATCGCTCAAAGCGAACGGTTTGGCAAGTTGTTGGAAGCGCGTTGTTATTACAACCAACATTGGGGCGGACCGAACGTCGGCGGAAGTTGGCGTTTTGATTCAAAAGCGGGCGGAGGAACGTTGTGCGACATTGGCTCGCACGCGATCGACATGCTCTATTTCGTGACCGGCATGCGTCCGTCTGAAGTCTCGGCAGCGCAGGTTACGCACGTCAAAGAACGTTATTTCAACACGACCGACGCAAACGGCAAATCGACGCGCGAATTGCGCAAAATCGACGTCGACGACGGAACGCGCGTCGTCTTTAACCTGCCCAACGGCGGAATCGGTTCTCTCGAATGCACGCGCAACGCTTGGGGAACGGAAAACACGCACGGGTACGAGTTCTTCTTCGAAAGCGGCGCCGTTCGTTGGAACTACGACGACGTAAATTATCTCGAAGTCTACGACGCAAACATACCCGAACGCGGGTGGACTCGAGTTTTATGCGATCGCGGCGAATTTGCTTACGCCAATATGAGCGGTCATATGAAAGGTTATCGCGATTTTCTTGTCAACGTATGTTACGAGAATATGTTGGCTATCTCCGGCGAAAAACCAGTCGCTCCCGTCGCGACTTTCCGCGACGCATACGACGTCGAAAGAACGATCGAAGCAATTCGACGTTCCGCGCGCGAGCGTTGTTGGGTCAAACTCGAAGACGTCAAGTAACAAGCAAATTATTTTTTGATAGTTCGCGAGTATAATCAAACGTTAGCGTAGGTTTCCAAGGAAAAAACGTTCCTTTTAACTTACCTATGCAATAGACAAATTTTGAGGACGGCGCGTCCTTTTCTCCATTATTCAGAGAATAACGCGTCGTTTGAAAACGTCGCGCCTAGGCGTCGGCGTCTCATTGAAAAAAATAGACTCGCATATCAAATCAAAAAAGAAAGATAGTCGACAATGGCCGCTAATTTAACGCCGCAATATTTACGTGCAGAAGAAGAATATCGCCGCGCGCAAACGCCCGAAGAAGAGCTGAAATGGTTGCAAGTTATGTTCGCCGAAATTCCCAAGCACAAGGCGAGCGAAAAAATGCAAGTTATGCTCAAAACTAAGATTTCCGACGTCAAAAAGGAAATCGAAGCGTCGCGAAGTTCCAGCAAAAAAGTCGGCAAATCCGTCAAAATACCTCGTCAAGGCGCGGGTACGGTAGTAATTATCGGCGGTCCTAACTCGGGCAAGAGCCAGCTTCTTTCCTTTTTTACCAAAGCAAAGCCGGAAGTCGCGCCTTATCCTTTCACCACGCAAACGGCGCTTCCGGGTATGATGGCTTGGAACGACGTCTTTGTCCAACTAATCGACACGCCGCCGATTACGCCCGACTTCTTCGAAAACTATTTGTTCGGATATATTCGCGGCGCCGACCTCGTATTGTTAATGGTCGATCTTGGCGACGACGACGGCGTTCAACAATGCCAAGACGTATTGGATCGTTTTAAGGATTCAAAAACGCGTCTTGCAGCGGAGTCTGGGCTAGACGAAGACGACGTCGGACTCTCTTATACGAAAACTTTTCTCGTAGCCAACAAATGCGATTTACCAGACTTTGCCGATCGTCTGGAACTTTTTCACGAGTTTTGTCCAGCGCCGTTCCGTGAATTTCAAATTTCTGCCGTCGACGGAACTGGAACGGAAGACTTACGAAACGCTATTTACGAAGCTATGAACGTTTTGCGCGTCTACACCAAGCAACCGACTAAAAAGGAACCCGACAGAGACAAGCCGTTCACGCTAAAAAAAGGAAGTTGCGTTTTCGATTTGTGCGATCAAATTCATAAAGAATACGCGTCTCGTTTCAAGTTTGCTCGCGTGTGGGGCGAAGCGGTTCACGACGGCACCGTCGTCAAGGGAGATTACGAAATCCACGATTGCGACGTCATAGAAATTAACGTCGCGCCTTGAAAAGTATTTTCTTGGTAAGAGCGTCCTTTTATTTCGATTTTATTGAAGAGGCGGCGTTATACTTTCCGATAGATAATGAAAGACAAAGGCGTCGTTAAAAAGCGACGCCATACGACTGGCGTTAAAGGAATGGCGTTGGTCGAGTATCGGAGACAATAGAGACGTCTCGCCCGATCGGGTAGTTTCGTTTAATTGTCGTTCGTTTTGTCGAACGAAGTCTGCCGACTTGCGAGGTCGGTATGACAAAGACGTTCCGAATCGGACGAGCGTTCAACGAAAGCGTCTCAAAGTTTTCATGAAACAAAGGATTTGAAATGAAATCGCTGGAAACTAAAGGACGCTTTGCGCTATGCGTTTTGGCGTTGGCGGCGTTTATGATCGCGCCGTTTGTCGGTTGTCAGGTAACTCGTAACGGTCAAACGTTGCCGAGTCCTTACTATTTGGACGACGACATTCAATATCACCCTTCGGGGAACGAGTTCCAATACCAACAAGAAGTTGATCAAATGAACAAGATCAACGCTGAAAAAGCCGCCGCCGCAAACGGAGCGTATTAATTAAAAAAGACGTTCGCACACGCTAGCTAGTTGTTGACAAAATATGTAAAGACGGTTTTGATCGGTTGCTCTAAACGCCGCTTAAAACCGTCTTTTTTCTAGGAAATTTATCTCAAACTCTTTTCAAGCGTTCCTCTCTCGACTATACTTGTAGTCAAACGGCGTATTCCGTTGAATCGAGTCGAAGGAGGATTCTGATGGAACAATTTTTAACTTGGGAATTTGCGCCTCCGTTGCGCGATCTTGAAACGACCCTGTTCCTTTGGTCCGGGTTTGCAATATGGATCGGCGTTATTGCGCGCGTTCCCTTACGTTCTCGCGCGCTTCGCAGTCCGTGGCTTACGCTCGTCCTAGGATTTATAGGGACTTGTCTAGGACCTTTCTTGACTCGTTCGTTTTTCCAACTAGATCGATTCGATCCGTTAGGTCCAGCCGGTATTGTTTCCTCCATAGTTGTCGCAGGGCTAGCAGTCGCGTTTTTTCACGTCTTCTCTTTTCTATCGCCTCGTAACGAACTTGACGACGAAGGATATTACGAAAGGGACGACGAAGACGACGATTGGGACGAATATTCTCGTGAAGAACGGAACGGAAGGTTGCGAGAACGCAACGTCGTCCCTGAACGCCGACGTCCAATAATTCGTCGATCAGAAGGCATACGAAGAAAAAGCTATAGAGACCGTTAGCGCGCCATACTTCCGCTTCAACGTCTTTAGTCTTTATTTACAATGTTTTATAAAAATAAACGAGCTATGTTAAGAAGAGATTTTTTAAACGTCGCGGCGTTTGCAACTTTGTGCGGCGCCTGCTCTCCGATCCTTACCTTGGGTTCCGAATCGGATCCGTTGCCTAAAAACGTAACGTTTCGCGGTTCTTACGCAAATTCCAAGCGAGTTTTCGAGACGACTGGCAAGGGACGCGTCGCTTTTTTGGGCGGTTCGATTACCGAAATGGACGGTTATCGTCCAATGGTTTGCGAGTATCTGAGAAAAAAATTCCCAAAAACGGAATTTGATTTCATCGCCGCAGGCATTTCTTCCACTTGTTCCGACGTCGGCGCTTTCCGATTGCAAACCGACGTAATAAAAAACAAGCCGATCGATCTCTTTTTTGTTGAATTCGCAGTCAACGACAACCAAGACGGTATGTTTGACTTAGAACATTCGATTCGAGGTATGGAAGGCGTCGTCAGACATATTCGAACCGCTTATCCTCGCGTCGATATCGTTATGACGTTTTTCGTCAACGAGGATTTAATGGCTCAGTATCGCGCGGGCGGCGTAGCTACCAGTATTAACGCGCATCGTCAAGTCGCCGAGCGTTATGAAATTTCGACGATCGATTTGGCAAAAGAGATTCAAGAAGAAATCGATTCAAAAAAGATCACTTGGCAAGAATTTGGAGGCGTTCATCCCGCTCCGCGCGGCAATCGAATTTGCGCCGATATGATCGCGGCGCTACTCGACCAAGGGTGGGAAGCGCCAACGGCAAAAGAATACGTCGCGCATCCTATGCCCGATCCGATCGACAAGTATTCCTATGCCAACGCCTATTTCAGAGGTTTTGCCGCCGTTGAAACTAACATAGGTTCGATTCTCGACGAAACGTCGCCTTCAAAAGGAGGATTCCGACTCTATGTTCCAGATTGGTCGAAAATACCGGGAGGATTCCGTCAAAATTTCGCCGACAAGCCGTTCCTGTGCGCGGAAAAACCGGGCGCGGAAATTAGTTTCGAATTTGAAGGCAACGCGTTGGGCTTGTACGTTCTTGCAGGACCGGATGCTGGAATTGTCGAAAGTCAAATCGACGGCGTAGACGTCGGAAAAGTAAACGCGTTTCACGCTTACAGCGGAGGTTTGCATTATCCTCGTGCGATTATGATCGCCGACGCGCTAAAATCCGGCAAACACAAAGCGACAATCCGCGTTTCAGCTGAAAAAGACCCCAAAAGCGCCGGAACGGCTTTGAGAATTTTACAGATTTGCGTTAATAAATAATTCGCAACGTCAAACGTTTAATTGTCGGGCGGACGAAATGGACGACAAAATCAACCAAATTGACGCAAATCAAGGCGTTGAATTCGCGATCAAACATAATTTGTCGTTGCTCGACAATTTTGCGTTTCAGGGGTTCTTTACGAGTCCCGGCGGCGTCAAAAGACTGGACGGGCTCGTCAACGCCGTAAGAACAAACGCGGGAGACGCCCCAATTACCGCGCTCGAAATCTTGAATCCAAACGAATCGAAAAGGAACGCGTTCGACAAAACGGCGATCTTGGATATTAAAGCAGTCGACGAAAAAGGCGATCTGTACGACGTCGAAGTGCAAACGACAAATCAGCCCCTGTTTAGAGAGCGCGTTCTTTATTATTGGAGTCGAGTCTTTTCCGAGCAAATTAAAGAAGGAGAAGACTATCGTCGATTGCATCGCGCTATCGGCGTCGTATTGGAAACCTTCCCCATCCATAAGGCGAAGCCCGACATACTAGCCGACGTCGTAGACTTGCAATGGAGATTCTACCCCAAGGAACCCTACTCCGATTATTTGAAGTTGTACTTCGTCAACGTCTGTCCTGTTTTTTCAAATTGGGAAGAAGGATTCCGAAGCGGAAAAATGGTCGACTGGGTAAAATTACTAAACTTTCCTTCAAAGACGAGCGTGAAAGAAATGGAACAAGTTGCGCAATATTCGCCCGATATCGAAGAAGCTCTGAAAGCCGCAAAAATCTTCTTCGGCAATAGAGAAGCTCAACTCGTTTATGAGGCGCAATGGCGCGCCGATCTCGACAGAAGATACTTGGAATACCTAAGAAACGAACAAAGAGATGCGGAAAGGGACGTAAGAAGAGACGCGCAAAGGGACGTAAGAAGAGACGCGCAAAGGGACGCCGAAAGAGACGCAAAACGCGACAGGGAACGCGACGCCGTTATCGAAGCTCAACAAGAGGCAAGATTCAACGCGCTGTCGGACAATAAACGCGCCTATATCGCGCGCAGGTTGGCTCGTTGGTGGAACGTCGATATAGACGAGGCAAACGACGTTTTAAAGTGCAAAACTGATTACGACGAGCTAAACGAAATTTCTGAAAAAATGGACTTTTGTCAAAGCTACGAAGATTTCTTGAAATTGCTTTAGCATCGCGCGTTTCTATGTTTTTTTATCAAAAAACGTAAAACGTTAAATATATTCGTCAGTATTTGCGTAAAAATCGCGTACTTAGAGAAATCAAACGTCTTGAAAATGGGAAAGTAGAAAGCATATAAGCGATAAACAGAAAACGCTATGATTTCCCCAATAAAAAGGAGCTTTTACGTAAAGAACGCCTTCAGACCCCTTGTCGAAAATTGAACGACGACTTACAATATCCTATGCTTCTCATACTATCGGGCGCTTTTCAGACAAAACGCGCCTGTTGTTAGAACGTGCTTGTTTTATAGGAGATCAAAATGAGCAAATATTCCAAATACAACGGGGGGGGGGGTAATAACGGTTTTACCCTTGTCGAACTTCTTGTCGTTATCGCGATTATTGGCATCTTAATCGGACTTCTTCTTCCCGCCGTTCAGGCGGCTCGCGAAGCCGCGCGTCGTATGCAATGCACAAACAATCTGAAGCAAATCGGATTGGCGTTGCAAAATTATCACGACACGAACGGGACGTTCCCTCCGATGCGTACTTCTCCGTCGCAGCCGGAATGTTGGGCGGCTTGGGGGTGCGTCAGCGGCTATGTCGCAATGTATCCCTACTTTGAACAGACGGCAAGACTCGATCTCATTATGGCGGAAGGCGACTTGGCGCACCAGTACAACGGGTGGAACAAGGCTTGGAACTGCACGGTGGCGGAACTTCAAGCTCCTATTACGATGCTAGCCTGTCCTTCGGACTCCAACGCGACTTCGCCGTCTTATATGAATAAGGCGCAAGCGAGCAACTATATGATGTCCGTCGGCGACTCGGTTCAACTGTGTACGGAAGTGGGCGTCAATAGGCGCGGATTCTTTAAGGGCGGATTAGGTCGTCTCGACCTTGGCGGCGTTTCGTGCAACAAAATGTCGTCTCTTATCGACGGAACTTCCAACACGCTTGCGATTATCGAAGCCTGCACCGGCGCAGACGCGGCGTCCTGCAATCGTATCAAGGGCGGTACGGTCGTTTATGGCGGCGGCTCTCCCAACAGCTGTCTTGCTTTCAAAGACGCCTCCAATCCTAAGGTTTACAACACCACGAGTCTTCAAGGCGATTCGCGCGGATTTATCCATTCCGACGGTCGTCCCTGTGCAATGGGCGTCAACACGGTTCTTCCTCCAAACTCTCCGTCTTGTACCGGCGACGCGCATAACACTTGGGGCGCCTCTTATCTAAGCGCTTCTTCGTATCATTCGGGCGGCGTCAACGGTTTGAAAGCGGACGGTTCCGTCGCGTTCTATTCCGAAACGATCGACTGCGGTTCGAATCTGAACGACGCGACCTACTGGTCGAAGGAGCCGACGGGCAAGAGTCCTTACGGCGTCTGGGGCGCTTTAGGTTCCATCGACGGCGGCGAAACCACGACGAACTGAGTTTTAAAGCAGTTTTGTAAATCGATTAAGCGTCGCGCGAGTCGTTCTTGCGCGGCGTTTTTATTAGAAAGCGACGTTCCACGCATAAAATCGATCTACAAAAGTATCTCGTCGAATTCTATTGCGCTAAAAAAAATTTAGAGGATAAAGTTATGAATTTACGTCAATTCTTGTGTTTGACGATCAGCGCGACTTTGTTGAGCGCCGTCGTCGGTTGCGGTCCCAAAGCGCCAGCCGATATGCCTAAGACGGTTCCGTTCAAAGTCAAGGTCGTCGACGGGTCGACTCCCATCGAAGGCGCGCGCGTCTTGTTCCTTCACGATCGGAAAGGCGCCGTGTCGGGTATTACCGACGCAAACGGCGTCGCGGAAATTACGACGTCGTTGCAAAACTACACGGCTAAAGGCGCTCCGGCGGGCGAATATCGCGTTCAATGCGTCAAAGAACGCCTTGCCGAACACTGGAAAACGCCCGAAGAGCAGTCGAAAATGTCCAAAGAAGAAAAGGATCAATACCTGAACGAATGGCTCGAGAAATGCAACGAAATTCCGCGTTCCGTCCCTGCGTCTTGGGAAGACTACGACAAAACGCCTTTGACCGCGACCGTTCCCGCCGAGGGCGGCGAAGTTACGTTTGACGTCGAAGGAAAGGCTAACGAGTAATCAAACGTAAAATACGAAAATTCCCATAAACGAAACGGCGGAGTCGACAAATTAGTCGACTCCGCCGGTTTTATACTCCTTACGCGTAAGTTCGATTCGCGTTGCGAAGACGCTTACGAACTGATCGTCGTTTAAAGCATAGTCGAACGCCAAAACGTATCCGCAAATTCTCTTTTGATCTTTTCCTTAGCGCTTTGATCAGTCTTTGTTAAAAGGAAAAGACGAATAAATTCGTCAAATCGCGCGCGAATTTCGGGATCAATGACAACGCCCTCCGGCGTCTTCCAACTCTCTTCTCCAAAAAGCGCCGGGTATTTTTCTCGCAACAACGCCGCTTCTTGAAAATATCTAGGGAGTCGTTCTTTTCCCTTTACGGCGATATATTTATCAAAAAAGGTCGCAAATCGAGAATACTCGCGCATTACTAGAAATACGACAAGTCGCGCCTCAAAATCGTCCAAATCTCTACGCGAGACGTCCTCCTCGTTGATCAAAGAAAAACGCATATTGTCCACGCTGTACGTCGGACTAAACCCGTCGTCAAAAGGTTCTTGGCGTTTAGTTTCTTGAAAGCGCGCGTCAATCTCGCCGATACGTTCTTTCGACGTCCCGCTTGTCGTAACAAAGCGATCATAAACGGACGCGGTAGAATCTTTCGCAAGGACGTAATCGATTAATTCCAACGCCCAACGCCGATGAAAAAGCGCGTCTTTTAACCCCCAAAGGACGCGCAACGCCAAAGCGCGTTGATCGTTGGCGATCGCGCATAACGCCAACGTTTTAGAACTCCAGAACGAACGATCTTGCTTCGGAACGAGATTGTTTGACGCCGTTCGTTCTGCAAGATTGAACAAACCGTACTCGAAAAGAATACGATCGCCCATAACAAAAAAGGCGGGTACGGAACTCAATTCCGGTTTCAACGCCGGCGTCGTCGGACGCGTAAAGAGTTCCTCGGCAATACGGCCGGAACGAGTGAGCGCAAGATACCGCGCGGTAATAGAGGCTTCGTTAGGAATCGGAACACGCGCCTCGCACTCAATCATTCTGTTCCAATCTTGTCGATCAAGAGCGCGCGCCGTTTTCAGTAACGCGCGATATTCCTCCGTAATAAAAGAACACCGAAACGTCGCAACACAGAAGATCGACGTCAAAACGCCCATAAGGACGTAAGAAATCGCCTGATATTTAGACACGTTTTTCGGAACGTCGGAAACAACGTCTGGTTTACGAAAAATAAAAGCGACGCATATGGCGATCGCATAATAAAGCGCGCAAAGAATAAGATAAAAATCCTTGATATAAAATTGATATATAACGTTAGTATAAGGCTCGACTTCCGCCGAAACGATCGATTCTTCCGAGACGCCGGCGACATATGCGTATTGCAAACTTGGAGTCGTATCGGCGTAAATCAGAAAATAAAAGAACGCCGGAACCGCAAGTACGAACAAAACCAGAAGCTCGCAACGTTCCCTTCGGCGCGCTTTTGAATCTTTTGAAGCGGAAACTTGACCAATACTCGCGTCGTTGTGATTCTCAACGGGCAAAGTCGTTTCGATTATCACGCAAAGAACGGCGCCAAACAACGTAAAGAAACCAAAAACGGGATACGTTAAGAACGTCGTGATCGTCAAAAAAGCCGCGCGTAATTTGGGAGAACGCATCGCATTAAAAAGCGACGCGAATAACAACGCGAAAGCCAAGTTAAAAGTGAAACTAAACAAATACGCGACGTCTCGATTCTCAAAGAACAAATAACGCGCGTTAGTGATTTGAATCGTCAATAAGCAAGCGGGCAAATACGAAAAAACGCTAGTCCACCCCCTTAACCTAAACAGTTTTTCCGTCGCATACTGAATATAAATCAAGAAGCCGACAAGTATAGTCGCCCCAAGAGTCGGAAAATAGAAAAATTGAATAAAAAAAGAAGACAAATAACGCGAAAGTCCGGCAATTCTAAGCGACGCATCGGCAAAAAAAGCGTAATTCCATAAGAAAAGGTCGTATTCTTGCGCCATATAGAGAAAATCGCCGAAACGAAACCTCCAAAACAAAAACAAAAAAAGCGCGAAAGCCAATCGAATAATTGCCGGAAATTGAAGATTCAAATCGATTAGTTTACGACGAAACGACGAAAGATTCGTCGTTCCGTCGCTCGACGGAGAGGAAGAATTTGAAATACGGTCATATATTGAACGTCGAACGCGTTTTGTCGATTTCATTTCCTTCCCTCCACTCGCGCTTAATCGTATATGCGTTATGCGACCAGTAACCTAATTTTTATTTTAGCCGAAAACGTTTCTAAAAACAAGTCGTAAGTCTTTTATTTGATTTCCACGTCGTCGATAAAATCGCCAATATGAATCAGAGGCGATTCAGCGTCCTGTTTCTCGCCAAAGAGAACAAAATTGTCGATCGTCAAGCCTTCGGTTCGGTGTTCGGCGTCGGCGCCCGAGAAAAGAATACCGCAATAAGAAGCCGGTCCGTCGACGCTCGCGTTGCGAATCGTAACGTTTTTAATATATCCGAACTCTTGCGTTTTCATATACCTATTGACGGTCGGTCGACCGACGAAAAGCCAGTTGTCTTTATTGGCGACGTCGACGTCAAAACGCAACGCGCTCGTGTCGATTTGTTTCATTTTTTCCAACGCCTCGGGCGAAAGCGCGTTTTCAACGCCGGTTTCAAAACGGATATTCTCAAAAAGAACGTCTTCCATTCGCATTCTCTCGCCCGGTTCGAGCAGAAAATTACGCGTTTGCGAGTGAATCACGTCAATATTTCTGAACACGACGCGACGCATATAAGGCGCGCGACTCTCGTGCCCCATTAACACGATTCTTGCGCGATCGCACCAGAAAACGCAATTTTCCGCCGTTACGTCTTCGCAATTCCCACAGTCGACGTCCAGTCCTTTGAGCGCCATACAGTCGTCGTCCGTTCGAAGAAAACAATTCGAAACGTGAACGCGACGCGAATTACACGGATTGATCCCGTCGTCGTTTTGAACTCGACCGCCGCAAAGTTTAATATTGTTGATCGACACGTCTTCGCTGTTATATGGAACAACAGTCCAACGAGAAGAACCGCGAATAATAACGCCGTCGATCGACACGTTTTGCGAGTCGACAATATTGACGGTATGTCCAGTCGGTCCTTGCGTCCATTTCCAAGGCGTGGAATCAATAACGCCGCGACCGCGTATTTTCACGTTCTTCCCACGAATGTTGACGCCGCATTTTACGATCGCGCCCGGCGCGAGATAGAGCGTTTGATCGTCGGTCAGGTCGATACGATTATCTTTCGGTTCGTGGACGCCCGGAGCAAAATAAACGACGTTAGGGTCGTCGGCGTTCGGACCGTCCTTTTCGAGCGGATTGACAAAAACAAGCAACGGATGGAGTCGACCGTTATACTCAACGGAAAATTGACACGGCTTGTCGACGACGACGTTAAAAGTTCCGTCGTCGTTCATTATCGGCTTAAGTCCCAACGATTTCGGACGAATAATCAAGTTCTCCAAAGACGCGCCCGTTTTTTCTTCGATTTTCAAATTAATCGGCTCGTCGGCGTCGACGGAAAGAAAGGCGTATTCCCCGCCGTAATCATATTTTTCAAAGGGCGGATCCGCCGTGCGCGCAGTCAACGCGCCGACAGATTCTCCATTGACTTCGACCGACCAGAATTGACTTGTCGGCTCGCCCGCAGGAACTTGCCAAAGATCGATCTTTGCAAAAGCGGCGGGAGAAGCCGACAATATCGCCAATGTCGTCGCTAAAGACAATAACAAACGTTTCACAACAAACCTCCTCAATAAAAGTAAAATCAAGTCGCGACTCTACGCGCCCAATATTATGTTCGTTCTATAATTCGCCCCAGTTGGCGCCGACCTCGGCGTCGATCTTCAACGGCACGCTCAAAGGAGCCCCGAGCGTCATTTCCTCGACGACAATTTTCGTTAATTCGTCGACGTCCTCTCGACGCGTCTCAAATAAAAGTTCGTCGTGTATTTGTAACAACAGACGAGCGCGTTCTTGCGTCGAATCGGTCGCAACGATCTGTTTAATCGCAGGTTGACGTTGCGGCGAGACCGTCTCGCGGTAAATTGTCGCGGCGAAGAGCGGATTCTTTTCATAGTCTTCGAAATTCGAATCCTGCGTTGCAACAAGTCTGTTTTCTTCGGAGTCGTCTCCTAATAAGCTCCAATGCGAAACCAGCCATCCCTCGCGCTTCAATCGTCCCCAAACGGCAATCATCGCCAATTTCATTATATCGGCCGCCGAACCTTGAACAACGGCGTTAATCGCCGCGCGCTCGGGAAAATTGAGCGTCTTGCGCCCTCGCGCGCCCCTAACCCCGGCAAGGGCTCGACGACGTCCAAGAAGCGTCTGAACGTAACCCTTTTGCGCGCAGTCTTCAAGTACTCGATCAAAGAACGTCGACACGCCGGGATATGTTGCAAAAAACGCGTCTATATAAGAAGACGCGTCGCTTGGCGTAATCTTTAACGCTTTGGAAAGCCCAAAAGCGGTTTGCCCGTATATTAACCCAAAATTGACCGCTTTTGCTTTACGACGCATATCTGAAGTAACGTCTTCGGACTTGACGTCAAATATTCGACTTGCTACGCGCGCATGAATATCGGCGTCCTCCTCAAAAGCGCGTATTAACTCGCCGTCGCCGGAAAAATGAGCGAGAATTCGCAACTCAATCTGACTATAATCGCAAGAGAGAAACGCGTCGAACCCTTGAGAACGATCCGGAACAAACCCGGCGCGAATTAATTTGCCGCTTTCCGAGCGCGCGGGTATGTTTTGTAGATTCGGATCGCTGGAACTCAAACGTCCCGTCGCGGTTGCCGTCTGATTAAAGGTTGCGCAAACGCGATCGACCTTATCTCTACCCGACGCCTTCAGCGTCTGTTCGGGCAAAGGCTCCAGATATGTTCCCCTTAGTTTAATGAGTTTGCGTAATTCGACTATTTTTTCGGGGATCGGATGTTCGGACGCCAACTCTTCAAGCACTTCGGCGTCGACGCTCGGTCCTGTTTTCGTCTTACGTATCACAGGCAAGCCAAGATCGTCGAACAATAGTCGTTGCAACTGTTTAGGAGAATTTAAATTTATCTTTTGCGCAAAGGTCGGGTCGGAATCTACGTCGCCGATTAATTCTCGAATTTCCCGTTCCAGCGTTTCTTGTTTTGAAAGAAATTCGGCGGACGCCTCGCGAAATCGGCTCGGCTCGATCGCAACGCCGTTGTATTCCATTTCCGCCAGCGTTTCAACAAGGGGAATTTCCAAATCGGTCGCCAATTTCATTAAACCGGGCGTCTCGGCAAGTTTAGCTCGTAAAACGGGCGAAGCGTTAAAGGGAATCAACACGGCGTCGACGGCATATTCCGCGACTAAGGACGTCGGCAATTCATTCAATAAAAATCTTTTTTTTCCGACGTTTGTCGCCTTTTTTAGATCAAAAACTTCGCAATCAAGGTAGGTTGACGCAATTTCCGACAATTCGCGCCTTGTTTCGCCCGATCGCGCCAAGTAATCGACAATTTCCACGTCGAACGCCAAGCCGCGCATACGGATGGACGAATCGCGTAAAACAAGCGCGTCGTATTTTAGACCAAGCCCCAATTTGGCGACTTGATCCGATTCGAGAAAAGGACGCAACAAATCTAACGTCGGTTTACGTTCAAGCGTTTTTTCGCCAAGAGGAGCGTCGAAAGGAAGATAAAACGCCTCGTTAGGATCGATCGCCAACGCCAGACCGCATAGAGTCGCATAACGAGGTCGAACGCGTCCTTGTTCCCCTGTCTCGGACGTTACGGCGGAAATAGCCGTAATTCGCGCCGACTTAAGACGATCGCAAAGACGCGACAATTTTAGTTCGTCGTCGACGATCGAGCTTTTCCACTCGACGCGAGAACAAGGGAACGGCGGCAAAGGAAGCGAATCAAGCGTTGGAAAATTACGCGTTTGAACGAGTTCAAAGTCGGAAAAGTCAAGCGTTTTTTTCGAGTTCGGACAAGTATTTTGCGAAACAGAACCGTATTGCGAAAAACCAAAACGCTCAAGCAGGGGCGTTTGAACGTCA
This sequence comes from Thermoguttaceae bacterium, assembly GCA_045599865.1. Classification (GTDB taxonomy): domain Bacteria; phylum Planctomycetota; class Planctomycetia; order Pirellulales; family Thermoguttaceae; genus RUG369. The sequence goes on from JAZRWW010000327.1 coordinate 16,942, forward strand.
AATTCTATCGAACCTTCAACGTTGGGCGAAACGGATTCCGATTCTTGAACCGATTTGTCGACCTTATCCTTCTCTATGGAATTTAACGTCGGATCGCTCAAAAAAGCGCGACGACGCGTTTCAATTTGATTAAACCATTCCGAAGCGGGCGCGGTCGAAGTTCCCAATTCTTCCGCAAGCAAGTCGATTTTACCTAAAAAGGAACGAAAATTCCAATATTGGAAGAGACGACGCAATCTTTTCGGATCGATTCCGCCCAATTTAGCGGCGTCCCAATCGACTTCGATCGGCACGTCCGTTCTCAATTTGACTAAGTTTCTACTAACCTCAAGAACCTGTTTTTGATAAGCGCGGATATTTTCAAAACGTTTGCCCTTGAGACCGACGACTCCTTGAAATATTCCTTCTAACGTCCCATATTTATTCAACAACTCTGAGGCGACTTTTGGACCTATCAACGGAACGCCCGGCACATTGTCCGAAGAGTCTCCAACAAGAGCTTGAAAATCAACGACTTGTTCGGGCGTAATCCCCCAATCCTCGAGTAATTCCCCTTCCCTATAATATTTGTCTTTCCTCAACAGATAAATAGAGGTCGATTCGTTAATAAGCTGCCGCGCGTCCTTATCCGACGTCACAAGAATTGTCGATCCGCCCATTTCTCCAACGCGTTTAGCCAACGTCGCCATCACGTCGTCGGCTTCGTATCCGATAACGCCAAGCGCAGGCGTTCCCATTCCGCGCAGAAATTCGCGCGTAAAATCAAATTGCAACAATAAATCGTCGGGAGTAGAAGACCGATTAGCTTTATAATCGGGATATATTCGACTACGAAACGTTTTTTCAGGCATATCGTAGGCGCATATCAAGTAATCGGGTCGTAATTTAGCAATTATAGAAAACACGTCCCGAACAAATCCAAACGTAGCGCCGGTAGGTTCCCCAACGGCGTTCGTCATCTCCGTATTAGTCGCGTGAAATACTTGATATACGAGTCCGTAAGCGTCAATAACGCAAATTTTCTTTCCAAGTAACGAAAAGGTCGACCACATAACGACGCCCCATAAAAACCGCGTTCTTAGCTAAAAGTAACGTAAGAGAAAAACGCGTCAGATTCTAACCAAAAGAGAAAAGACAAACGATTCAGTCTCTAATTCGACGTCGACGTCAAAAAAAAACGTCCGCCAAAGAACGAACGTTACGATAAACCATAAAGAACGGCGCGACGCAAACGTCAATACGTCCGTCGCACCGACTAAAAGACGCGCGTTAGATCATAGATCATTCTTCGTCGTCGTAATCGTCGTCGTCATCGTCGTCGTCGTCCCAATCGTCGTCGTCTTCGTCGTCTACCTCGTCCCACGAGTAGTCGTCGTCCTCGTCGTCTTCGTCGTCTTCTTCGTCGTCATCCAACCAGTCGTCGTCATCGTCGTCCCAATCGTCGTCATCGTCGTCGTCCCAATCGTCGTCGTCCTCGTCTTCGTCCTCGTCGCCGCGCGCGCCCCTTAAGACGTCGGCAGAAAACATAATCCAAGCGACTTTCTCATCTGCAAATTGGAGACTTCCGTCGTTTTTCCAAGGGGTAGTTATGTCAAATTTCACGATTCGACTCCTTAAAAGTCAGGCGTTGAAAAATTATCGCAACACGCGTTGTTCCAACAAGTTGCCCGCATCGTAACAACGGCGTAGAACTGTAAGATCGACTTTATTGCTAACGCCTGTCGATCTTATCTAAGGCGCGTCGTCGTCGAACGATTCGACAATAATCGACAAAACGACTAAAAAACGTCGTCTTCGCGTCAAACTGCGCGCGATTATACCGCGTCTTTCATAAAAAAGGAATAGAAAAAATCGGCTTTTTTAAAAAATATTTTCCTTGTTTAACAAAAAAATTTCCAGATGAACGCGTTTCGTAATAAAACGTCTTACATTCGCCTCTTTCAGCGTATTAACACGTCAAACGGCTACGTTTCTCGCTATTTTCGAGTTGCCGTCTCGTTTAGAATCCGCCCTAATTAAAATTTCCCCATCCTCGCCAACGTCGTCAAAGTGAACCGACAGTATCTTCGACACGCCCGAATCTTCCATCGTTACGCCATAAATTGCTTTGGCGGAAGACATTGTTTTTTTGGAATGGGTTACTAGTAGGAACTGCGTGTTTGGTATGAAGTCAAGCAACGCGCTCGAAAACCGACCGACGTTTCCCTCGTCCAACGCCGCGTCGACTTCGTCGAGGATACAAATAGGACTAACGCGATATTGAAAAATTGCCAGTAACAACGCGACGCAGGTGAGAGATTTTTCTCCGCCGCTCATTAAGGTCAAACTTTTCAAATCCTTACCTGGAGGACGCGCGACAATTTCCACGCCGCTGTTCAACGGATCCGACGGATTCTCAAGCGTAAGATCCGCTCGTCCTCCTCCAAATAATTTTTGAAAAATATTGCAGAAATAACCGCGAACCGTCTCAAATGTTTCCTCAAAAAGTCGTTTACAATCGGAATTGACGCGTTCGATAATCTTTTGAATCGATTTTCTCGCCGTCGTGAGGTCGTTATACTGATTAAAAAGCGACGCATAACGCGTTTTTAACGTCTCCAACGTTTCGATCGCTTCTAAATTTACGGAACCTAAGTCTTGAAGTTTGGAACGTAATTCGTCAATTTCTTTTTTGCGACGTTTCACGCCAAGAGCGTCGACAGGCGCGACTAATTCAAGCGTTTTGTCTTTCAACTCGGTCGAAACGTTTTGTTCGTCGTCGGAATTTGACGTTTCCAATCTCCTTTCCAAGTTCGCTTTCTCTTCCAATCGAAACGTCGCTTCTTTGAAATCGATTCCATAATCCTCCTTCATTCGCTCTTCCAAAACTTTGATTTCCTGCGAAAAACGTTCTAACGACAGTTCTTTAGTTCGTATTTTTTCACGTTTTTTTTCCAACGCGTCTCGTTGAAATTTCAGTTCAAAAGAAATCTTGGCGCGCGCGCGCTCAAGTTGGGTTCGTTCCAATTGAATTTGATTTTGACGACGGCTTAGTTCTTCCTTACAAGAATAGAGAATCGCAAGGGACGACTCGCACGTCAAAACGCACAATTCTGCTTTTGCGATTCGCTCGTTCAATTCCTCTACGCGACTTTCATACTCTCCAACGCGGCGCGTCTGTTCTTCCCTTCCCTCGTCAAGACGTCTAAGACGATCCGTTAAAAAAACAATACGTTCTTCCGCTTTCGCCAACTCAATTTTTAAATGAGTGGTTCTCTTCGTTTTTTCCTGCCGTTCGGCGGCGCAAGAATCCAATTCTTGTTGACGCTCCTCAAGACGTTTTGCGATCGTCTCGACCGTTTTATCAAACAAAATTTTTTCTTCGTTGCATCTATTAAGTTCTTCGATCGTTTTTTGAAGTTCGACTTCTAAATCTGACGTCTCCTTTTCAAGTTGCGTTTGTCGCGCGTCTAGCTGCGCTTTGCGTTCAAGGGACGCAGTTTGACGCAAACGAATCGATTCAAGAACTTGCGTCGCTTCGCGTTGGACGTTCGCCTCCAACTCAAATTCGGAGTCGGCTTGGGACAAATCGTTTTTGAGACTCGCAACGTCGACGCGCAAACGTTCGAATTCTTCTTCAAGTTTTTCCGTTTCCGACGAAAGAGACGCAAGCTCGCTACGACGGGAAATTAGTCCCGCGCCGCCTTGAGTCATACCGACGACTAAAGTTCCGTCGGCGGAAAGCGCCGAACCATCCGCCGACAAAAAATTTGTCGGTTCGTCGACTTCGCGGTATAGACGTTTAGCGACTGCGATCGATTCAACAATCCACGTTCGACGCAATAGACGTTGCACAAGGGACGCAAATTGAGGTTCCGTTTCCACAAACTGATCGGCGCGTCCTAAAACGCCGGGTTGACCGTCCAGTTTTGGATCAAGAAGAATCGGCTTACTAGGATTCGGATCAAGCCAAATAAAACCGACGCGTCCTGTAAATTTCGAACCTTGACGTTCAATATAACGGAAAAGCTCGGGCTCGGGAGGCACGACGACGTATTGCGCCGTCTGTCCCAACGCAAGCTCGATTAACGGCGCCGCTTCCACGTTGACGCGAATCAAATCGGCAACTAAACCGTAAGCATGCCGAAAGGGAGAATTCGGATTGCGCATCGAACGAAGCGTTTCTTTAACGCCGGGACTCAAACCTTCGTATTTTCGAAGCAAATCGTTAAGAATCGTCGATCTTTCGTCAAAAGCGGCTCGTTTGCGTTCAAGCTCGGAAAACTCCGCTTGACGCGCGCCTAAGTCGCGACGCAAGTCTTCGCGCCTAACTTTCAATTCCCCCAAACGTCGATAGGAGGTCGCGCGTTTGTTTTCCGCTTCTTCCTCCTCTGATTCCAACGTCTTGACTTCGCTTTGTAATTCAGTTTGTCGACGCGTAATTTCGTCTCTTTGACGTTTCTTTTGTGAAACGGACTGTTCGATCGTGCGACGACGAGCGTCTAATCCTGAAAGTTCGCCGACTAAACGTCCAGATTCCGCGTTTTTCTCTTGTAGATCGCGCTGTAGTTCCTCTCGAACGCCGTTCAAATTGGACGCGCGTTGCGCCAACGCGTCGATTTCAACGTTCTCGCGTTCAAAATCAGTCGCAATCTTCGTCGAAGCGTCGCGCGCCTCTTTTAATTCGACGCGCGTTTGGCGAACATTCGCTTCGTCGTCAAGACCGCGCGTGCGAAGTTCGTATGCTTGAAGCGCGCGACGCGTCGATTCCGCGCGCCAGTCCTCTATTTGTACGCTTTGAAAATCGATCGTCGATTCCTCCGCCGCCAAACGTTCTCTAGTCGCGGACAAATCCGACTCGATTTGACGTAAACGCGTTTCCGTCTCCGACAATTTTGTCGTTGCCTCCGTCTGCTCAAGCTCGGCGGCGGCGATGCGTTCGTTGCATTCGGCTTCAAACGTCGCGTAATCGTTCGTTTCCGCGCTCAATTTAGCGCGTTCTTCAGACTTAACTCGCCATTCGTACAAACTAACTTCGGTTCGTAATTTTTGCAAACGCGTAGTATAAAGCCGATAGCTTTCCGCTTTACCGGCTTGAGCTTTCGTTCTTCGAAGTTGAGTTTCAACTTCGCCGACGAGATCGGATAATCGCAAAAGATTTTGTTCGACGCGTTCAAGTCGACGCGAAACTTCCTGTTTTTTCGCGTTGAAACGCGCTATTCCAGCCGCTTCTTCAAGCGCCGCGCGACGTTGCGCGCTTGTGCTTTGCAACAAAGCTTCGACGCGTCCCTGTTCGATTACGGCGTAACCTTGCGATCCGAGTCCCGCGCCGACGATTAGATCGCGAAAATCTTTGAGTCGACTCGCCTGTCCGTTGATAAGATACTCCGATTCGCCGCTACGATAAACGCGTCGAGTGAGCGCGATTTCGTCGGAATCGAAAGGAAGCAAACGTTTAGAATTATCAAAAACAAGCGTAACTTCGGCGGCGCCAAGAGGCGCTCGAGACGACGATCCGTTAAAAATCACGTCGGTCATCTCGTCGCCGCGCAATCTTTTGGCGCTCTGCTCCCCTAACGCCCATTTTATTGCGTCGACAATGTTCGATTTGCCCGATCCGTTCGGACCTACAAGCGCGCAGATTCCCTCGTCGAACTCCATCCGAGTTCGATCGGCAAAACTTTTAAATCCATATAATTCGATCGATTTTAACATAGGATCGGCGCCGACGTTAACTTAAAAACAACGTCATAATAATGAACGAACGGCGCGATGGTAACAAAAAACAAGAAAAAAAACAAGAGATAAGAAAAAGACGTGACAAACGTCGACTGCAAAGAAAATTATTAAGAAACGTCCGCAAGACGATTGCCTCGCGGACAAAACTAAACTTCGTCATTAGACGTCGTAAAAAAACGCTATTTCTTGAGCGACTTCGACAAGAACCAATCGTACAATTCAGGATTGTCGTAAGTTTGAGTCCAACTATCGTGTTGCACGCCCGGATACGTCGTAAAAGAAACGTCCGTATTGCCGTTCATTCGAACCGCCTCGACAATTTCGCGTCCGGCGCGACAC
>JAZRWW010000328.1:0-6293 GCA_045599865.1 Thermoguttaceae bacterium
TCGCGATTTGGCGGAAATTGGCGAGTAATTCGGCGATTTGCATCTTTGGGGCTCCTTTGCGGTGATTTTACACGATGGAACGTGAAAGAGCAAATCTTTTTTTGAGAAAACGGCGAAATTATGGAAAGTTCGCGTTAAGTCGCCGCATTATATGCGGCGGCTTAACGCGAACGATTACGTCCAAGCGCTCAGAGTTTCTTGTAATTGAGAAGAACCGCTTGAGGCGCGGAATCTATCTCGATAAGAAGTCCCTTCGTCGCGAGTTCTTCGCCCGAGAGGTCGACATAGCCTTCTTTATCGACGTTCGTTATACGATACGTCGCTTTTTTGTCGAGTCCTTTGAGCGGAAATCTTCCGGCGACAGACTTAGAATCGGGTCGTGCGAACATCTGAACGACGCCCGCGCCCTTCGCCTCGTCGTTGTATTGCCAGCCGACCCAGACGTCTTGGCTGGTCGAAATAGACGTCAAGGGATAGTAGTCGGCGCCGAAATAGGGCGCCATATATTCGCGCCAAATCTTCAAGTTCTTACGAACGACGTCCCAATCTGCGGAATCGTCGCGCGCGTCGTAACAGAAATTGAAGTACGGCACGAAGAGCGAACGAATCTTATAGTCGTCGAAAGCGCGCGTCCCGGAGCCGAAGAACGGAATCCAGAGCGCGATTCCATAAGAATGCGTCTGCTGACTCATAGGCTCGAGCAAATAGTCGCTACGCAGAAGCGGGACGGCGCGTCGCATCGTCTCGAGGTCGTTGCGTCGACCACCGGAAGCGCAGGAGTCGATTCTCAAGCCGGGATTGCGTTCAAGTAGGGCGTCCCAATACGCCAAGTAGCCTTCGACGTAACGAATTTCAGTAATTCCCTGTCGATCCGGCGCGTCGTTCGCGCGCCAAAATTCGAGCGGATCGATATTATAGTCTTGACGATAGAAGTCGATACCCTCTTTTTTGAGGAGTCCGTCGACGTGATTAATCAGCCATTCGCGCGCTTCGGCGTTACCCAAATTTAACAGTCTTCCGCAAAGCCATTCGGGATGGTTTTCCGCGATCCAAGACCCGCCTTCAACGCGTTCGGGCTCAAACCAAACGATCGTCTGTACGCCTCGTTCCCTTCCGAAATCGGAGATCGAACGAAAACCGCCCGGAAAACGCGTCTGGTCGACTTCCCAAGTCCCCGTTTGAGCCCAGTTGCCTCCGCAAGGATACCAGCCCGCGTCCATCCACCAGTAATCGAGCTTAATGTCGCGCTTCAAATAGTCGGCGATGAATTCTTGTTGATCCTTGGTCGTCGCGCGGGTCATTTCGACGAAGAAATGCGAACTGCACGCGGCAAGGTGCGTTTCGACGATCTTGCCCTTCGTATTTGCGGGGTTCTCTTTGTCGGGTACGCGCGGGACGTTGTATTCGACCATCCAGCGTCGCCAAATATTCTGGGCGTCGAACCAAGAATCGCGGAACCAAGGACCGACGACGGCGATCGGCGCGCGGACTTCTTCGTTCGGCAACAATTTAAAGCGCGTCAGCTCTTGTCCGGCGACGACGCGCGTTTCCAGTTCGCCTTGGCGTTCGAAGGAAGCCGCCCACTGCCCGGACCAGCCCAAAACGACAAACCAGCCCGCTTGGTAAGATTCCAAATTGAAATAGGGCATATACGAATTCGTCGGTCGACCGCCGCTTGTGGCGACGTCTTTTTTCGCGCCCGGATTCAAGATTTCAACGAGCGGCATATAATCGTCGACGCGGCAAGGACTTCCGATCGAATAATGCAACTTGAATTCGTGTTCGTCGTTCCAACGCGCGGCGTCTCCGCATTCGGGATCCCAGCCGCTGAAGGGGCGCCGTTCGAAGAATTCGCGTCCGAAAACGGAGTCGATCGTCTTGACGTTCTCGATTATCGGCGTCTCTTTATCGGCGGAAAGATTCTTGAAGCGCAAAGTCCACTCGACAAAAGGATATTTCACATAGTCGATCGCCGTGCAGACGACTTGCAACTGCCCGTTAGGTTCGACAAACGTCAGCGTTCGTTGAATTTTGCAGTCGTCAAGGTTTTTCTTCTCGCGCGTCAGGCTCCAGTCTTTGAGAAAATCTTTGGACGAGGCGCCGTTGTAGACGAAAGAAAAGGGGAAATCCAAATCGAGCGTGCGATCATAATTCGCCTGAGACACGAGGGGCAAGTCGCTCAGCGACAAGATCGAGCCGTCTTCAAGTTCGACGCGCGCTTCCGCCCAGTCCGACTGATCGCACGAGATTCCGTCTCCGCCGTCGTCGATGAGGAGCGAAAACTGTCGCGCGCCCTTTAAAGGCGCTTCGATTTCGACGCCCTCTTGTCCGCCGCGCATAACGTCGGAGCCGAACAATTCGCCGCTCTTCGACGTCACGTGAAAACGAACGGAGCCCGCGCCGGCGCGCGTGCCGTCGGCGTTGCAGTCGATCCCGATCGTACTCAAAAAGCGCTTCGCCGGTTTCGGTAGGAAAACGTTGATATGACTAGGGGCGTGGCAATAGAGTCCGCGCTCAAACCGCTTGTCGGCGATCCGTAGTTTGTTGGCGCCCCGATGGTCGATAAAAACGGGATCGTTGTTTTGCACGACCTCGAGACAGACCTCGGGCGCGACGACTTTTTCGACTTGACCGTCAAATTTCGCGGCGATCCAACGGTTTTTTAACGACGTCTCCCGTTGATTCGCAGTCTCAAAAGCAAACGCCGCGCTTGTTCCGACGCAAAGCGCCAAGATCGCAAGCGCGCAACGTCGCGGGTTCTTCAATAAAAAGTTTCGTGTTAATTTCATTCTTCGCTCGACTTGAAAAAATGTTGAAGCGTTGGTTGTCGCACGGCGCCTTGCGCGCCTCTATATAATTTACTTCGTAATCTAGCGATTACGCGGCTTTCACGCGTCGTCTTACGACGAATTCAAAGTCGACGTCGTTTTTTAGTTTCGACGTCCCCGCTCGTCTAACGGCGAGCGGGATATTTTGCTTTGATTTCAGTGAAGTAACGTTATTTCACGACTTTAAAGTAAATAACTTTACTAGTTCGGGGTTCGTCGGCTCGAATCGTATAGCCGTTCTTTTCGATTTCGGCTCCTTCGAGCGTCGTAACTTCGCCCGAATCGGCGTCTTCGAACGCGTATTTTTTATTCGAATCGACAAACTGCAAATCGGCGACGATCGCGGACAACGGACACTTCTCGCGTCTAAACGCAATAATAACGCCTTCTTCTTTGTCGGGTAGGAACGTCGCAAAAGCGAGCCAAGCGTCGTTCGACCAGTTCCCTTGCGTCAACGGATAGAAATCGCCGTAGAAATACGGTCGGCACCGTTTCGCTTCGGCGACGCGCAATTTGAGCCATTTGTTCGTCTCTTCCAGCGCTTGCGCCTGACCAAATTCGTCGGCGGAAAGAACCGCGCCGCTCGAAAGCGCGCTCCGGCATTGATAATCGTCGATTCCCTTCACGACCGGCGAGGTCGAATTCGCGGGTATCCAATGCGCGATTCCAAAGGTATGCGACTGCGTGACTTCCGTCGTAACATAGGGGAAGCAGTTGTAGTCGGTTCGCCACAGGACGATGCTGCGCTTGAGCGTTTCAAGTTCAAGTCGGCGTCCGCCGCTCGCGCAGTTGTCGATCATTAAGCCGGGGATGCGCGCGCGCAAGTCGTCCCAGAACTTATAGAGTCCCTCGACAAAGCGCATTTCCGTCATTCCGATTCGATCCGGGGCGTCGTGCGATTCCCAGTACGGATTCGGAACCATATTGAAGTCTTCGCGATACCACGTAATTTTGTTTTCTTCGAGGATGTCGCCGATCGTCTTCGTTACCCATTCCAACGCTTCGGGATCGCCCAAATTCAAAAGCAACGATTCGCCGCCGCCCGCTTGACTCGCGTCTCCGCCGCCGGAACGCAAATACCAAGTCGGATGTTCTTGCGTCGCGGGCACGCCGTTGACGGCGCGTTCCGTTTCAAACCAGAGTAAGAACTTCATATCGGCTTTTGCCAACGCGTCCGCGATCGGCTTGAGCGTTTCCGGGTGTCGAGTCGGATTGACGCGCCAATCGCCGACAGTCGACCCCCAGTCGCCGTTGAAGACGTTCGGACAAGGGGCGGTTCCCTGCCCGTACCAGCCGGCGTCGATCCAATAGCAGTCGTAATCGTAATTATTTTCAACGACGTCTTTGATCGCCTTGAGATGCTCCGCCGTCGGAGTTCCGCCCCACGAATTGCGGCAAATCGGAGTCAACGCAGGCTTGCCGTTCTCTTGCGGGTGATTATGCGCCAACATAAAGCGTCGGAACATATTCTGCGCGTGCATTACCTCCCCTTGCCAATACGTTATCATCGTCAACGGAGAACGAATCGCCTCGCCCGGATATAAAACGGTATTGAGACGCTCTTGCCCGGCGGTTATGTCCGTGTCGCCGTCTCCGCGGTGATTAAATTCGGCAAACCAGCCGCCGTTCCACCCCAACGCGACGATTAGTCCGTCGGAACCGGTCTTATAATTGAAGAAAGGCAGCCACGTCGCGCTCGGTCGGTCGTCCGAATCGAACAAGGAAGAATTGAGCGCCTGACGAAACGCCGCGTTCGACTTCGAATCCATACGCACGTCTCGATTATGAACCCACATCGACTTGCGCATGTCTTCCCCGACGAACATAAAATCGTCGGCGCGACTGTCGGAACCTTGCGAACGATAGAGAACGGGCAAGGTCGTATCGGCGCGATTCCAGCGAAAGTCAAGCGCTTTGAAGTCGTGAATCGGCGCGGAGTTTTCCTTGCCTTCGTTGCGCAAACGAATCGTCTGTTGCATCGCGGGGAAATTCTCGTATTCGTCGAGCGTAACTTCGCAGACGAGCGACGTCTGATCGTCGCGCCACGTCAAAATACTTCGCCGCTCGCCGTTTTGCCATTCGCCCAATTTAACTTCGGCGTTATCCGGCTTGATCCAATCGCGACTTGAACGCTCGCCGCACATAAAGGAAAACGGGACGTCGGCGGAATAACGCGCCGCGTTCGGCGCGCCTTTTTCGAGTAAAAACGCCTTCCATTGGTTCATAAAAGCCAATTCGGCGTCGGTCGGAGCGCCGGAAAAAGTTCCAATTTCCGACGCAAAAAGAGGCGTCGCTAAAAGAAACGCCGCAAGAGGAATCAACAGCCAATTATTGCGCATACGCTAATACTCCTTTTTTCAATAGTTTCACGATCAGGACGAGTAGTCCGCTCCTCTTCCCTCGCTAATATCGCGACGGCGCCGCCAAACTTTCGTTCGTCTCAAAGAACGTCTCTTTATTAAAACAAAAACGAACGTTCCGTCAACGCTATCAAACATATTCGTCGAACTAGATTTTTTGTAATATTTCAGCCATTTGAAGTAAACCCCCGTAGTAAAAACGCTACGTTCAAATAGACGGCGTTAGCCATCGTACGATAATCGGTTTCAAAATAATAATGATTTAAGGTAAGTGTTCACGGAAAAACGACGCGTAAGAATCGCCGCGCAAGCGAGTGCGCGCCTTACGGTACAATTCAAACGCAAACCTTGTTCAGAATATTGCGTGAACGGTTACAATATAAAAGAGTCGAAGTCTTTGTAAAATAGCGAAATTAAGGACTTGTAAAAGACGGTTTAAAACGATATAATAAGAAGAGGATAGGAAAGCTTACAACGCTGAATGTTTCTTGACAGCCTCGGACGTTTTCCTTTTTTGTATGCGCTAGATTTTCGAGCGCGCCCCCGTTTTTTACAAAAGCCGGTTGGGTTGGAGCCTTGCGCGATCCGTTAATTTACTGCCATTGCGTTTATTGATTAACGTTTTACAGTCTTTTGATTTGACGACCTGCGTAGCGCGCGCGGTCGAGGAGACAAAAATATGAAATGTTGTTCGCGAACGATTTCCGCGTTACTTGGCGCGTCCGTCTTCCTTATCGTTACGTTCCTTTCGAACTTTTGGACGGAGCCTTCGACGCGCGCCTTGTTTCAATTACAGGCTCAAGAGCCCGGCAAAATCGACGTCGCGGCTTCCGCTAAACATTTGCAAGCTAGCAACCGAGCTTTGGCTGCGGGAAACCTCCCTCTTGCAAAGGAAGAATGCGAGGCGGCGCTAATGTTGAATCTTAACAGCATAGGCGCCAAAAAGTTGTTGGAAAAGATTCAAAAAGCCATAAAAGAATTGGATAGTTTGATTGAAAAAGCCAATTCTTTTTTCGAATCTGGACAAAACGAAGACGCCGTTAGAATCGTGAGCGAGGTACGACTGAAGGGCGTGAATTATCCGAATGCAGACGCTTTGATTGAG
>JAZRWW010000329.1:0-11199 GCA_045599865.1 Thermoguttaceae bacterium
GACGCCGGCGTGAAATTCGACCCAAAATTTGCAGGAACAAAAGTTCCGACTCTTGAAGAAACGCTCGACTGCTTTCCGCGCAATATTATTCTGAACGTTCATCTCAAATGCGGCGCGGACGTCGCGACCGAAACGACGCAAGTAATCGTCGCAAAGGAACGCGTTCAACAAACGCTGATTTCGTTTGAGACAAAAGAGGAACTCGACCAAGCGCGCGCCGTCTGTCCGACGATTAAAACGAATTACGTAACGGGCGAAAGGGGCGCCGGTCTCAAGAAAGTTATTCAAGACGCGATCGATTGGAAATGCGATTTCATACAGCTTACGAACTACGATAAAGAAGACGTCGCGAAATTGCGCGACGCGGGCGTTTCGATTAATTTCTTCGGAACCGACGACCCAGAAAAGATTCGCGCCTTAATCAAAGACGGAATCGATTTTCCGCTTGTCGACCGTTTTTCCGAAGATTGGAAAGCGGGCGACGGATTTAAAGACTTAGGACTGGCGCCGATAACGCAGAAAGCGCAAGATTCGAAAGAATAACGCGTAAAAGCCGGTTTTTAACTGCGTCGGCAGGAAATTTTGTTCCGCGTCGACCGCCAAATTTCATTAGCAGACTTTCCGCATTACGAAAAAAGGCGCGCTTGATCGTTCAAACGCGCCTCGCTTTTTAGGCGTCTAGATCATTAATCGTCTAGATCAAAATTACTTCTTGAAGGATTCCTCGACGGCGACGGCGACGGCGACGGTCGCGCCGACCATCGGGTTGTTGCCCATGCCGATCAGACCCATCATTTCGACGTGGGCGGGCACGGAGGACGAGCCGGCGAATTGCGCGTCGGAGTGCATGCGTCCCATCGTGTCGGTCATACCGTAAGAAGCGGGTCCCGCGGCCATATTATCCGGGTGAAGGGTGCGCCCGGTGCCGCCGCCGGACGCGACGGAGAAGTATTTCTTACCGTTGTCGTTCGCCCACTTTTTGTAGGTTCCGGCGACCGGGTGTTGGAAACGCGTCGGGTTCGTCGAGTTGCCCGTAATCGAGACGTCGACGTCTTCGTAACGCATAATCGCGACGCCTTCGGAAACGTCGTCGGCGCCGAAGCAACGAACTTTGGAACGTTCGCCCGTCGAATAGGCTTTCTCACGAACGATTTCCAATTTGCCCGTGCAATAGTCGTATTTCGTTTGGACGTAGGTGAAGCCGTTGATGCGGCTAATGATCATAGCGGCGTCTTTGCCCAGACCGTTCAAAATGACTTTCAAGGGCGTTTCGCGGACTTTGTCGGCGTTTCGCGCAATTCCGATCGCGCCTTCGGCGGCGGCGAAGGATTCGTGCCCGGCCAAGAAGCAGAAGCATTTCGTCGAATCGCTCAAGAGCATCGCGGCCAAGTTGCCGTGTCCAAGCCCGACTTGACGTTGTTCGGCGACGCTGCCGGGAATACAGAACGTCTGGAGTCCTTCGCCGATCGCGGCGGCGGCGTCGGCCGCTTTTTTGCATTCTTTTTTGAGCGCGATACCGGCGCCCAACGTATAAGCCCAAACGGCGTTTTCAAACGCGATCGGTTGGATCGAACGAACGATCTTTTCGGCGTCGACGCCCTTGGCGACGTTAAAATCGCGGAGCGCTTCCAAGTCGGCGAAACCATATTTTTCCAGAACCGGCTTGATTTGCCCGATTCGTCTTTCAAAACTTTCAAAAGTAACCATATTTTTATACCTTATTTCCGAAATTTTTAATTTTTTGTCGGCGATATTGCGAACCGTCGTCGTCAAGCGGGACCTTGACGGGTTCAAATGAAAGAACAAATCGAGAATTATTCCTGACGAGGATCGATTTTCTTAACGGCCTCGTCGAAACGACCGTAGGTTTTAATATTGCTTTCGTAGGCTTCTTTTGCGTCGACGCCCTTCTTGATCGCGTCCATCATCTTGCCAAGATTGACAAATTGATAACCGATGATTTCGTCGTCGGCGTCAAGACCGATCTTGAGAACGTATCCTTCCGCCATTTCAAGATAGCGGGGACCTTTTTTCAAGGTGGCGTACATCGTGCCGACTTGCGAACGATGACCTTTTCCGAGGTCTTCCAGCCCCGCGCCGATCGTAAGACCGTCTTCGGAGAACGCCGATTGAGTACGACCGTAGACGATTTGCAGGAACAATTCGCGCATCGCCGTGTTGATCGCGTCGCAGACGAGGTCGGTGTTCAACGCTTCAAGAATCGTTTTGCCAATGAGGATTTCGGACGCCATAGCGGCGGAGTGAGTCATACCGGAGCAGCCGAGCGTTTCAACCAGAGCTTCTTGGATGACGCCTTCTTTGACGTTGAGCGACAATTTACAACACCCTTGTTGAGGCGCGCACCAGCCGATTCCGTGAGTAAATCCGGAAATATCGGTAATCTGTTTAGCTTGAACCCAACGACCTTCTTCCGGAATCGGAGCCGGACCATGGTTCGGACCTTTGGCAACGCAGGTCATTCGTTCGACTTCTTGAGAAAATTGCATTTTAGCGCTCCCGTTTCTCTTGGTTGACAATATAGCGGGGAAAGAGCGACGAACGTCGACGTCGCTATGGAGAGGCGCCTCCGTCGTCCCTTTCGCCCTTTTTCTGTTCGCGTAATTATAGTCTTAAAAAACGACGTTGTGAAGGGGCTTTCTTTTTAACTTGCTAAAAAGGATTATGAACGTCTTGCGAGGCGTCGCGTCGCTTTTGGAACTTCAAATTCGGCAATACGTTCTTGACGACGCTCAATATTTCGTCAAAGACCTCGTCCGGGGTTCTCTCGGCGTTGATCAAAAAGGCGCGACCAGGGGCGCAAAATCCCCAATTACGCACGGCTTCGCGGTACCCCATAACGACGCGCTCGTGATAGTCGAACGCTCTTTGTTCGATTCGATCCTTGGGACGATTAAGCCGTTGAAGCGCGCGTTCCGCGGAACAATCAAGCACGAAAGTCAACTCGGGCAAAACGCCTTGCGCCATATAAGTTCCCATTTCCCAAATCGCTTCAATATCGGCGAGCGGGACTTTATAGGCGTAACCTTGATAAACGACCGTGGACAGCAAGTAACGATCCACAATAACCGTCTTATTTGCTCTTAACGCCGGCAAAATTTTTTCGACGACAAGTTGCGAACGAGAGGCCATAAACAACGCGATCTCGGCGCGTTGCGCTAAAGGGACGTCGGAACGTTCAAGCAACAGGTCGCGAATAGACTCGCCCAATTTCGTACTGCCCGGATCGTGAAAAAATTCGACGGGCATTCTTTTGTCTTCGAACCACGATTTCAACTTTTCGATTTGAACCCCTTTGCCGGAGCCGTCGCAACCTTCGATCGCAATAAACATTGATAAACCCTATTTGTCGCGTTGAAAAGTCAAAAGCGCGAGGACGACCGCGACAAGGAGCCGTCCTTCGATCAGCGAATTCGCCTAGGCGAATTACTCGGCGAAATTATTTGCGTCAAAAGGGCGGTTCCAGCGAAGAGGCGCTTGATTTTTGGGTCGTTTTCTTAACGGCTTTTTTCGCGCTCTTCTTTTTGACGCTTGGCGCTTCCTCCGACGTCTTTTCGGCGACCTTTTTTACGGTTTTCTTCGCGGTTTTCTTTTTTGTTTCCGACTTTTTAACCGTCTTCTTTGCGGTCGTTTTTTTCGCCGTTTTTTTCGCCGCTTTTTTCGTGGTCCTTTTCACCGCTTTTTTACGAGTCGAACCTCCGCGCGCGGCTCGCGCTTCAAGCAACGCCAACGCGCGTTCGAACGTCAATTCTTCGATCGACGCGTCCTTAGGCAAAGACGCGTTCGTTTCGCCGTCGGTAACGTAGGGACCGTAACGTCCGGAGAGAAGTTTGACTTCCGCGCCCGTAACGGGCGATTTGTCGAAAACGCGCAACGGTTCCGCTTTCTTCGCGGAGCCGCGCGCCGGGTATTTCGGCTTATTGAGCAGTTCCAACGCCTGTTCCAACGTAATTTCGAGGGGCGAAAGATCGGAGGGAAGCGAACGCGTTTCTTCTCCGCGCTTAACGTAAGGACCAAAGCGTCCGTTGCTGACGACGACGGGCGTATCGTCGTCGCCGTCGGTTCCCAACGTTTTCGGCAAACTCAAGAGCGCCAGCGCGACTTCAAGACTGACGTCGCCCGCTTGCATACCGCGCAACAAAGACGCGTTTTGCGGTTTTTCTTCTCCTTCGCTAGCGTCGCCTCGTTGGACGTACCAACCGAATCGACCGTGCTTCAGGTAAACCGGCTTGCCTGTTTCGGGACAACAACCTAGCGGCGCTTCGGCGCGTTTCGAATCGTTCAAAATTTCGAGCGCTTTTTCAACCGTCAGTTCGTCCGGAGGCGTTTCGTCTCCGACGTAGGCTTGATTTTCGCCCTGTTCGAGGAAAGAACCGTATCGTCCGACGCGCAAATAAATAGGCTCGCCTTCGATTCCGTTTTCGTCTTTCGGGGCTCCAATAAGGAACTTGCTCATATCGCGCGCGTCGATTTCGCCCGTTTTGTTTTTAATCAACGTTTTCAAGCCGGGCGCGAAGGACTCTGGAAAATGGAACCTTTCTTCGCTAGCGGAACCGTCTTCTTTTGGCGAAAAGCCGAAATAGAAGGAACGCAAATAGCTCAAACGGTCGCTTTCTCCTCGACTTATCGCGTCGAGTTCGTTTTCCATATCGGCGGTGAAGCCGTAGTCGACCAAAACGGGGAAATGCGTTTCGAGCAACTTGCATACGGCAAAAGCCGTCCACGTCGGCACAAGCGCGGAGCCTTTCTTAAAGACGTAACGTCTGTTCAAAACGACTTCAATAATCGAGGCGTACGTGCTAGGTCGCCCGATGCCCTTTTCTTCAAGGGTTCTCGTCAAGGCCGCTTCCGAATATCTTTGCGGCGGCGAGGTGAAATGCTCTTGCGGCTTCAAGGAAATTCGAGTTAGCGGATCGCCTTGTTTGACGTCGGGAAGAATCGTTTCTTGGTCGGCAAGTTCGGCGTTTGGGTCGTCCTTGCCTTCGACGTAGGCGCGCAAATAACCCGGAAAATCGATCGTTTTGCCGCTTACGTGGAAACGCGCGTCGTCGATCGCGACGACGATCGTCTTACGTTTTCCCCTTGAGTCGGTCATTTGACTTGCGACGGTTCGCTTCCAAATCAAATCGTATAATTTGTATTCGTCTGCGGAAAGGACGTCGCGCAATTCCTCGGGCAATGGGAAGGAACTTCCCGCCGGTCGAATCGCTTCGTGCGCTTCTTGCGCGTTTTTAACTTTCGTCTGATACAAACGGGGCGCGGGCGGCAAATATTCCGCGCCGTAATGGCGGCTAATCAGTTGTCTTGCCGCGTTGATCGCCTCTTGCGAAAGATTCGTCGAGTCGGTGCGCATATAAGTAATACGACCGTTTTCGTACAGACTTTGCGCGACGCTCATCGTTCGCTTCGCGGTAAAATTCAACTTGCGGTTCGCTTCTTGCTGGAGCGCGCTAGTCGTGAACGGGGCGTAAGGACGCGTGACATACTGTTTTTCTTCGACCGAATCGACTAAAACGGCGTCGACGGCGTTTAAACGATCGACCAGCGCCGTCGTTTGAGGCGCGTCGAGCAAGACGAATTTCTCCGGCTTAGACAATTTGCCCGTCGAAGGATCAAAATCTTTGCCGACTGGAATCGATTTGTCGCCCAAAGAGACCAACGTCGCCTGAAACGCGCGCTGAGAATCGACGGGCGAAAAGGAGCCGAGAACGTCCCAGTAGTTCGCCGTCTTAAAAGCGATGCGCTCTCGCTCGCGATCAACGATCAAACGAACGGCGACGCTTTGAACGCGACCTGCGGAAAGATTATTGCGTATTTTATACCATAAGAGCGGCGACGCTTCGTAACCGTAGAGGCGGTCAAGAATGCGTCGCGTTTCTTGCGCGTCGACCAAACGCTCGTCTATTTCGCGAGGACGACGGAGCGCTTCAAGAATCGCCGGGCGCGTGATTTCGTGGAAAACTAAGCGTTTGACGGGAGTTTTGGGCTTCAAAACTTCCAACAAGTGCCAGCTAATCGCTTCTCCTTCGCGGTCTTCGTCCGTTGCGAGATACAACGCGGAGGCCGATTTAAGCAACGCGGTTAGTTTTTTAATTTGTTTGCTCTTGTCGTCCGAAACGACGTAGAGGGGCTCAAAATTATTCTCGACGTCGACTCCCAGACGCGCCCAAGGCTCCTTTTTGTACTTTTCGGGAATTTCTTTGGCGCCTTTGGGAAGGTCGCGAATATGTCCGACGCTCGCCTCGACGACGTAATCGCTTCCAAGGTACTTGCCGATCGTCTTGGCTTTAGCGGGTGATTCGACTATTACTAACGCCGGGCTTGTTCCAGTTTTCTTTTCTGTCATTTGAGGAAATGCGGTCGTCAAATAATACTAATTGTTTTGGGCGTTTGCCATATTGCGGAAGAATCCTTCCTTCCGCTTATGTAATTTGATAACCTTGTCCCTTTTTGTCAAGGGCGGCTTGAGGATTTCTTGAAAAAACTCAAGACTAATTTTCAACATTCGCAAGTCGGAGGTCGTTGAAATCTTTGAATTCGCGCGTTCATACGCTTCTTTGTCGTAAGCGTTCAAATTCGTCGAGCGTTTGACGAATCGTCTCGTCGATCCGTTTATTTTCCTTTAAAATTCCGACGACTTCCGGCGCGGCAAATATGCGAACGCGTTTTACGCAGTCGTCGAATTGCTCGCGCGCCAACGCGCGAACGACGGGCGAAACCGACGACAACGGCCGATAGAGGTTTTCTTCGGGAAAATAGACGTCGATTTTAAATTCGACTTCTTTATCGACGGGCGGAGCGTCGACAAGTATTCTACTTGGCGCGACGCCAAATTTATCGGCTAGAAGCGCGGCAAATTTTTCGACTTCGCGATAAGGACGTCCGGCGATGCGACGATAAAGCTCGGGCGCTTCCAACGCGCTGAATTGTCGCGCGCGTTTGAATAATTTGCGTTGGGACCCAAAGAGCCCCAATAAAAGATTATACGCTTCCAAGAGGTCGACGTCGCCGCGCGCTTGTTCCGTCTTAGGCGCGATCGAATCGCCAAACAACTTGCGACTGCACGCGTCGAGAAGATATTGTTGGACTTCAAATTCGGCAAGACGTCGCAAATCGCCGATTAATTTTGCAAATCCGATTTCTCTTCCGACGCGATCGACGGCGCGTTGAAACATAACCGTCGCGACGCGCGAAGTATGGTGCCAATATACTTCGCTAAACATTACGTATCTTGAAAAAACCATTAATTCCGCCGCCGTCTTGCCTTTGGCGGAGATTGCGATCCCGTTCCCTTGTTCGTTGAGACAGACGCTTCCGATAAGACGGTCAATATCGTAATTTTTTCCGTAAGGGACGCCCGCCGCGCAACTATCGCGCATAAGGTAGTCCATTTTGTCGACGTCGATCGGACCGGAGAGCACGCTGGACAGGAGCCGAAACGTTTTTTGACGTCGCTGAAAGGACTCGTTCGATTCGTTTTCGACCCGCATAGGCGGACGACGCGCGATAAGAGAGGCGACGTTTTGAGGATCGACGCCCCAATCGGCGCGGATTAAGTCGCCCAATTCGTCCTTGAAAAACTCCTCCGCCGCTTCTTCGTGCGAAACGACGCCGGGTATTTTCAAATCTTCAAGAAGATGACAGTAGGGGAAGTGACCGACGTCGTGAAGCAACGCCGCTAAGATTAACGTCTTGACGTCTTGCGCGTCGACGATCGCGACAAATTTTTCTTCATAGGCGAGACGTTTGATCAGAAGCAAAGCCAAACGATAGACGCCGAGAGAATGTTCAAAACGGGTATGATTCGCGCCCGGATAGACTAAACGAACAAGCCCAAGTTGCGAAACGTTTGCAAGACGACGAAAAGCGCAAGAATCGACGAGGCGACGAACGCGCGGCGTCAAGGGCACGTCGATTTCGGGCGGGATTCTCACGAGCGACGCGCGCGAATCAAGACTTGCGATTTCGGGAATTTCTAATACGTCTCTTGCGTTCGTCATTTTTCGAATTATTTCTCTGCGGATTCCGCGTTCGGCGCCTTGACGACGGGCGGTCTCTTAACTTCAAAGAGCGTCGCGTCGAACGTTTCCTTGATCTGACGAACCGTCTCGTTCTTTTCAATTTCCGCTAAATTGGGAATTTGACGTCCGATAGGAGCGCGAGAAATTCCGTTTGGTCGATTCTCGTAAGAACGATTCGGATAATTGGGGCGAGCGTAGGCGTTCGAATTTGAAGGACGAGGCGACGTTGGCGGCGTTTCGCTCGCTCTTGCGTCGATGAGACAGCGAAGCGCGACGTCGCAACCGAGAATTTTGGACAGTTTCGCGGTTATTTTGTTTTTTTCGTCCTCGCAATATTGCCGTTGCGCTCCTTTAGAACTAGGAAAGACGACGGTAAATCGATTAGGCGCCTCGACGTCGACGCGCGAGAACGCGGACGCCTGATAGGGCAACATCACTCCTTGACTCGTCGCGTCGCGCCAAACGGCGCCTAGTTGTTCTTGAGAGAAATCGAGCCAAGGGGCGTCGTTCGCGCTTGCTTCCTGCGGAGATTCCGAGGGAAGGGAAGGGGGCGCGTTTGAAGGCGTCTCTAAAGATTTGAGCGGAACGTTTGACGCCGCGTTCGTTTCATAGGTCGTCGCTATTGTTTGTCCGTTTTTTTTTTATCGTCCGATTCAACGGACGTCGGCGCGAGCGTATTAGAGACGACGATAGGAACTTGAAGCGCGCCTTTGCGCAACTGTTCTATCAACGCTTCCAACGGCTGAAACGCGTCGAGCGCGCTAAGACGCGCAAAAGCAAGTTCGACGAGAATTCGCGACTGAACGCTGAAACGCATGCGTTGCGACGTCTGATCGAGAATCTGCAAGGAGGCGAGAATCCTGCGCGCGCCGAGAGTTTGCGCGATTTCTTGTAGTTCCGAAAGTCTGCCGACCGGCGCGTACGTCAGTTCTTTAGCGCCGCACCCGCTTGAAACGACCATTAAATCGCGAAAGACGCCTAGCGTTTGTTCGATCAGAACGCCAAAATCGACGCCCGCGCTTGCCAATTCGCCCAGCAATTTGAAGATTCGCGCGACGTCGCTTTTAATCGTCGCGTCAAGCAACTGGAATATTTTCTCGTCGTCGACGGAGCCGAGCATATTATGAACGTCGTTTTGCGTAATATAAGTCGGCGCGAAAGAAAGAAGCTGTTCGAGCAGGGATTGGGCGTCGCGCATCGAACCGTTGGCGCGACGCGCGAGAATTTCGAAGACGCCCTCTTCGGCTTGCGCGCCTTCTTGCGCGGCGATAACCGCCAGGCGCTCGGCGATCGACGCGCCGTTAATACCGCCGAAATCGAAACGCTGGCACCGCGACAAGATCGTGATCGGAATCTTATTCGGCTCCGTCGTACAGAAGATAAACTTCACGCGAGTCGGAGGTTCTTCGAGCGTCTTAAGCAACGCGTTAAACGCTTCGCGCGTCAACATATGAACTTCGTCGATAATATAGATTTTATAGAGGGATCGGCTTGGCGCGATCGTCGCGTTTTGGCGGAGTTGGCGTATTTCGTCGACTCCGCGATTGCTGGCGCCGTCGATTTCAATGACGTCGACGTCGTCGCCGGTCGCGATTCCAAGACAACTGTCGCATTTCAAACAGGGCTTGGTCGTCGGCCCTTCGACGCAGTTGAGCGCTTTGGCGAAAATTCGCGCGCAAGACGTCTTGCCGACTCCGCGCGCGCCCGTGAAAAGATAGGCGTGTCCGACGCGATCCGTCTCGATGGCGTTCGACAAAGCGCGCGCGACGGTCGACTGACCAATTAACTCGTCGAACGTCTGCGGACGATAACGTCGCGCGACGACTTGATAGGCGCTCGGTTCTTTGGCGACTTGCGCGTCGCCCGACGAATCTTTCGCCGGAGCTTCCGCGATCTCGACTCGCAAAGGAAGAGATTCGACGGGCGGATTTTGAACCGTTTCGGTCGGCTTTAATCGCGTTTCGGACGTTTTCTCTTTCTCTTCTTGCGAAACGACTCGCGCGTTTTCTTCCGGCGCGCCCTTTTCGGGCGTCGCGTCTTTCAAATCGGGAACGTCGGGCGTTAAACTAGAAGTTGGCGTTTCTTGCAACGTTTCAGCAATGTTTTCAGCGACAAGCGCCGTAGCGGACTCGCTTTCTTTCGGTTTGTTTTTATCCGGCGCGTCGTCTTTCAACTCAGAAACGTCTTGCGTCGAATTAGAACTTGGCGTTTCTTGCAACGCTTCCGCGGCGTTTTCAACGGCGTTTTCCGCAACAAGCTCGGGGGCGCACGCGGCAGAGTCCGAAAGCGTCGTCGTCGCGTCGACCGTTTCTTCTACGCTTTTCGATTTTTCGTCTTGTTTCGAGCCGACGTCGAGCGCGAACAGATCGGAGGATGGCGCTTCCTTCTTTGAGGATTTGCGCGTTTTCTTAGGCTTTTTTTCAGCGGCGTCGGAAGGCGTCTGAGGCGCGCTCGACTCTTCGGACGCGCTTGGTTCGTCGGAGAACAGAAAAAAGCCGCGCATTTCGGCAGGCGACGATTCTTGAGAAGAACGAGCCACGGAAACCTCCGAACTGATGAAAACGGAACTGATGAAAACGAAATCGCGCCTCGTCGCGGCGCCAAAACAAGGGGACGTTAAAACACAAGCGCCAAACACCGACGCCAAAACACAAGCGCCAAGAAACAAAAAACGACTTTCAATGAGAACCCCGGCACACAAAAACTTGCGCTTATGGCTGCTCGATCTCTCGCCTGACCAGGTTCACGGGCTCCCGTTGCAGGGATCCCCATTGAAAGTCGTTCTAAGCAGACCAAATCGTCTACTTTCCTGCAGTATAGCGCGTCTCGGGCAAAATTCAAGGGCGCGTCGCGAATTTTTCAAATATTTTTTCGAAATAATATCGAGAGGTCGACAAAAATTTCAGCGCGCGTTAAGGAAAACGCGTCGAATCGGAGCGAACGATTAATTGTAAGCGTTCACGGAAAGTATTCCCCAAAAATCGGCGGTTGGACAGGAAGAAAACGACGCGTGAGGATTCGTTTTTCGCGAAAGCGAAAAACGCGCGAAAGCCGCCTGCATTGCAGGCGGATGGGGTCGACGCGAGACGTTTTTATTACGACTGTAACGACCTTTGCCGCTTGAATCGAGCGTTTTCACTTGAAAACCGTGGGCCGCTTA
>JAZRWW010000330.1:0-8061 GCA_045599865.1 Thermoguttaceae bacterium
AACTTGTTATCGACTCTATGATCGCGATCTTCCCGAAGTTCCGCTGGCGATCGACGTTTTTGAGGGTCGTTGGCTTCATATCGCCGAATACGAGCGTCCCGACGGACGAACGCCGGGTCAACATCGACTTTGGCTAGACAAAATGGTCGCCAAGGCGGCGGAAGTTACGCAAATCGACCCGGAAAACGTTTTTGTAAAACGTCGAGCGCGTCAGCGAGGCAAGTCGCAATATGAGAAACTCGACGAGTCGGGGCGCGTCGTTCGCGTTCGCGAGGGCGGTTTGACGTTCCTTTGCAATATGACCGACTATCTCGACGTGGGACTATTTTTAGATCATCGCATAACGCGCGACATAGTGCGACGCGAGGCAAAAGGGCGCAGGTTCCTAAATTTGTTCTGTTATTCGGGCGCGTTCACTTGTTACGCGATCGACGGCGGCGCATCCTCGGCGGTTTCCGTCGACCTTTCGCCGACCTATCTCGACTGGGCGTCGGCAAATCTTGAAGAAAACGAATTTGCGTCGTCGGGTAGAAACGTCGACGCTCGTTTTGTGAAGTCCGACGTCGTGCGATTTCTGCGCGCGATACCGATCGCTTCCGCGCAAAATCCCGATATTGCGCGAATGATCGAAGAAACCGCCGCCGATTTCAGCGAAAAATACCGATCGCGACGCGCGCCGAAAGAATTTGACAAGCGTAAGAAATACTTCAAGACGCCCGAAACGTCGTCGCGCGGCGCTACGCGCGAGCCCGACCGTTCTTTTGGAATAAAGCGTTCCGATTTCGAGCTTTGCGTCTGCGATCCGCCGACTTTTTCCAACAGTAAGTCGACCGACTTAGACTGGGACGTTCAACGCCGCCACGTCGAATTGTTGCGCTTGCTCTCGACGCGAATGGTTCCCGGCGGAATCGTCTATTTTTCCAACAACAACCAGCGATTTAAGTTAGACGAAGAAAATCTCGCGGATTTGTACAATATAAGAGAAATTTCAAATAGAACCGTGCCGGAAGAGTTCAGAAACAAGCGAATTCATCGTTGTTGGCGTATGATCGTTAAATGAAATCGCGGCGTTCGTCGCGCGTGACGCGACGATTAAACGTCGTCGCCGTCGGCGTTTGTCTTAACGGCTTTTCAAAAACGTAGCGAGAGCGCGGATCGAAAGGAGAATCGGCGAATGGCGCCAAAATTAGTTGAAAAACCGAATCGTTTCCTGCAAGAAGGAATCGTTATCAACGAATTTTTCGGGCGGATTTCTAGCGGCGACGAAGACGTCGGCATAGGGCGTTTGACGAGCGGCGAAGGTTGGTCGGAACCGGCGCAACAACCTGAATTCGACGAGTTTACGATCGTTCTGTCCGGCGCGCTTCATATCCTCGACGTCGCGACGGGCAAGACGACCGTCGTTCGCGCCGGACAGGCGGTCAAGACGACGCGCGGCGAAAAAATTCAATATTCGACGCCGGAACCTGGAGGCGCCGATTATATTTCAATTTGCACGCCCGCTTTTTCGCCGAATTTGTCGCATCGCGACCCGGAATAATAATCGTCGCATAGGTTGAAGAAAAGTTGTATGAAAGTAAAAGGTTGTTTTATTGAACAATTACAACAAATGTTTTTCGTCCTGCAACATTGTTTTTTCAACTGCTTACTAGCTTTCAGAATACATATTAGCAAACAAAAATAAGATTATTGGTTATTCCTTAATACCTAAAGGGGAGAAGAAAACAATGGAAAATTTTGAAATTCAATATGATGAAATTGGTAACATTATAGATAACCTCTCTGGAAAAATACTAAAAGATACTCCAGAGGAACGTGTTCGTCAAAGATTCATAAACATCTTACAAACCGATTATGGATATCCCAAAAACCAAATTGCAAGGGAAATCCCAATTCAACAGGGTTCTAAGATTCTTAAGAATACCGTTGATTGTTCAGAAATCCGTGCAGATATTGTTGTTTATGTAAACAAAAAAGCTTGCTTGGAAAGAGATCAAGGGAACATTCTCTTCGTTGTTGAATGTAAGAAACCAAATATTCAAGAAGGATACGCACAGCTTGTGTCGTACGTCTTCAATACTTCTGCTGTAGGAGGAGTATGGACTAATGGTGAGGGAATTGCTATATATAAGAAAAAAACAGGCTCGGAAGTCGGATTAGATCCCCTTCTTTCACTTCCTAGATATCGTGAAAGTTGGAATGGTGAAGATATAATTCCATGTAAGTCGAGTTTACCAAGACCCCATAATATTCGATTCTTACTATCCTTATGTCATAATAAATTGTATGGACGAGGAATGGAGAATGAAGATTTTGATTTAGCTATGGATATGGTACGGATTCTTCTGGCTAAAATTCAGGATGAGACAACCACGGGAGAATTTCCTAGGTTCTGGATTACGGAAGCAGATTTTCGAACGTCAGAGGGTCGTAAACGTACTGCGAATGTTATTCAACGACTCTTTCGAGAATATGCTGATCAATATCCGGATTTATTTGATCCTTATGAAAAGATACAGGTTGGAGATGACTGCATATCTGAGGCAGTTGGTATATTGAAAAATTGGAGTCTTGCTGCTAAAAATGATGATGCTGATGACTGGGATTTAATGGGAGAAACATATGAACAGTTTACACATATCAATCTAAAACGTCAGCAAGGGCAATTTTTCACTAACCGTCTTGTGATTGAGATGATGATAAAGATTCTCGATCCTGAAATTGGAGAACATACCCTTGACCCTGCTGGGGGAAGTGGGGGGTTTGCTACTGGTATTTTTCGTTTTCTTAGAAGAAAAGTTATTGCTAATACTCCCCCAAATTCTCCTATTAGAGAACGCCAACTTGCGTGTGTAAAAGACAGTATTTACCTTGTTGAAATAGCAGCACGCCTTGTCAAAATTGCAAAATGTGCAATGTTACTGACAGGCGATGGACAAAGTGGAATGACAAGAGGTAATTCTTTGAATTTATATTCTCGTCTTGATCCATGGATTGTCTCTCGATGTGCCAAAGGAAAAAGTAATGCTCCTTCTGTAATAGCTACTAATCCTCCTTTTTCTGGACAGAAAATTGATTCACAGATTTCTGATAAGAGTATTTTGAACAATTTTGTATTTGGTCATAGTTTTAAAAAAGTAGGAGATGGAAGTTATTCTTTCAGTACCAACGAAAACGACATTTTACCCCATCAGGCTCCTGAGTTACTATTTTTGGAAAGATGTATAGATTGGCTAAAGCCTGGTGGAAGAATTGGAATCGTCCTTCCCAAAGGGATATTGGATAATGTAAGTTATGAGGCTTATCGTCAATGGGTACTGGATAGATGCGAGATTGCAGGAGTGATTACCCTTCATAAGGATACATTCCAACCCGATACAGGTGTTAGAACTTGTGTATTGTTTATAAATAAACCAAAAGACAAACAAAAACCAAGGGAAGATTATGATATATTTATGGCAATGTCTCAAAGAATCGGTCAAGATTCTAAAGGGAATTCGGTATACGTTCTAGATGGAAATGGAAATGTTACATCAGAACTGAATCACGATCTAAATGATATTGCGGAAGCTTTTTTAGACTTTAAAGCAGGTCGCAAACGTCAACAATCAGAGTATATTTTCACAATAAAACGTTCAGATCTAAAAGACCATTTAAATATTAATCCTCAACATTACTCACCAAAATTGAACACAGCACTGGAGGCTGTATTAGAATATGACAATAAAGAAGGTTGGGCAACAACTACTATTGGTCAACTTGAAGCAGGAATAAGAATTTATATCGGTCCTAGATGGAATTCTACAACAATCAAAGTTGATAATCCAACTAATCTTAATGGACTAGTACCCTACCTAACAGCTAATGCGGTTTTAGAACTACGTAGATTTACTGTTAAATGGCTAGACCTTTCAAAAGCTAATGCAGTACAAAAAAAATGTATTGATATGCTTAAAATCGAAGAAGGGGATATTCTCATTTCCCGTTCAGGTACAATAGGTAAGGTAGCATATGCTACAGAGGATCTTGCGAATAACTATGTTGTTAGTGATGACCTTGTGAGAATCCGAGTCAAAAATCCTGAGTTACGAGCTTATCTACTGGCATACTTTGCTTCCGAAACGGCGTTATCATTGATGCTTTTAGATGAATATGGATCAGTACAACAGCATTTGCAACCACGGCATATTCAAGAAATGTTAATTCCAATTCCCGATGACTGGAGTAAAGCACGGAATATGATTGATGCCGGAAACAGTTTTATTCAAGCTATGGAGTCTATGTCAAAGGCAGATATAATGATTAGAAGAAACGGCTTTGATTCTATGATTTAGCTTGGACAAAAGTCCTATCAAAAATTGTTGTGAAAGTCATCCGTCTTGTGACGGACACCTGTTAGATAACGTATAGATTCCAACCAATATATCAAACAAGAAATTGTTAACTAATGAAAACAACCTCCCAATATGCTTTACGCCTTCTCATAACGCTAACTTCGGCGTTATTATTCCAAGTTTCCATCGCTTCCGCGCAAACGGAACCGCTTCCTGAAAAGGGCTTGTGCGCGCATCGAGGCGATCAAGGTTTCGCAACGGAAAACACCGTCCCAGCATTTGTAGCCGCCGCCAAAGCGGGCGCGCAACAAGTCGAACTGGACGTCCAAAAAACGAAAGACGGCAAGTTAGTGATTATGCACGATCTTACCGTCGACCGCACGACGACCGGCAAAGGCGCCGTCAAAGACTTGACTTTTGACGAAATCCGCAGTTTTGAAGTGAAAAAGACTTCCTACTGCAAGACGTCGGAACCTTTGCAAGTCCCGACCTTTGAAGAAGCGCTCGACTGCTTGCCGCGAAATATCTGGATTAACGTCCACGTCAAGCCGGGCGAGGGGATCGCCGAAGACTCGCTCAAAGTCGTTCAAGAGAAAGACCGTCTTCATCAGGCGATCTTTGCGGTTGGAAAAAAGGAAATGGAATCGTTGCGCGCGCTATGTCCCGAAGTGAAAATCTGCTGTATGGAACGGCAAGGCGGCGGCGAAGTTTATATTCAAAACGCGATTAACTGGAAATGCGATTTTATTCAGTTGGCTCAGCCTTATACGCCGGAACAAATCGCTCGACTAAAAGCGGCGGGCGTTAAAATCAACTATTTTGGAACCGACGATTACGCGACGATTCGCAAAATGCTCCAAGACGGCGTAGACTTCCCGCTCGTCAACTATTTCGCGGCCGACAAATTCGTCGCGGAAGAATTCGACTGGTATAAGAATCCCGCCTCCGCGCAAGAAGAGACGCAAGGCGTCAAACTGGCGAAGCGCGGTCTGTGCGCGCATCGCGGCGATCAACGCGTCGCCCCGGAAAATACGATCCCGGCGTTTGAAGCCGCCGCCAAAGCGGGCGCGCAACAGGTCGAACTTGACGTGCAACTGACCAAAGACGGCAAACTTGTGATTATGCACGATCTTACAGTCGACCGTACGACGACCGGCAAAGGCGCCGTCAAAGATTTAACGTTTGACGAAATTCGTTCTTTCGACGCGGGCGTCAAATACGATCCGAAATTTGCCGGAACGAAAGTCCCGACTTTTGAAGAAGCGCTCGATCGTCTCCCGCATAATATTATCGTCAACATTCACGTCAAGCCGGGCGAAGGAATCGCCGCCGCCGCGACGAAAGTCGTTCTCGAAAAGGGACGCGTCGACCAAGCGTTGATGGCGCTTGAAACGAAAAAAGACCTTGACGAAACTCGCGCCGTCTGCTCGACGATTAAAGTCGATTTCCTTGTTGGGGACGGAAGCGAAAAACGCAAGGAAGTCTTTCAAAACGTTATCGATTGGAAATGCGACTTCGTTCAGTTTGTGAACTACGACAAATCGGACGTCGAAAAATTCCGCCGCGCGGGCGTGACGATCAATTTCTTCGGAACCGACGATCCCGAGAAAATCAGAACGTTGCTTAAAGACGGAATCGACTTCCCTCTTGTCGACGGTTTTTCCAAAGCGTGGTCGGTAGCCGATGAATTTGGCGGGTTCGAATTGAACCAGCCCGAGGCGGGGTATTTGGAGAAATAATGCGCGCAAAAACGTAGCGAATTCGACGCGTCGTTCCGCCGACCTTAAAGACCTGCGGATTGTCGCAACGAAACAAAACGCCGACGGGATTGAAAATCACGCGCTGAATGCTTCAAACGTTTCCGCTCGTATGTAACGAACGATCGGCACGTCCCGCGTCTTGCGACGCGGGAGGTTCTCGTTCCGGCGGCGTCTTTCACAGAAAGCCGTCAAACGAAATTCGGCGGCTTTTCATTATCGATCGTTTTCAGATTAACGCGCGCTCGGACTCCGTTTGAACCTTGTCAAATTCAAACGGTCGGCAATTCGTAGCCCTTGCGGCATTCTCGACTTAACATCGCGTTCGCTTCGTCGTCGCCGGGGAAGATTTCTTTTTCGGGATCCCACTTCAAACTTCGTCCAAGATAACGCGCAATGTTCAACAAATGGCAAATCGCGGCGCTTCGTCGCCCGATCGCGACGTCCGAAATTGGACGCTCGCCCGACAAAATGCAGGAAAGCCAGTTGTCGACGTGATTTCCGTTCGGTCGTTCTTGTTTCAACAGTTCTTGCGCGATCTCGGGCGGATTCGAAGTCAATTTCGCGCGGAAGATTTCCATTTTGCCCTTCTCGCCAATAAAAATTCCGCCGCCGCGATTACCGACGTCGAGTCGCACCGTTATGCCGTTGGCGTATTTGTACGCAAGTCGGGGACTTGAACAAATCTTGTTTCCACGCGCGGCGTCTTCCGCTTTCGAATAGACGGGCGGAACCAATTTTTCGGCGCCCTCTTCGACCAAGATTTCCGTCGGTCCCGTCAAATCCATACCGAGCGCGCATTGAATTTGGTCGAAGCCGTGCGTTCCCCAGCCTGTCATTTCTCCGCCGGAATAGGGGCGGAACGAGAGCCAACCCGGCTTGGCGCGAGGCGTGAAGAGGTCGATATTGTAAGGAACGACCGGGGTGGGACCGCACCACGTTTCCCAATCGAGCCCCTCCGGAATCGGCTGTTCGGGCAAGTCGCAAAGCCACGGGCTTTCGTAATTTGCGGCGATCACTTCCTTGATTTTGCCCAAGCCCCCGTTGCGAATGAAATCGCAACCCAAGGCGTTTTCGCGCATTGAGCGCTGTTGACTGCCCGTCTGGAAGACGACGTTGTTGGCGCGCGCCGCCTTTTCCATTAGTTTTCCTTCGTTGATCGTCAACGTAATCGGTTTTTCGCCGTAAACGTGTTTTCCCGCCAAACAAGCGTTGATGCAGACGAGTCCTCGCCAATGCTCGGGCGTCGCAGTGACGATGGCGTCGACGTCTTTACGATCCAAGACGCGGCGATAGTCTTGATAGGCGGCGTCGCAACCGTTTTTTTTCGCGACGCTTTCCGCGCGCGGCTTCCAGACGTCGGCGACGCAAATCGCCTGCGTTTTCGGATTACGCGCCGCCTCGCCGAAGACTTCGGAACCGCGACGACCGACTCCAATTCCGGCGACTCCGATGCGTTCGTTGGCTCCGGGTCGAACGTCGTCCGCCAAGGCGTCGCGCGAAATTAACGTAGGAGCGACGACGCTCGAAAGAACGGCGACCGACGCTTCTTTTAAAAAGTTTCTTCTGGAACTCTTTTGCATAAAAACAACCCCTTCCTACGACGCGTTCGCAATAAACGCGCGAATAAAAACGAAATAAACGCGCTTTGCGCAAATTCTATCTAAAACGCGGCGCGCTAAGTTGGAAACGCCGTTCGTTTTACTTTTTTAGTCGCAACCATTCGCGAAAACCCGCGCCTTGAATCAAGCGCGCGTTGGAATCGCGCGACGTCCGAGACCTCCGCGCGGTTTTCAGAAAATGATCGCGTCAATTAATCTATCGGCGCTATTCCTCGAACGTCTCTTTGGAAGCGATCGAACGAATCGGCAGTACAGGCGACCTTAAAAATCGATTCAAGGACGCTAGGGTCGGCGATCGACATAACGCCGTTAATCGTCGTTTGAGCCATTTGCGGAAAGCGAAGCGTA
>JAZRWW010000331.1:0-2845 GCA_045599865.1 Thermoguttaceae bacterium
CGTTTCTGATCGCGTTCGGCGTAATCGACGTCTT
Organism: Thermoguttaceae bacterium; assembly: GCA_045599865.1. Classification (GTDB taxonomy): domain Bacteria; phylum Planctomycetota; class Planctomycetia; order Pirellulales; family Thermoguttaceae; genus RUG369. The sequence goes on from JAZRWW010000331.1 coordinate 35, forward strand.
ACACGGTAATCGTTCACGAAAAGTATTCCCGAAAATTCGACGGTTGAACTTAATGAAAGCGTCGCTCGGGGATTCCTTTTTCGCAGAAGCGAAAAACGCGCGAAAGCCGCCTGCATTGCAGGCGGATGGGCGGAATTTTACGAGACTCTCGACAAACGAGTTCATTAAGCGCCTAATCCGTCCCGTATGCCGACGCCAGAAGCGCGGACATTCGCAACCCATCCGCCCGCGATGCGGGCGGCTTTCGCGCGCCGCTTTCGCGGCGATTCTTGCGCGTCGTTTTCCGTGAACGCTTACCGCTTTTTTAACGTTGCAGACGTTAATCGTAAGGCGTTTAATTTTCAATAGAATAGATTTGTCGACTTCTTACGCGTCGTTCTTAGTTTTTACGCGGATAGGAACGGCGTCGAACGGTCTTAGCGTCGCAAACGCGAGACCGTCGGAACGTTCGACAAAGTCGCGCCGCTTAAAGGAACGCTATGTTTAGACATGCTAAGAAGTCGCGTCGGCTCGCCGCGCGCGCGTTGAAATTGAGACTGGAATCGCTCGAAGAACGACAATTATTGACTGCCGTCGGGTGGGAAGCCGCCGCGACAACCGAGCAAGTTTGTTACGGACCAGAATTTCGCGTTAGCCCCGAACGTTGCGACGTTGCGATCGACTTGCTCGCCACAAACGGCTCTGGTCTCGCCGACGAAGAATACGCCGCTATTCGCGCCGCGTATCCTGCGCTTGGACTCCCAAAAACGACCGACGAGTTGAACGTTATTGAAATCGACTCGAGAAACATAACGGTCGACGCGCTCAAAGCGGCGATTTCCGAAGCCGAAACGACCTATGAAGACGACTTGATCGTCGTTCGTACGACCGACGACGCAAATACGATCGTTTATTCCAGTGGTGGCGACCAAATCGACTTCGATATCTACGGCGCGGTAAATATCGTCGCGGTCGGAACTCGACCACTGACGCTTAACGCCGATGGGAACTCGCGCGTTCTCAATATTAAAAATGGAGACGTCGGAGTGGCAAATCTGACGTTAACAGGCGGATATGCAGGAGAAGGCGGGGGCGTTTACGTCGATGAAGGCGCGACTTTTACGGCTACGGATTCGACGATCTCGGGCAATTCGGCGACAGAGGGCGGAGGAGTTGAAGTCTGCGGAACTTTTATGGCGACGAACTCGACGATTTCTGATAATACGGCGAGTTGGGGCGGAGGAGTTGAAGTCTATGGAGCCTTTACGGCGACAAACACGACGATCTCCGGCAATTCGGCGTCTCACACCGGCGGCGGAGTTGACGTCTATTACGGAACTTTTACCGCGACAAACACGACGATTTCCGGCAATTCGGCGAAAAACTCCGGCGGCGGAGTATACGTTGACGGAACTTTTACGGCGACGAACTCGACGATTTCCGGCAATTCGGCGAAAAACTCCGGCGGCGGAGTTGACGTCTATGGCGGAACTTTTACGGCGACAAACACGATTTTGTATGCGAATTACGGCGGCGATCTTAAAGGTTCCCTTTCCGAATTGAGCGGGAACAATCTTGTCGACGAGGATCCTTTGTTCGTATGCGCGCCCGAGTTTGAAGCAGGCGTTTTGTCGAACGCCGATACGCTCGATCTTCGTTTGAGTTACGGTTCTGACGCGATCGACCAAGGCGACGATCAAAGCGCTTACGACGTCGGGTTGTCCGTCGATTCGACCGATATGGCGGGCGCTCCGCGTTTCGTCGGAGACGCGATCGATATTGGAGCTTACGAATACCAGCCGTTTGTCGCGCCGACGGTCGTCGACACGTTGAACGATTCGTTCGACCTGAACGACGACGAATGGTCGCTCCGCGAAGCGATTTACTATGCGAGCGATTACGTTACGATTACCTTTGCGAAAGAATTAAACGGGTCGATCGAATTGGAGGACGAGTTGACCGTCGACAAAGCGCTTGTGATCGACGGAGCCGATCAAATTGTAATCGAAGCCGACGGAAAATCTCGCGTCGCGACTATTTCCGCAGGCACGACGGAAGCGCCCGTTGTTTTCAAAGGTATGACGCTTAAAAACGGTTCCGCCGATTACGGCGGCGCGATTAAAAACGCCGGAAATCTGACGCTGAACGGCGTAACGTTCCAAAACAACAAAGCGACGAAAAACGGGGGCGCGATCTTCAACGATTTCGGCGCGTCGTTGACGATTAACGGCGGGAGTTTTTCGGGCAACTCGGCGAATAACGGCGGCGCGATCGCGAACTATGCCGGTGAAAACGGCGGCGGTTCGCCGACGATCGCGAGCGTTAAGTTCGAGGGCAACACGGCGAAACGTTTCGGCGGCGCCTATTTCGGTTGCGGCGAGTTGACCGTCGACGGTGAAACGTCCTTCGAATTGAACGACGCAGGTCTCAAGGGCGGCGCGATTTACAACGACGTCAACAAATCAGACTCCAACTATCCTCGCGTCGGCGTCGTTACGATCAACGGCGGCGACGTTAGTTTCGTCGGCAATACCGCAGGCGAGCGCGGCGGCGCGATCCAGACGTATTCGACGCTTAATATTGGAGGAACGGCGACGTTTGAGGAAAACAAAGCCGCAGAATACGGCGGCGCGATCGACGTCGGCGAAGGCGGTAGCGCGACGCTTTCCGGCGCTTTGACGTTTGACGACAACGGGGCGAATTTCGGCGGCGCGATCTTCTCGGTCGGCGCCTTAAAGTTCGAATCCGGCGAAGAAAATCAATACGCGTTTACGGGCAATACGGCGAAATCCGGCGGCGCGATCGACGCCCTTGCCGGAACGCTGACGCTTG
>JAZRWW010000332.1:0-2301 GCA_045599865.1 Thermoguttaceae bacterium
CGAGACGCCGTTAGGGTCGATTTCTATCTGAAAAGTCTCGCCTTCGTTCAACTCTACCCACGGTTCTCCATTTATGTCCAAAAGTTGGCGCGCGACTCTTCCGCCGTCGGGGAGTTTAACGATAAACCTAACGTTTGGTAAACGAGGATCGACGACGTACCCCGTCAAAACAGGAGTCGCCGTGTCTTTTCCGACCTTGACGTCCTCCTTCGCCTCTACCAACGTCGACAACGTAACTATTTGATCCAGCTTCGGAAATTTTATTTTCAAGGCGCACGCATCGTAAATTTTATCGTCGATTCTCTTCGAATTAACGTCCGCAACCAACAATATGTCAGTTTCAGAATCTTCTGCGACTAAATTCAAACCGACGCGTTCGTCCCTCTTACGTAAAACGTCGACTAGTTTTCTCAAGAACGCAGATTCAGATTTTGTATCGTCGACACGAACGTTGTAATAACCGTCGCTACTAATTAAGTCGGCGTAGCCGATAATTTGATCGGCAAATTGGTTGATCGCGTCTTCATAGGACGACGTACCTACGGCGCTTATTAAATCAAAAGACTCGGAGCTTTTGCTTCCGGGCAAACCGCCATAGACGATAGTCGGAATTTGCGAGTCAGGAATCGATTTGTAAGGAGCCTTGCGACTAATTGTCTTACAAAGGTTTACGTTACGATTAATTAATTTGAAGATTTCGTCAGTCGACGTAGCTCCGTCGAAATTACTGTCTGCGAAAACAAGCCCCTGCACGAGCCAATGCGTAAAGAACGAAATCGTCTCGCCGTTTATTCTAAATCGACCGCTTTTTTGGCTCACGCGCGAACTCGCAAAAGTGACGACGTCGGAACCGTCCCCCGTCTTTATGGCGCTAATCGGAAACTCTTTTGCATAAGGTGCTCTCGTCCCCCCTGAATGACAAGCGTCCAATATTAGGATGACTCTGCTACTTGGGAGTTCGCTTAAACGGCGTCTTATCCAGCTGACTTGAATGCAAGAGGCGAAATCGACCTCATCCTTTTCACGATCCCAACTAGAATCCTTAAGAACCAAAAAAGACTTTTGCGGTTCGTCTTTTGGCGAAAATCCATGTCCGCTAAAGTAGACCACCAACGCGTCGTTACCCTTCGTCAGGGCGCAAAGTCTTTCAATTTGATCTTTCACGTTCGAAAGTGTCGGAGGAAGCCCGCTTTTACTAGACAAGGTCGTCGTGTCAAAACGCGATTTTTTGAAGGCAGTTTCGACGCTATGCACGTCGTTTTCGACATACGAGATATCGCTCCAATGCGAGTCGTCGTTATCAGAAACGCCTATGATTAAAACGCGCGAATCAGCCCAAGCCGACGAGTTAAAAAACGTAGTCGCGACTAACAAAAACGCAAGGAAAAACGATTTCATTTTATCTTTTCAACGCAGACCGGCAAAGCTTCAAAGAAAGGGTAAACTTGACGCGAGACCTATCGTCTACGTCAAGTCAGTCATCAAAGATTGCAACGCTGTCGTCGTCATATTTCGTCACTGTTTGTGTTTGCTGACTCAAGTAAGCTCCTGAAGCGCCAACAGAAATCAAATATTCTGACCAAACGAAGTAAAATCTATGCTGTTCTTCTCTAAGAGTATTAATAAAGGAATCTATATCGACAGAATCCACATCGTAATTTCTATTGTACGAAACTTCACAAAACGCATTAGTAAAAACCGTGCCGCCGAATCGGTAATTCTCTAATTCGCGATCATCTAAACTCTCCACGCCAAGCGTCTTGACCTTTTTAAGAATTTCCGAAGTCTGGTTCGGCTTCACCCCTCGCGCCGCGTACCCGTTGGCCAACTCGGAATCTCCTGGCGTTTTGAAACGCGTAGAGTTGATATTTATGTTCCCCTTCGTTTTAAGCAAAATAGACGCGAGATAACAATCCGACGTATTGACGTCTTTCATCGATTGCGGCAACCCAGGACGTCCGTTTTTTTTCGGCGTATAGACGCCGGAACAGGAATCGGTTATCAGTACGTTGAGACGGTGCGGGCGAGAGTCCAAAATTCGCATTATCGTTCCTCTTTTGATACCGATCGACTCCGTATTTAGCGCGTCGCTTGATTTCGCAACCGGCGACAGACCGTGACGATACTTCCCATCGTCAAATTGAACTACGGCTCCATGACATAGCATATAAACGACTAACGCGTCGTTGGTTCCTGCCTTTTGGGCAATACGCTTACACGCTTTGATAATTGTTTCCGGATGAGCGTTCTTACCTTGTAAACGTTCCATTTCGAAGACGGCTGGATGTGCGACGGCTATAT
>JAZRWW010000333.1:0-2992 GCA_045599865.1 Thermoguttaceae bacterium
GTTCTTTCATTTTTGTTTCTCCTTTCGAAAACAAGGTCGATTTGCAAAGCGACGCGACGCGCGCCGCATCGTTTAAAGAATTTAACGAATCGTCGAGCGCGTCTTTGATCTCGACGGGGGCGCGCGTCCAAATAGCATAACCGCGCGCCGATTCTAGCGCGTCGCGCGCTACGTTCAATTTCTTTAACAGTTCTATCATTCGTCTTTAATCGAGTCGACAAAAAACGCCGCTTCAATACGCGCGTTTTGCGCGTCGATTTTTTCCGCGAGCGTTCGAACCTGCGCGCAAGTCGCGACGTTTTCTTCCGCGCGGCGCTCGTTCGAATAGAACATCTGGAAAAGCGCGACTAAACCAGCGATAACGGCGATAAGTTCTCTGACAAATTTTAAAAATTTCGTTGCTTGGTGCCTTTTTTTTTGATTACTCGAATAGCCAGCCAAACGCCGAAACACGCTAAGGCGATCATTAAAACGTTAAAAAAAAGATGCTTTACGGCTTCGTTTATCTGTTTCGAAAGCTCTTTGAGAACGTCCGAACGAACGTCGCCTATTGCGTCGTTGAATCTAGCCGTCAAGCCGTCCTTTGCCGACTGGAACTCTTGTCCGACGCGATCTTCAAGTCGTTTCGTCGCCTTTTCGCCGATCGATTCGAACTTTGCCAGCGCATCTCGTTTGATCGCCGTTATTTTGGGGTCTAAGCCGTCCAATATCGCGGCCGCCGCTTTTTCCGCGATCCGATTTCCGAGTCGCGCGTCGGATTCGCCGGGCTCTGAAAACCCGCGCGGCTCTTCCTCTTCTTCGTCGTTGTTTCGGTTTTCCCATTCGTCTAACGAACGGTCAAGGAAAGAGGAGTCAAGGAACGGTTCCGAAACGGGCTTTCTTTCTCGAAAGTCGGCGACTTCGTTTTCGCGGTCCTCTTTTTGCGTCAAGTCGTCAAGTTCGACCTTGTATTCGTCGCATTCGTCTTCGTCTTTTAGCGCGTCCAATTCCGCCAGCGCGCTTGGCGCAAGTTGAGGCGCGACCGTCGGCTCTTGGCTTTCTTCGGCGTCTTGCTCTTCAGCTTCAGGCGCCGTCGCTATCGGTTCGCTTTGGTCGGATTGCGTCGGAAATTTAGCGCGAATTGTCGCTATGATAATTCCGCCTTTACCTGCTCCATACCAGCGCGCTATTTCGACGTTTTGCGCGTTCTCGAGACGCCACGCCGGTCTAAGTTGCAATTTAAATCGACGCGCTTCCGCGTCTCCTATGGGGTCGGCGCTCGTATTGATTCTTCGGACGTCGATTCCAGCTTTGACGATTTCCGCGACGTCCTTTTCTGCGGCAATACACGCGCCGCATCGTTCCATCGTGTATTCGGTCAACGTATAGCGCGCGTCTGATCCAAACGCTGAAGACGCCGCTAAACCCGCCAAAAAGTAAAGCGCGATTAAAAAACGTTTCATTTAAATCTCCATTCAAAAACGTTTGACGACAGAAAATCAATTTGCGGGGGCGGCAAATCGATCCTTATTTTTCGACGATTAACGGACATTCCGAATAGGACGCGGGCGCGCGCCACGGTTCCTTTTCCGCCGTTCTTTGTTTCGATCCAAGCGCCGCCCATAAATTCCTGATCGGAATGAACGCGCCCCTCGAATTGTCGGCGCCTTCGTTCCCGACAAGCCAAGTCAACGTACCGACGTTCCAAGGCTTCCCGCCGATAAAAGCGATTATCGCCGATCCGCTTTGTCCGGGGTATGGCCCCGGAGTGAACTCTATCGTCCTGTCGACCGTCAAAACGCCGCCGTCCCAACTAACGACAAACTGACCTCTAGGACATCCTGCGCTATCGAGCGCGCCCCCCTCTTGCAAGCGCGCGTCTTCGCCAGCCAAGGGAACATACGGAAGCCCAAGCGTTTCGACAAAATTTTTGTCGATCGCAATTAACGCATAATCAAACGGACGTTGCTGATCGTGGGCGCGCCAGACAATTTCGCCGACCGTCTTCGTTCGCTTGCCTCTTTCGTCCCAAAACTCGCACGTTGCGCTTCTGGAATTGGTAACAACGTGATAATTCGTCAAAACAAGGTATTTGTTCAGTCTTTCGTCAAAACCGATAATAGAGCCCGAGCCTCGAGCGTTCTCAACCCCGACGCGACAAGCCGCTCGTCTAACGTCGTCGACCGTCGACGCGCGACGCGCTCCGGCTCCAAAGGACGGGGCAAGAGGCGCGGCGAATACGAACGCGGTTAAAATCGCTGTAAAAATGAACTTCATTGTTGCTTCCTTTCATAACGGGGCGCGCCAGTCGAAAAACGCTTTCTTTATAGCTTCAGCGCAAGTTCCGACGATAAGCGCGACTAACAAAACGCCGTAAATATAGGTTTTATAACGCATCGTCTACTTCTTTTTCCTTCCGAGCTTGTTCTTCTTCGAATTTATGCAGTCGGTCTTGACTCGATCGCGCGAATTCTTCGTCCTTTTCGATTCCGACGAAATTCAACCCGCGTTTTAACGCGGCGATTCCAGTCGTGCCTGATCCGCTAAACGGATCGCAAATCGCGCGCGCGTCCTTAGGAAGAATATCCAGCAAACGCTCTATTAACTCCGTCGGTTTTTGCGTGGGGTGTATCCTTTTGAGAACATTAGGCGCCAAGACGGAAAAGACGCTTTCGGTCACGTAAACGTCGCTCTTGCTCTTGTCGCGCGTTCCCCAAATAACAAATTCGCTCGTTTGCGAAAAATTCCCCTTTTGCGGGCGCGTCCGATTCTTGCCTTTGTCCCAAGTCAAAAGCCCTCTGACAAACAACCCGGCTTCAAGCGCGGCGTCCCGAAACGTTCCAATCATGCGCCAGTCGGTAAAAAGGAAAAAATAACCGGGGGAGTTCAAAATCTCTAACGACTTCCGCACCCATTCTTCGGTAAACCGATATAAAACGCGCTCCGTCATTCCGTCGCTAAACGTTCCCAGCGCCTTCGTCGCGTCCGAATATTTCTCGGCGCCTTTCCCCAT
>JAZRWW010000334.1:0-1289 GCA_045599865.1 Thermoguttaceae bacterium
AAACAAGTATCTTGAGCGTCTGCTATCCTGAAACAAGGGCGCGATAACGTCGACCGCTTTTCAATTCCTCATATGCTCCTTAAGGTAGGGCGCCGCGTTCGAAGGGACGCGGCGTTCTCTTTCGAAAAAGAACCGCTATGCAAGAAGCCATCGATTATCGTTTAATGACTGTTTCCGCCGTTCAAAAAAAGTTTTTTTTGCCGGGCGCGGTCAAAAAACGCGAAATAGTCGACGCGATCAAACGGGGCGAATTAGTCGCGTCGTTCATTTGCGGTAAATATTTGATACGTGAGGACGACGCGCGCTCTTGGATCGCGACGCCGATTCCGGCGCAAGCGCGCGCCAAAAAAACCAGCGCGACGCCCGTTTCGCCTTCGGCGCTTAAAATCCGATCAGTTCGCGCAAATGAAAAACTCCGCGCGCTAGGAGTGATCAAATGACGCGCGACGAAATAATAGAGCGTTCGATTCGATGCGCCGCGTTGCGCGTCTGGCGCGACGACGGAAATAGACTTTTCGACGTCGACGATTTTAAACAAGAAGGCTTTTTGTTCGTCTTGCAACATCAAAATAAAATTTCGTCGATCGATCTGGAACGCGTCGGCGCCTATGTGTACGTTGCTTGTCGAAACACTTTTCGTCGGCTTATCCGACGGCAAATTAAAACGCGTCTAGGCGAATCTCAATATTTGGTCGCCGCGTCGGATTCCGACGACGGCGCCGAGTTAGAAAAAGACGCGCGACGCTCGTTTGTCGTTGAATATGCGACAACTTCGACGCGCAAGGGCGTTTTGTCGCGCATTGTGAACGAAACGCTTGAAAACTATGAACCGTCGGAAATTGGGGCGCGTCTTGGCAGGTCTTATTGTTCCGTTTACGTTTCGCTTCGTCAATTTGCGACGCGCGCGCGTCGCTCGTTAGGTTTGGAGGCTTAATCGTGTTTAATTTTAAAAACGTTCGTTGGTCTGATTGCGCGTTATGCGCGTTTTTTTGGGCGCTCGTGATCTCTCTTTTTTTGTCGGTCGGGGGTTGCAAGTGTTTTTCGTCGTCCAAAGTTGAGGCGCGCGCTTCGTATAACGTGATGGCGAATGATTGCGACGTCTCGATCGTCGCCGTCGGATATGTTCGCGAATGAGGGGCGCTATGGAAGAATCAGAAAATTTTGGCGATTGGTTTTTTGTTTCCGACGATCGCGAGGTCTTTCAGCTCCGCGTCTTAGATTCGTACTCGTCGAAATTCGAAATTGAAAAACGCGTTTTGACCATTCAAGCCGACGTTTTGACGGAAATT
>JAZRWW010000335.1:0-36200 GCA_045599865.1 Thermoguttaceae bacterium
TTCCGCCCATCCGCCTGCAATGCAGGCGGCTTTCGCGCGTTTTTCGCTTCTGCGAAAAACGAATCCCCGAGCGACGCTTTCATTAAGTTCCACCGTCGAATTTTCGGGAATACTTTTCGTGAACGATTACAAAACAACGCCCAAACTTAGAAAGTAAGAAAGCCGTCAAACGCTTGCGTTTCTCTATACGCGACGCGTTTTTGGTATTTTAGCGGGTCTGCGTATCGTTGATACGCGGCTTTCCGTGAACGCTTACGAACAAAAAAGTCTCTTTTTTGACGTCTTTCCTCTTGAATCTTTAGCAATCTCTATTAAAATAACAACGAATTGCGAGGGCGTCGCGTTGGCGGCGTTTTGGTTGGGAGTTGGGCGCGTAGCTCAGTTTGGTTAGAGCGCGTCCCTGATAAGGACGAGGTCCATGGTTCGAATCCATGCGCGCCCATTGTTTTTAAAAGAGTTTCGATTACAGGTCGGAACTCTTTTTTTTTATACTGTTCGTCGTTTACTGTCGCCGTATGCCGTACGGCGTATGTTGTTCGGCGTTGGTTTGTTGAAAATCTCAAAGTTGAGTCGACGTGATGAAAAGAACGCTTAATGTTGGATTAATCGGTTTTGGCATGATCGGTAAAGTTCACGCGTTTGGTTACGCGACTTTGCCGTATTACGCGCCTGAACTTGACGTCGTAGGAAAAATTGTCGCTGTAGCGACGCGACGTCAAGAGACGGCGGAACGCGCTAAAGAGACGATCGGACGTCCATTTGCGACGACCGATTATCGACAAATAATCGCGTCGCCCGAAATAGACGTCGTTCATATTTGCACGCCGAACGGCGAGCATTTGCCCGCGTTGCTTGAAGCGATACGCGCGAATAAGCATATTTATTGCGAGAAGCCGCTCGTGGTCGACGGCGTTGAAGCGCGCCAAATTCGCGAGGCGCTCGAAGAACGCGACTCCGACGGAACGAAAAAATATCGCGGCATAACTCAAACGGCGTTTCACTTGCGCGGATTTGCCGCTATTCGACGCGCAAAAGAACTGATCGACGCAGGGCGCTTGGGACAAATCGTTCAATATCGCGTCGGATATTATCATACGAGCATGCTTTCGCCTCTCGCTCCTTTTCGTTGGAAGCACGACGCCAAAGGCGGTTCGATTCTTGATTTGGCTTCGCATTTGTTCGATCTTGTCGATTATCTTGTCGGACTTCCAAGCGAAATGATCGCGCAGTCGACGACGCTTTGCGCGACGCGTCCGACCCGCGCGCTTGCGCCGGGCGAAGTTTTGAACGCCGTTCCGTCGAAAAAAGTACTTGCCGAAGATTCCGTCGTTCTTTTAACGCGCGGACTTGACGAAGCGTCTTCTCGACGTAGCGTTCCTTGTCTTGACGCTTCCAAAATATACGAGTATCCCGCGAATGCGCAAGTATCGAAAGGCGTTATGCCGCTGGGCGTCGCCGATCCTTCCAGTCCTGCGGCTTTGACGGGCGTTATTGAAGCGACGAAACTAGCCAACGGCTCCGAAGACGACTTGCGCCTTGAAATTAGCGGGACGCGCGGCGCTTTGCGCTTTTCGTTAATGAATTCTCATATTCTCGAGTTCTTTGACGGAACTCGTCCGTCCGAACCCTACGGCGGCGAGTCGGGCTGGTTGCAAATAGCGTGCGGAGGACGCTATCCTTTGCCGGAGAGCGAGTTTCCTTCTCCTAAATCGACGACGGGTTGGATTCGCGCGCACGTCGCCTCGCTTGCGACGTTCTATCGTTCGATCGCCGCCAATACGGCGCTAGGACCGGATTTTGCGCAAGCGTTGAGGATTCAGAACGCGCTCGACGTCGCGAAACGTTCGAGCGTAAAAAGAACTTGGGAACGCGTTTGACGACGTGGCGCCGACTCGTTTTTCAAAAAGACGGCTTTTTCAAGAAGACGTCGTTCAAAGAAACGGCGTCGAGGGAAGTAATCGTAACGAAGCGCGATAAAACGTCGTTTTGCGGAAACGCGAAGAGACGCGTCGCGCCGCTTTGGGTTTATTTTAACAAGGGGTTTAATTGTGTTTGAATTATGCAAACCGTTTGAACCGTCGGGGGATCAGCCTCAAGCGATCCGAGGTCTTGTCGAGGGGTTCCGCGCGGGCGTTTCTCGTCAAACTTTGCTTGGCGTAACGGGCTCTGGAAAAACGTTCACAATGGCGAACGTTATTCAGGAGCTTCAACGCCCGACGCTTGTTTTGTCGCATAATAAGACCCTTGCCGCCCAGTTATACGGCGAATTTAAAGCGTTTTTTCCAAATAACGCCGTCTCGTATTTCGTGAGTTATTACGACTATTATCAGCCCGAGGCGTATATTCCGCAACGCGACCTTTACATTGAAAAAGATTCGGCGATTAACGACGAAATCGACCGCTTGCGTTTGTCGGCGACAAGCGCGCTGGTTAGTCGCGACGACGTGATTATTGTCGCAAGCGTAAGCAGTATTTACGGACTCGGCTCTCCGCAAGACTACAAAGATTTGACGGTCGCGCTCAAAGTCGGCGACGAAATCGACCGCGAGGATCTTTTGCGGCGCTTAGTCGACATACAATACGAGCGGAACGACGTTGAATTTGACAGAGGAAGTTTTCGCGTTCGAGGCGATTCGATCGACGTGCGATTGCCTTACGAGGAATTCGCGTTGCGCATTGTTCTGTGGGGCGACGAAATAGAATCGTTGGCGTACGTCGATCCGACGTCGTGTCAAAAGCTCCAAAAACTTGACGACGTTTTTATTTTTCCAGCCAAACACTTCGTTTTGCCGGAAGAACGCATACAAGAATCGATCGTTCGTATTAACGAAGAATTGACGGCTCAGGTTGAAAAATTTCGGCACGAGGGAAAATTGCTCGAGGCGCAGCGTCTGATGCAACGAACTCGTTACGATATGGAATTGATTCAAGAGACCGGCGTTTGCAAGGGAATTGAAAATTATAGCGCGATTCTGGCAAATCGAGCGCCGGGCGAACCTCCGGACACGCTCTTTGATTTTTTTCCAAAAGACTTTTTGCTTTTTATCGACGAATCGCACGTTACCATTCCGCAAATTCGCGCGATGTACGCGGGCGATTACGCACGAAAAAAGAATCTTGTCGACCACGGGTTCAGGCTTCCGAGCGCGTTTGACAATCGTCCTTTGAAGTTTTCCGAGTGGGAAGAACGTTTGGACAAGGTCGTTTTCGTAAGCGCCACGCCGGGCGAATACGAACTTAAGGAATCAAACGATCATATCGTCGAGCAGGTCATTCGTCCGACCGGTTTGCTCGATCCGATCGTCGAGGTCGTACCGGCCGCCATACAAATTCAACACTTGCACGAGCAAATACTCGAACGCGTCGCGCGTCAAGAGCGCGTTTTAGTCACCGCGTTGACTAAGCGTTTAGCTGTGACCGTGTCCGATTATTTTGTTAAGCAAGGCGTCAAATGCCGATGGTTGCATAGCGAATTGGACGCTTTTGAACGCGTCGACTTATTGCGCGATTTGCGCAACGGCGTTTTTGACGTGCTTGTCGGCGTCAACTTGTTGCGCGAAGGGCTCGATTTGCCCGAAGTGTCGTTAGTCGCGATACTCGACGCCGATAAAGAGGGGTTTTTGCGGAGCGAGACGTCGTTGATTCAGACGATCGGACGCAGCGCGCGCAACGTCAACGCGAAGGTTATATTATACGGCGATAAAGTTACGGAATCGATGAGTCGCGCGATCGCCGAAACGGAACGACGACGTAAAATTCAGCAAGAATATAATCTCGCGCGCGGTATCACGCCGCAGACGGTGCGACGCGATATTCGCGACGGCATCGAGGCGGACGCCGCTTCGCGAGAGCTTGCGAACGACGCGGTCGCAAAATCCGAAGGTTCCGAATACATAACGTTAGAATATCTCGACGAATTAGAACGCGAGATGTTGGAAGCCGCTGAAAAATATGAATTTGAACGCGCGGCTCTTTTGCGCGATCGCATCGAAAAAATGCGCGAAGAAATAGGTAAAAAAACGACGATTTTCCAGTTTGAACGCCAAGAAAAGAAAGAACGCGGGAAATACGGACGCCGAAGATCGGGCGGAAAATCCAACGGAAGAACTAGCGTTCCTAAGCCGGGGCGTTGACGCGAACAAGCCGCTAGTTTTATCTTGCAAAGAGGAGTAAAAATGTCAGATTCTACAAATCGATCCGAACTGTTTACGGCGATCGTCGAGGGCGATTTCGACGTCGCGGAGGAAGCGACTCAAAACGCGCTCGACGCCGGCGCGACGGCTCAGGAAGTACTGGAAAAGCATATCGTGCCCGCGATGGGCGAAGTCGGCGAACTATTTGACGAAGGGGAATATTTCGTTCCTGAATTGATTATGGCTTCGAGAGCCGTGCAGGAAGCGATGAAAGTTCTTGAGCCTTTGCTGCGTCAAGCCGGAGTCGAACGTCTAGGTTGCGTCGTGATTGGCGCCGTCCAAGGGGATATGCACGATATTGGAAAGAATCTTGTCGCGGCAATGTTGGACGGCGGCGGCTTCGAGACGATCGACTTAGGCGTCAACGTGGCGCCGGAAAAATTTGTCGAGGCGGTTAAGAGTCGAGGAGACGCTAAGACGTTTGTCGCAATGTCCGCTCTTTTAACGACGACTATTCCGCAAATGCAACGGACGATCGAGTTGTTTAAAGCCGAAGGCTTGCGCGATTCCGTCAAATTTTTAGTCGGAGGCGCGCCCGTTACGCGCGAATTTGCGGAGTCGATCGGCGCCGACGGATATAGCCAAAGCGCGAACGAATGCGTCGCCGTTGCGCGCGAACTTGCGAAAAGCTGGAGTTGAAACGCTACGGTTGATCAGGAACGTCGATCGGGAATTGCGAGTCGCCTTCCAATTTCCGATATAAAGGCATATGCCTGTAGTAGACTTCCAATATCATACAATTCAGCGACGTCGCGTAGAGTCGCCCTCCTTCGACGCAATGCGCGTCGGCGTTTTCGGGAAACCAACTTCCGCGTTCGTGTCCTTCCATACGTTGCGATTTGATCAACGCTTCGCGCGTCGTTTCGTTCCATTTGCGCCATAATTCGCCGCCGATATGATGCATCAACTGAGACGCGTAGTAATTATAGTAAGGGTTGTTGAGTTGCGGACCGATTTCCGACAAACGAGCGGCGCCTTTTAGAAGTTGAGGATTGTCGACGCGCCAATCGAGATAAAGGCGGCATAACAGTCCGATGCTGTCGGTCGCGTTTGACGAGCCGGATTTTTCCGTATAATTGTATCTACTGCCGTAGTCGAATCCAACGACGTCTTGTAAAAAATCTCGCGCGTTGCGAACAACGGCGTCGGAGACGTAAAGACCTCCGAGTTGACCGCTTTTAAGCGCCATCATTTGCCAGCCGACGACCGACGTGTCGCCCGCTTGTTTGGGCTGATAACGCCAGCCTCCGTCGTCGGCTTGCGCATAGGCGATATAATCGAGCGCGTCTTGCGCAATATAACCGAGTTCGCGATACCGACTTTTTTCTTTCGGGTTCAACATTGCGTAAGTTTCGCAGAGCGCGATCGTCGCCAAGCCGTGCGCGTACATATTGCCCGAATCGTTATAACCGCGGCCGTTTTCGGTTTTTACGCCCGCTTGGGTTAAATAATTGAGTCCTTTGGCGACGACTTTTTTATATTTGCCCGTCGTCGGGGTGTGTCCCGCCGCTAGAAACGGCAACAACCCCATCGCCGTCGCCGCATTAATCGAGGCGTTTGAACCCGCGTTGGCGCAACGCCCGCCGCAAGTTGGAACTTTGTCGAGTTGAAACGTCCACGCGCCGTTGGGCGCCTGATGTTCCGCCAGCCAAGCCAACGCGAGCGCGACCGCTTTCTCGCTTCCTTCGGTTCCGCCGCCGGTCGCGAGCGCGACCGCTTTTGCTTCGCCTCGTCCGGCAAGATCGTCGCCGTTGAGCGTGCCGAGCCAATTCGTCGTTTCGCTCGAGGACGCGGGTTCGAAGCCTAAGGTAGACTCCGCCAACGCGAGTTTCGCGGAGTCGTCGTCGTGAAAAACGGAAACGTCTGGAACGTCGGCGACAATTTCCGACTGAACGTCGATATTTGCCGCGTCAAATTCAAATTCTTGTTTATCGTCTATCTTCGCTTCCGGGTCGAACGCTTCGTCGAGAACCGTTTGTTCGCCGAAACCCGGCTCGGAAATAATTTCCAGCAGTTGATTTGCGTCTGTTTTTATCGCAATAAACGCCAGTATGAGAACGAGGAACGCGTGCGCGAGGAGACTAACCAGCCACATAGGCGCGTCGTCCGTCGCTTGTTCCAGCGCCGACCGTTTTTGTAAAAATTTCAATTCTTCCGCCGACGCGGAACTTGTTTTTTCAACGGATTCCGCGACGCGTAAGCGACCGAGAAATTTTTCCGGCGCGGCGTCTTGTTCCGCATAGGCGAGCGTAAGCGCGTCAAAATTTGGCGTCGACGTTTCCAAGGTTGGATTGACGGCGCCGTCGGTTAAATAGTTTTTCGACTCTTCGCGCCTGAGCATAGACGACAAGGGCGCCGAAATCGTCGGAGGCGTCCGAGATAACGAGAGACCGTTTGGGGGCAAATCCCGTGAAGTAGACGCCTGATTTTGACGTTTTAGCGTTTCTAGCCTCGGGGGAACGCGATCTTTTGACGCGTAGTTCGATACGACGGGCGGAGGCGGGGGCGTCGGCGTTTTGACGTCAAGTTCGTTTACTAGGAGATTGCGTAGCGCCTCTTTGACGCTTTGCGAAACGCGACCGTTGCGTAAAAGCAGGGATAATCTGTCGATCAACAAACGCGCGAGGACGGATTCGTCGTTGGGAACGTTTGCGTTCGTCGCGTTCGTTCCCAAAAATTCCGCGTCGTCCGACTGCGGAACGCGTCCGAAACGCGCGTCGAACTTGTCTGAAAAATTTACTTCGTCGCGTTGCACGTTGTCGTCAATCTTGTAAGGGCGTCGCTGAAAAAGGAGTTTGTCGTCGTTGCGCAAGTTCTTTGCTTCGATCGTTCCGACGTCGCGCGCGAACTTGCGCCGACTTATATTTTAACGTTTTTATCCGCGAAAAGGCGCTTAATTTGTAAATTTTACAAATTTATTGTGGATTTTTTGAAAAAACGCGGAGACGGTCGTTCTTTGTCAAGCGCCTTGAAAACGAATTTGAAAAATACGCAATTTTTTATTGGAGGGGGCGTTGATAATAGTAGTTGAAACGATATAATATGTCGTCTAAGCGTGTTGGCGGATTTACGACAGAGCGTTCTGTTCAGCCGTCGACGTTCGGTTAGATCGGACTGGTTGAAACGATAAACGCAGGCATACGCGCGGCGTTCATCGTCGCGTTGGAAAAGATATTTGAGGATTGAACAATGGCAGGGAAAAGTAAGAAAAAGGCGGAGACCGTCTACCTCGTTTGCGAAGAAACCGGCGATTACAACTATATCGTTCGTCGTAAGCCGGGCGGCGAAAAACTGAAGTTGAAGAAGTATAGCCCTCGACTTCGCAAGCATACGGTGCACGTTGAAAAGAAAAAGTAATTTCTTTCGTAGTTCTTTTGTAGCGTTTGGTCGGGTTTGAGTTCTTAGCGAACTTAAAACGAGCAAACGCTATTTTTTTCTTAAGTTCAGCGGCTTTACGTTTCGGCGTCTAAATCAAAAAAACGCGAACCCTTTTTGAGAGAGTTCGCGTTTTTTTATGGTAGGAGTCTAACGTTTAGCGACGTCGCGCGACGTTCGTTAGGACTTAAGAACAATATTGCCGTTTTCGTCGACCGTATAAAGTTTCTCGTCCTCTTCGTCCATTGCGAAGTCTTCGTCGTCAAGCGTTGAAACGTCGTCGTCGGCGAGTCTTTCGTCGTTATCGCCCGTTTCGTCGTCGACAATCACGTCGCCCTCGTCTTTATCCGTTTCGTCGTCGACAATCACGTCGCCCTCGCCTTTATCCGTTTCGTCGTCGACGACGACGTCGTCGGCTTCGCCTTCGTCGGTCGGATCGTCGAGGCTTTCCGTAAAGGACGAGTCGGAATACACGTCGCTATACACGCTCGAGGCAGAATAGCCCGAACGCCAAAGTTTCAATACGGACGTCAAATCGGTTCCGACGCTAGCTCCCGTCGATGCATTCTTGAGACGGAAACTCGACGCGCCGTTTGAGGCGTCTTTCACTTTGGAAACGGCTTCTTTACTCGAAGCTACGGCGTCGTCTTCGATATTTTGCGGCTTCGTCAAATCCTCGTCTTTTGCGAGTTCGTCGCGCGCCTGATTGAGTTCTTTCAAAGTCGCGGCGTAATCGGCGTCGACTTGCGCGTCCTTTGTCGACAATTCGATTCGCGCGTCGTCGACGGTTTTTTCGAATTCGGTCTGAGTATCGGACTTCGCTTGCAAAAATTCCGTCAGCGTCGTTTCTTTTGCGGCGTAAGCCTTTTGAGCTTCCGCGAGCTTTTCCGCGCGCGCGTCGACGGCGGCAAGATACGCCGAGAGATAATCGGACAGATTCGTCGCGTGCCCTTCCGCGCGCGTCTGTTCGTTGGCGACCCACGCGTCGAACCATTCGTGCCAATCGTCGTAGGAACTCGGCTTGTAATTCGGATTGGTAATCGTCAATTCGAACGAGGTCGACGATTCCGCGTTAACGTCAAGCGTATGCTCGCCGCTCGAAACGACGGACTGCGCTTTTAATCCGACCGTTATCGTCTTCGACTCCGTTTTAACGTCGTCGCCGAAGTAGTCTTCGGGAACGTTCCACGTAATTTTGCCCGATTCGGAATCGATCGTCATACCCTCGGGCGCATCGCCGGCAAGCGCGTAGGCGAGCGAATAATCTTCGCCGTCAAGCGTCGCGGAAACCGTCAGTTCAAAGGTCTCGCCGGCCGCGACCGTTTGCGCTTCGACGTCGTTCCAAACGGGCGCCTTCGCCGTTTCGGCGTCGTATCTGGAGTTGGCGACCATTATTTCAAAGGTCTTTTCGGTCGACAAGCCGTCGACGTAAGTTTCGTCCTCTTGAAGGAATTGTTCCGTCGCCTTGATCGTGAATTTGACCGTTTGCGCAACGACGTCGGTTGCAAGGTAGTCTTCCGGGATTGTCCACTTAACTTTGCTCGTTGCGGCGTCAAACGAGAACCCTTCGGGATAGCCTTCGCCGATTAACTCGTAAACGATCTTATCGGCTTTTCCGTCTGGATCGGTCGCCGTGATCGTCGCTTCATAGGTCGCGCCTGTCGCGGCGGAAACCGTTTCCAAATCGTCGAAGACGGGCGCTTTTCCAACGTAATCAGGATTGACGACCGTGAGATCAAAGGAGGTTTTCGTATAACTTCCGTACTTCGTTTCAACGTCGTCGGTTGAAACGATCGTCGTCGCTTGGAGTTCGATCTTCAACGTTTCCGATTCGACGGAATCGTCGTTGAAGTAATCGCTTGGAACCGCCCACGCGATCTCGCCGGATTCGGAATCTATCGTCATTCCTTCGGGATACTCGCCGATTAGCGCGTACTCGACGCCGTATTCTTCCTCGTCGTCCGAAGCCGTCGCGGCGACGACAAGCTCAAACGTTTCGCCGGCGTCGACGCTTTGGGCTTCAATATCGATCCATTCGGGCGCGACGGCTTGGGTTTCGTCAAACGATGCGTTGTCGACGTTGATTTCGTAAGTTTTGGTCGTCGAAAGTCCTTCTTCGGTCGTTCCGCTTTCCGTTTCGTATTTTTCAGTCGCTTTGACGACGACGCTCAATTTCGAGGCGGAAACGCTCGCCGGAAGATAATCTTCCGCGACGTTCCAAACTAATTTATAACCGCCGTCTTCGTCCGCAACGACGCTCAATCCTTCCGGGTATTCGTCTCCGACAAGTTCCAAGACGACGGAGGCTTTTCCTTCCGGGTCGGACGCGGAAATCGTCTTTTCAAACGATTCGCCGGTTGAAACGGACGCGGACGTCCAATCGTCGTCAAAGACGGGCGCAAGGTCGACGTAATTTGCGTTGTTGACTTTTAATTCAAAGGAAGTCGTCGAAGATTTTCCGTAGTCGACGTTGGAACCGCTTTCGCTGACAATGGTCGTCGCCTTGAGTTCGATCGTCAACGTTTCGTATTTGACGGAAGTCGATTCGATATAATTTGCGGGAACCGTCCAAGAGATCGCGCCCGTCGCGGAGTCGATCGTCATTCCTTCGGGATATTCGCCGATTAACTCGTATTTGACGCCAGCCGCGCTTTCGGGAGCCGTTGCGACGGCGATTACGTTGAAAGTTTCGCCCGTCGTCGTCTCTTGCGCGCCAATTTCAAGCCACGTTGGAGCTTCCGCTCTTTCGTCGTCGTAAGCGGCGTTAATGACCGTAATTTCAAACGTTTTTTCGGAAGTCAGACCCGTTTCGTAGGTTCCGTCGTCTTTCAAATACTGTTCCGTCGCGACGACGCTAAAAGCAAAGCCGCGAGACTGGACGTCGGAACTTAGGTAATCGTCGGGAATAGCCCACGAAACGTAGTATTCGCCGTTTTCGTTCCTGTTGAGTTGGAATCCTTCGGGAAGTTCCTGATCGGACAAAGCGACCAAAACGTCGCTCGCTTCGCCGTTGGGATCGATCGCGATAAAACTAGCGACAAAGGTTTCGCCGGTTGTCGCCGTCGTCGCGTCAAGCGCGCCGATCGCCGGAGCTTCGTCGACGTAATCGGGATTGTTGATCGTCAATTTCAGCGTCTTTTCCGACGTCGCGCCGTAATCGATCGAACGTTCGCTTGTCGCGACGATCGCCGTCGCCGCCAGCTTGATCTCGATTTCCGCGTTTCTAATTGACGACGACGCGAAATAGTCCCGAGGAACGTCCCAAGAGAGCGTTCCCGATTCGGCGTCAAAGACCGTTCCTTCCGGGGCGTCGATCAGATCGTATCGAACGCCCGCGAATTCCTCGGGAACCGTCGCTATAATCGTTTCTTCCAAGGACTCGCCCGCGACGACGCTCAAAGCTCCGACTTCTTGCCATATCGGCGCGCTTGCGGATTCCGCGTCGTATGCGGCGTTGACGATTTCGAGCGCGTAGGTTTTTTCAGAAGCCAAGCCCGGTTCGAACGTTCCGTCTTCGAGCGCGTAGAGTTCCGTCGCTTTGACGACAAACGAAGTCGCGCGCGTCTTAACGTTCGAATTTAAGTAATCCGCCGGAATGTTCCACAAAACGCTAGCCGTATCTGAATACGATTCGGATTCAAGCGTAAATCCTTCAGGATACCCTTCGCCGACGAGTTCGAATTGGAAACGACTCGTTTCTTCGTTCGGATCGTTGGCGACGATCTCAACCGCGTAAGTATCGCCGGTTTGCGCCGAAGTTTTGTCAATATCGGACAGAACGGGCGCTTCGTCGACGTAATCGGGGTTAAGAACCGTTAATTTAAGCGCCGTCGTCGACGATTTGCCGTAGTCGACCTTCGAGCCGTCGACGTCGACGATCGTAGTCGCTTGAATTCCGATCGTCAATTCCCTGCTTCGTTCTTGCGGCGACTTGAAATAATCGCCGGGAACGTTCCAAGAAATCTTTCCCGAGTTGGAATCGATCGTCGCGCCTTCAGGATATTCGCCGATTAACGCGTATTCAACCCCGTAAGCGCCTTCGGGCGCGCTTGCGAAAACGACCGTCTCAAATACTTCGCCTGAATAAATTTGGAACGCGCCCGGTTCGACGAATTGAGGCGCTTCGTCCGTTTGGGGATCATAGGCGGCGTTGGCGACTTTAATTTCGACGCTTCCTTCCGTAGAAAGACCGTCTTCATAAGTTCCGTCTTCGCGCAAATACTGTTCCGTAACTTTAACGGCGACGGGCACGACGCGCGACGCCACGTTTGTCGGAAGGTAATCCTCGGGAATCGTCCAAGAGACAATTCCGTCTTGCGAAAGGGTCAGACCTTCGGGGACGTCGTCTCCGACAAGCTCGAATTTAAACGCGTCCGCTTCTTGATTGGGATCGTAGGCGACGACGACGTCTTGATATTCTTGTCCCGTCGTCGCGTTGGAATCGGAGAGTCCGATAATAATCGGCGCGTCGTCCTCGTAGCTCGGATTGACGATCGTGAAGACGACCGTCGTCGGTTCCGAACCGCCTAGGTCGACGTATTTGTCTTCTTCGCCGCGCAACACGGTCGACGCGACGACGTCGACGGCGACTTGAACGGAACGAACCGACGAAGCGGCGAAATAGTCTTCCGCAACTTCCAAGGAAAATTCGCCCGTCTCTTTGTTGAGTTCAAGTTTTAGCGAGTCGTCGTTTTCAAAATCGGCGACGTACATAACGCCCAAGGCGCTCGGGACGGTCGACGCATTAACGACGCTTTGGAGCGCGCGCCCTGCTTCGACTTCAAAGGCGTGTTCTTGCGTCCAAACGGGCTTGATTCCCTTGGTTTCGTCGAACGTCGCGTTTTCAACGGCAATATCGATTTTTTCGACGTCGGACGACGGTCCGGCGACGTAAGTTCCGTCTTCTTGCCTAATTTGGGACGTCGCTTGGACGTAGATTTGCCATAATCGCGCGCTTGTCGCGTCGTCAAGATAATCGCTTGGAACCGCCCAAGAAACGACGCCCGTCGCGGGATCGATCGACAGACCTTCGGGATGGTCGCCGACAAGCGAATAGGCGACGAGAACGTCTTCCTCGCCGGGAACGCTTGCAACGACGGTCGCTACGAGCGTCTCGCCAGTCGCGACTTCGTAATCGTCGATCTCTTCAAAGATCGGCTTCGCGCTCGTTCCGACGCGCAATTCCAGCGTCGTCGTCGCCGTTTGTTCCAGCGCGTCGGTAGCGACGACGTCGACGTAATAAACGCCCTTGTCGGAGTCGCTCACGTCTGACCAACTTAACAAGCCGTATTCCGTAAGCGTGATAAACCTGGGACCGGCTTCGGGGTTCGCCAACGCGAACGAAACGTCGGCGCGTTGTTCGCCCGACGCCTCGGTCTTGTTAGTCGTCAACTGAAGCGAGCCTTCTTCGTTTACTTGAATCGCGATCGCGGTTTCCGACGTCGTAAATTCTAATTGTTGCGAATCGACGACGAGCTTCGCGCTCGTAACTTCGCTTACGAGGCGTTCGTGCGTCGTAATGCGGTCGATCGCCAGATATTCCTGAACGGCGATCGTGTGTTCGCCGTCCGCGAGCGCGTCCGCTTCGTCTAATTGAAGGCTAAGAACGTAGGTCTGTTTGGAAAGGTCTTCGTCGTAGGCTTTGGAAACAAGTTGATAATCGCGTTCCTTGCCGTCGACGTAGACGGTAATCGGCGTTTCCAACGCGACGCTGGAATCAAAGGCATACGCGTCGACCGTGAGTTGAAGCGCCGAAGTCGCCAGATCGCTCGAAACGATCCAAGTTTCTTCGCCGTATTTCTTAACGACGGTCGAATCCGTTTCGTTGAGCGTCAATTCCGGGGCGGCGGGTGAAATATACATAGGTTGCACGACGATCGCTTGATCGCCGTTAGCCAGCGTCGCGACTATTTCCAGCGAGGTAAATTGCGCGGCCGCCTTCGTCGTTACGAGATCGAACGAGGAATTGGTTCGACTATTGGAAACTATTTCATAACCGCCGCACGTTCCCGTAACGTCCGAAATCGAATAGGAAACAACGTAGCCGCCAAATTCGGTCGGCAAGTCGACCGTGACTAAATCGCCCGCGACAAATTCAAAATTCACGTCGCTCAACGCTTTTTGAACGTAGGCTTCAAGCCCCTCTTCGCCCGCGTAAACCGTCGTTTCTTGGAAGAGAAGCGCGTCGTCGCCGGACGTCGACGTAAAGGAAATCGTCGTCACGCCCGAAACGTCGTCGTCGGCGACCAGACGAAGAACCCCTTGGGAAACTTCGGCGTCTTGAAGAACGCGAACGTTGGAAAGCGAGTAAGTCGACGTCGGGAAGGTGTTCTCGCCCGATCTAGGATTAATGGTAACCTCGGCGTTTTCCAGTTGTTCGACAACGTCGTAGCCGTCGACGACAAATCCGAAGACGTTGTATCCCCCGTCGAGCCAATCCGCCGAGTCGAAAGTAACGTAGAATTGCGCGTCGCTCGTGTCGGCGCCTTTGTTGGCGTAGGCGACGATTCCTCGCCCGCTATGCGTCAAAACGTCGGAAATCTCGTCGGCGATCGTCGTCCCGGAGCCTTCGTATCCGTATCCGTCGCTGGAACCCCCTTGGAACATAAAGCCGGAATAAATACGGTGGATCGTCAAGCCCTCGTAATAGTCGTTTGCGACTAAATCCAAGAAATGAGCGGAGGAATTGGGCGCTTCGCCGTCCGCTTCAAATAATTGAACGACTATCTCGCCCAAGGAGGAGACGGCGCCGTTGGAATCCGTCTTGGAAACCGTCATCGAAACTTGCGTTCCAGAAGGAAGAGAAGCCGTCAAGCCGTCGACGGAACTAGCGTCGATAAAATCGCTTGCGACGCCTTCGAACGCGTAATGATACGAATTGCCGTCGGCTATCGTAATCGCATCGGGCAACGTTTCGTAAAGAGACGCGGCGTCCAACATCTGCCGTTGTTCCAAGGCTTCAAAAATACGTCGTCGTCGAACGTCGTTAAGAGCTTTGCGACGGCGTTCCTCGCGCGCCTTTTGACGTGCGGAACTAGACAGGACGCGACGAAAAGTTGAGGAAAAACTCATTTTATATCCCATTTCCTTCCATACGACGGTTTGCGCGACCGAAAACGCCGACGCGCTTTTACGCCTTCAAACGCTAAAATTTGCCGCTATGCGCCAACGCGTTTTTTTGACGCTTTAAACAACCGTTAAATCAAGTTTATTTTGTATAGTTTAACAAGTTTTGCGCGTTTTAACAATGCCTTGTTTACGTTTTCACAAAACTTTTTGAGGCTTCCCGTCTTTAAAGTAAGCAAAACGGAGCGAGTCCTTTCTACAGATTTCGAAAAAACGTTCGACGTTTCCGCAAAGTCGTCCGCAGAATGTGAAACGTAAAACGGCGCCGAAACCGTAAGGCGCCGGGAACGCAATTATTCGTCGACGAAACTTTCCTATCCGTTAGACGTTTTCTAACGTTTAAAGTTTCGTTAAAACGCTTAATTTGTTGTTTTTTGATTCCAAAACAACTTGTTTGGGTTGTTTAGTTAAAACAAGTAGTTTGGGTAATTTGTATAGAAATCGGCGTATGTTTAGAAAAACTTCTTCAAATTTGTAGTTTTTTCGAAAAACTCTTGAAATTTTTGTCAAAATGGGATAAAATACGCATAGGCGCGGGGGCTTGAATTTACGCGCGTCGACTTCCTTAACGTTAAGAAATTTTTCGCGCGTCGCGAGTTGATCGGCGACGTCGGGGGCGCTAATGCTTGAACTGAAGAATTTAAAAAAGTCGTATAAAGAGCCGGACGGCGGCGAACTTCCTATTTTAGACGTGCCGCGTTGGAACGTCGACGCGGGCGAGCAAGTCGTCGTCGTCGGACCGAGCGGTTGCGGTAAGACGACGCTCCTGCATATAATCGCCGGTATTTTGCGTCCGACGTCGGGGCAAGTTCTGATCGACGGTTGGAACACGCCTCTTCTTACGGAATCTGAACGCGATCAGTTTCGCGCGCGTCGTATCGGCTACGTCTTCCAAACGTTCAACCTTCTTCCGGGGTTCTCGGCGTTGGAAAACGTCCAACTTGGCATGGCGTTCGCCGGGCGCGGTCGCGATAAGAAGCGCGCCGTCGACTTGTTAAAACGCGTGGGGTTAGGAAATCGTTTGCATCATAAGCCGAGCCAAATGAGCGTCGGCGAACAACAACGGGTTTCGGTCGCGCGCGCGTTGGCCAATCAACCGAAGCTCGTGCTGGCAGACGAACCTACGGCGAACGTCGACGTCGGCAATCAGCAGATCGTCGTCGATATGTTGCGCAATACTTGCCGCGACGAGAACGTCGCGCTCATTTTGGTCACGCACTCGCCCGCCGTTGCCGAACAGTTTGACCGCGTCGACCTGTTGACGGACGTCAACCTTGTCGCTAAAGAAAAATTAGCCGAACAAGAGACGCGTCTTCATTAAGCGTTTCGGCTAGCGTAAGACTTTTAAACAAAGAGAAACGCGCGAACGAGAACGACGGTTCGTTTTCAAGTTCGCGCGTTTTTTATCTAGTTTAGCGCGAGCAACCGCCTCCGCCGCAATGTTCGCCGTCGTGATGATTGCAAAGGAACCCCTCTTTTGAGTTCAACGTTCCTGCGACGTATTCTTCCGCAATCTTCCGAACGTTTCCCGTCGTTCCTCCAACGACTTGAATTCCGACCGACTTGACGGAATTGAGCGCGCCGCCTCCGATTCCTCCGCAGATTAACACGCCGACGCCTTCCTCTTTTAGTACTCCGGCAAGCGCTCCGCAACCGGCGTTTCCGCTGGATTTGCGCGATTCTTTGATAATTTTGTCGTCGTCGACTTCAAAAATCGCAAATTCCGGCGTTCGACCGAAATGTTGAAACACTTCGTTATTCTCACAAGCAACGGCAATTTTCATTGGCGTACTCCCTTTGTTAAAACGTTTCCAAATGATCTCAATTTTTTTTGCGCGCGTCGAACCGAATACGCGCGCTTTTGAGTCGTCTGAATCGGAATTACGATCAGAACTCGACTCGACGTCCGTTATTTTTCAAAAGTAAGCGTCGCCCACAAACTTGGATCGTTCTCGACCGGAAAAGGTTCCGTATGTTGCAACGCAAATTTGCCGTATTCAGAATCTTGAACGATGAAATGAAAGCCGATTCTGTCGATAACTTTCGGATCGTAGCCCGTCAGCGTTGAACCGGGAATAAACGCCGAAAAGGCGTAGCCGTCGGCGCGACGTTCTGAAGCAAGTCGAAACGCGGCGACGTCCACCGCTTCTGGCGACGCTTTGGCGCGCTCAAGTAAACGCCATTGAGCTAAAGGCTTGGCGACGCTTGCGCCTTCGCCCACGAGAGGATAAAAGAGCAACTTGTGACAATATCGGCTTCCGTGATGCAAGTCTTTCAGATCGCGCGCGTCAAGGCATAAAATCACGCAATCCGCTTCTTTTAACGAGGTATGCGTCCAGTATCGTTGCTCGCGTTTATTGGCGACGACGACGGTGAACAACAATCCCTCTTGCGCCCAGCCGATGCGAAAATCAAAACGCGTTTGATTTTGCGCGTTGCGCAACGTTTGAACGAGCGCTTGAGTCGCAAAACCGTTAGGAGACGCCGCTTGCGACCAAAACGGAACGCCGTACGAAGCGTCAAGCGTTTCAGGAATCGGATAAGACGAAACGAGCGTCGGCGAAAGGGGACGACAGGGAATTCGTAAACGAAATAAAAAACTTTGAGGTATGCGCGACATATGAAACTCGTCTTGTCGGCTTGAAAATTGTTTTGGTTTGGATCGAATCGATCAAATTACGCACGCCTGACGAACAAAACGTTACGACGTTTTACCGCGCGTTTTTTCTTGTTCCATAAGACTATTTTCCTTAAATTTTTCGATCTTATACTTTAACAAAATCTCTTCCGCGCGATTTTGATTTCGTTCGACGCCAAAACTCAACCACGTTGAAAACGCGTCTACAACGGCTAAGACGCAAATCCATATTCCTAAGAAAAGCACGCACAGCCAAGCGCCCGTCCATATTTTAGGAAAACGCTCGGGCGCGACGCTTGAACCGACGAATATTGCCAATCCTACGACTAACGCCAAAATAGCCAGTTGCAAACGACGTTGCGAACGACGCTTAAAAAATCGACAGCCTTGTTCGTTTAACATCGGCAAGTCGTTTTTCGATAGTTGAACGCGCGCTAGCTGGATGCGGATTTGCCATATCGCAAACGCGAGAACGAAAGCAGCGACAAGCAAACCGACGTCGCGCGTTCTTGTTAAAGAGGAAACGTCGGCTAGACAAACGTTGGAAAGAAAGTCGAGCGATTCCGACGCGACGGATCGACTAAGCAATAACGCGGACATTCGGCGTTCCTTTGGGGACGAAACGGTTTAACTGGAAACGTTCGACGATCATAGGCGACCTGGAGAACGCTTTTTCAAATTATAGCGCCAGAACGCGGTTGACGCAATAATTTTTTTGATTATAATAGGCGCGTTCTTTGTAACTTTGGGCAATTAGCTCAGTTTGGTTAGAGCATCTGGTTTACACCCAGAAGGTCGCTGGTTCGAATCCAACATTGCCCATCTTTTATTGCGTCATATTTTATTGCGTCATACGCCTTTTTCTCTTGATTTTTCTTGTTATTATTTGTATGTTACGTTTGCGCGCATCGGTTTGGAAAGATCGCGCGTTGCT
Organism: Thermoguttaceae bacterium; assembly: GCA_045599865.1. Classification (GTDB taxonomy): domain Bacteria; phylum Planctomycetota; class Planctomycetia; order Pirellulales; family Thermoguttaceae; genus RUG369. The sequence goes on from JAZRWW010000335.1 coordinate 18,266, forward strand.
ACGGACGTGAACGGCGTTGGGGTTGCTGTTGTTATGTTGAAAAGAGATGCTGATTTGTTGACTTGCGCGCGTTGCGGAAAAAAGAACCGCTGGAACGAGTCTTATTGTTCGGCTTGCGGTTCTAAAATAGAACTAACGGAACGCCCGACGATCGACTTGCCTCGTCTAAGCGAATCTGTTGGAAAACTCGAGCTTTGGGGAAGAAGTCCTTCAAAAGCGAAGCCTGTTCGCGAAGTAGACGAGCCTTATTCTCTCCCGAAAACTCAAGCGCCAAAAAAAGAGGCGCCAAAAAACGAAGCGCCAAAAATCGAAGCGCCAGTAGAATCGCGATCGGCAAAAATCGAAGCGTCTTCCGAATCATATGCGCAAGAAAGCGAAGAAATTGCCGAAAAGCAAATTCAACAAAGCGTTTCCAGACCCTTTAACCGTTGTTGGCGCGAGTCGTGGCTTAAGTTTTATCGCGCCTCTCCCAAACGTTCAATTTGCTTATTGGCGCTGGTTCTTGCCGAATTGTTTATGTTTTGCCCCTACGTTTTGATGGTTCTTTGCGTTTTTCAGTACGACGCGTATTGCGCCGTACTGGCGATTTCAAGCGTAGTCGTGCTACTAACGCACGGAATTTGCGTATTCGCGTCGTACTGTTCCATTTTTGAACAGGATAAAAACAGATACGACGAGATTGTGAAAGCCGTTGAAAAAACTCATAGCCTGCTGAAACTAGGCGCGACGTTTATTTCTATTTTCCTACTGGCTTTCTTTATCTGTTTGAGTTGCAACAACGCCGCCGACTCGCGAACGAACACGCCGGACGTTTACAAGCCGGTTTCGTTCGACGATTGACCGCGATCAACCGATGCAAGGACGACGCGGCGTCAGTAGGGCGTCTTGCTCTTATTCCTCGACTTCTTTTGGCGCGCAAGCCCACGCGATTCCTCCGGCGATTACGCCAAGCGTTACGCCGCACAAGATCATTTGAACCGACGACGCGTGTTTGAGCGTGAAATTTGCGCCGAGCGCGCCGACCATTACGCCGAAATTAAAGCATACGATCGACAACTTGACGCGATTTTTCTTAGCGGCGGGCGAAAGTTCGGCGCCGCTCGTCGATTTCTTCGTTTTGGGCTTGGCTTTCGCCTTGACGGTCGTTTCGCTCGAGGATTCTTTTTTTACGATTTGTTGAACGGCGTCGCGCGGATAATATTTCGCAATGGCGGCGTTGATTTGTTGCGGCATACAAATAGCGCATCTTACGGGCATTTCAAAGAGCAAACGCAATTCGTCTTCGACGTCGACTCCGATCGGTTCGGGCGACGCAAGAATTAATTTGCCCATATCGGACATTACGGGCACAAAGGAATTCTGCCGCGCTGTCACCGGGTTAATTTGCGGCGCGAAATATTCGTCGACGGGCACGTCGTCCAAATTGACGAAGGGCAGTCCCACCGATTCCGCGTAGGCGATCATAATTTTTTCAGGATCGCACGCCTTTTGTTGAATCAAAGCCTGATGCAAATCGACCCCGATCGCGTCGCTTAACGACTTTGCCTTTTTAACCTGTTCCGGCGTGACGGAACCGTCGCTAAGCAATATCGTTTCGAGCGAACGTCGACCGTATGCGTCCGTCGTTTCCGTCGTCGCTTGCTTACGCCCAAGTTTAAAGTCGTATTCCGCTTTTCGTTCGGCGTCGGTTAAGCAGAGCATCGCTTTCGCCAATTCGTTCAACAGCGCTTGCGATTCTTCAATATAGTCGCCGGTCGCAAATTTTCGAACATACGCGTTCAATTCACGATAACGTTGACGAATGAGCGTCGGATCGTCGACAAATTTATTAAATTTAAGGAGTTGGTAGTAATTGAGAGGACGGTTGGTCGCTTCGATTTTTAACCAATCCTTATAGACGTCGATTTCTGCCATATTACGAACCCTTTGCTAGTTTGCGTCTTTTACGACTTTAACTTTTTCGTCCGCGTTGTCGCGACGCGTTGACGACTCGTTTATTGTAACTTGGTCGAGCGCAAAAAACAAGCGTCGACGACGTTTTTTTATAAAAAATTCGCGACGTCTTTTAGAACGTTTTTTAAGCCTCTTCTTTTATTCCTCTTTTGCAAAAGAACGAAAGGGGTATAATTACTTAGTCGGGACGGCGTTTCTTACAAACGACTCGACGGAAGAGCGTCGACGGGCTGAACCCAAAAGAACGCCGACGATCGTGTTGGTATTTACGCACGCAACGAAGAAAAGAGTTTCCGTTATGCGACGCACTATGTTGAAATCGAAAATCCATCGCGCGACTTTGACCGAGTGTAATCTCGAGTACGAAGGAAGTATTGCGATCGATTCGAATTTATTAAAAGCGGCCGATATTTTGCCCGGCGAATTGGTTCATGTGTTGAACGTCAACAACGGCAGTCGTCTGGTGACTTACGCGATCGAAGCGCCCGCAGGATCGGGAACGATTATGTTGAACGGACCCGCCGCGCGCGAGGGGTATAAAGGCGACGTGTTGGTTATTATCACATACGCCGAATACGAAGAGCGCGAACTGTCGAATTATCGCGCGAACGTCGTTAAGGTCGACGCGCAAAACCGCGTGAAAAAATAACGAGCAAACGAAAGCAAAAGGGGCAAGTACGAAAGGGGTAAGCACGAATGGACAACGCGAGTTATCTGAACGAACTTTTTGGCATGCAAGGTCAAGTCGCGGTCGTGATTGGCGGCGCGGGCGCTTTGGGATTGTGCCTCTCGACCGGGTTAGGCAAGAACGGCGCTAAAATCGTCGTCGCCGACGTCAACGAAGACGCTTGTAAAAAAGCCGTCGAGAAATTGACGAGCGAAGGAATCGAAGCCGTCTACAAAACGGTCAACGTCGTCGACAAGGAGTCTTTGCGCGAGTTGCGCGAAGAAGCGCTCAAATTGACGGGACAAGTCGACATGCTCGTCAACTGCGCCGGAATCAACGTCGGCAATAATTATCTCGACGTCGACGCCGACCAATGGGACAAAATCCTCGCCGTCAATTTGAAGGGCACGATGCTCTCTTGTCAAGTTTTTATCGAATCGATGTTGAAAAATAAAGACGGCGGTTCGATTCTTAATATCGGCAGCGTCAATTCGGATCGTCCGTTGTCGCGCGTTTTCGCCTACGCCGCAAGCAAAGCGGGCGTCGTCAATTTGACCCGCAATATCGCGCAAGAATTTGGAACGCAAGGCGTCCGTTGCAACGCGATTTGCCCCGGTTTCTTCCCCGCCGAGCAAAATCGCAAGCTCTTGGACGCCAAGCGCGTTGAAAACATTATGAACGGCACGCCTATGCGTCGTTACGGCGATCCAAACGAACTGATCGGCGCCGCGATCCTCTTGCTTTCGAAGAAAGCCGGCAGTTATATCACCGGTTCGCCCGTCTACGTCGACGGCGGATTTACTTGCAGTTGGTTCTAATTGCGTCGTTTTTTTGACGCGTAGTTTGGAAAGACGCCGCGCGATTTTGACGAGTCGAGCGGCGTTTGAATTTTGTGATCGACAAGCAACGAAATACGCCCGAGATGAGCTTTCTTTCGATCAAAGAAGTCGCGTCCCTCCTAAATTTGACGATAAAAGCGACGCGTCGTTTTGTCGCCTCGGGAGAATTGCCTTCGGTTAAACAGGGCGGCGTCTATAAAATAGCGGAAGAAGACGTCGAACGCTTTAAAATTTCGACGCTGAGTTCCATACAAGTCGGCGTCGATCTTTTTGGCGCGCCTATCTACTCCTTGCCCAAGAAAAATTACGCGGCGGAACGGTCGGATTTACTTGAAAACGACGTCGTAAATTGGGTCGATATTTCGTCCTATTGGAACGCGTCGCCCGCTTCTGAGAAAACGTTTGTCGATCTTTTTTGCGGCGCGGGCGGACTTAGCAAAGGTTTTGAACTTGCCGGGCTCGAAGGTATTTGCGGACTCGATTGGTTTGAAGAAGCCGGGCAGACCTATCGTCGTAATTTTTCGCATCCTTTTGTCAACGGCGACATTAAACAAACCGAAATAAAAGACCTTTTTTACGAAACGGTAGAAAAAAAACTAAACGGTCGTCGTCTTGACGTCGTAGCGGGGGGATTTCCCTGTCAAGGATTCAGTATGGCGGGAAATAGAATCGTCGACGATCCGCGAAATTCGTTGTATCGAGAATTGATCGAGATTGTGAAAAGGCTCCAGCCGGAATTTGTCGTTTGCGAGAACGTCAAAGGGCTGAGAAGTATGCTGAACGGACTCGTTGAAAAGAAAATTCGCGACGATCTGAAATCGATCGGATACGAAACTAACGTCGCCGTCTTATGCGCGGTCGATTACTACGTCCCGCAAAAAAGGGAGCGCGTTATTTTTATTGGCAACCGCGTAGGGGCGACGAATTACCATCCGAAGCCGATTTTGAAGCCGAACGAATACGTTACGACCGGCGAAGCTATCGGCGACTTAATGAATCGCGACGAAGACCCCGCGTTTAACCACGTGCCGACGAAACATCGACCCGATATGGTCGAACGAATGGCGGCGTTAAAAGAAGGCGAAAGTCTCTATTCGGGCTATTCGGACGCGTGGAAAAAATGCCCGTGGAACGAGGCGTCCTGTACGATTAAAGAGAATCACGGAGGCGTCAACGTTCATCCAAAATTACCCCGCGTCTTGACGGCGCGGGAGATGGCGAGATTGCAGTCTTTTCCCGACGATTTTATTTTTATGGGACCGAAGAACAAGCAGTTAGTGCAAATCGGAAACGCCGTTCCGCCTTTATTGGGAAAGGCTATCGGACTGGCTATTCGTTGTTCCTACAAAGAATTGCAATAGACCGCGACGACCTGTTAAACGCAATCGATCCGTGAGGCGCCAACTCGCGACTTTTTATAAACGATCTTGTCGCTACTTGTCTTCATATCGGAAGTTTCGCCACAAATATTCTTTTCCGATTCCGCACTTCTCGATTTTTTGTTTCCAAGCGTCGAGGTCTTTCATCTTGGCGTCGAAATTATTGGAACCGAAGGAGAATTTCGCGCCCATTTCCTTGGCAAGATTGATAAATTTCTCGTTAGGAAAATTCGATTCGGCTTGAATTTCCAAGGCGACGCCGTTGTCGATCGCCGCTTGAATTAACGCTTTCATACGTTCGGTCGTCCAAAGTTCGTCGTAACGATCCGCGATAAAATCGGGCAAGTAGGTAACGTTGGCGAGGACGTCGATCGGTTCCGAAACGACGGTCATACAATGTTGGTAGTAACGTTCAAACCATTCGTTTTGATCGACGTCGTAATCTTTGGGCAACTGCCAAAGACGTTCGTCGGAGCCGTCGGGACGCTTGCCCATAATCATCGTGTCGGCAAGCACAAAATCAAGCCTACGATAAATTCTTGGATCGATTTTTTGGTACCAATCGCGGTCGTTGACTTGAATTCCAATATACAGACGCTCTTCTTCGGGCAAAGTCGCGTTGACGGCTTCGACTTTCGAAACGAACGCGTCCAACGTCGCGTTGTCCGGCATAGGCCATTCTCGCCCGGTATTTTCCAAGACTCCGCTCTTTACGCCCGTTTTTTTGGCGCGTTCCGCCGCCATTTCCGCCGTCATCCCGCCTCTGAGATGAATATGGTAGTCGCAAATATCAAGGGACGGATCAAGCCAAGGCGCGTATTCGTCAAAGGAACGAAGCGCTTCTTGGGGATTGTCCGACGACGTTTGCGCGAGAGCGTATGAAGAGATAAACGCCGCCGACGCGACGAACGACAAAACTATGGAATATCTTAATAGTTTCATTACAAATTCCTCGTACAAGGATGGGAAGGAACATATTGATCAAAGGGGCGCGCGTTATTGCGCTACGCGCCAATCTTGCAAACGTAATTCAACTTGCCCGTAAAAATCGCTGTACACGACCTGAAACGCGACGTCGAATCGAACGCGCGGGTCTTGCGCGACTAGGGCGTTAATTTCGTCGACCCATTCGCCGCGATTAAACGCGACGGCGCGTCGTTCGTCTTGATATTGGCGAAAACGCGCTAGAAAGACGTTGCCAAGGGGCGGAGCCTGATTGGGCGGCGAACCGGGCTTCAATTTGCCGCCGCCCGCGCGGCGCGCCGTTCCCACTAATTGCACGCCGTAAGCGGCGAATACGGGTCTGGGATTTTCCGCGCCAAAAGGCGCCATTTTGTCGAGTTCGGCCAACGCGTGAAGATCGATCGTCGAAAAAGGAAATTCGCCGTCAAGATAAAGTTTTGGCGTCCGTTCCTGCGGATGAAGACGTTCTTCAACATACGCGCAAAACGCTTCGCGAAACGCGTCTATATTCGCTTCTTTAATTCCTAATCCGGCGGCGGCCGCGTGTCCGCCAAAGCGAACGAGATGTTCGGAACACGCGTCGAGCGCGTCGTATAGGTTAAAATCGGCGTCGGGCGCGCTTCGCCCCGACCCGGCGTTGGAGTCGGCGTCTCGTAGCGCGATCATAATCGCGGGTCGGTAGAATTGTTCCGCAAGTCGACCCGCGACGATTCCTATCACGCCCGGATGCCAGTCGCGACTTGCAAGAACAAACGCGGGCGCGTCGGCGTAACGTTCTTCGATCGTTTTAAGCGCGTCCGACATAATGCGACGTTCTAGTTTTTGACGCGTCGCGTTTAGATTGTTGATGAAGGGCGCTAATTCGCGCGCGCGATCCGGCTTGTCGGTAATGAGCAATTCGACGCCCAAGCCCGCAAGACCCATTTGTCCGGCGACGGCAAGTCGATGAGGCGAACCGAGCAACGTTTGCGCAAGACGCCAGTTAATTTCGTCTTCTTCGTCCTTAATGGAACGTTCGTTTAATACTTCGCGACCGGCGGCGTTGAGTCGCGGCGCCAACGAGAAGCCTACGTCTTCGCTTGTGATTTTCTTTTTGGGATTATTTAACGCGATTTCAACGAGAAATTTCAAGCCAAGCGGCATATGGTCGACAAAACTTCGTTCGAGCGCAAATCGAACGAGCGTTCTATTTTCGTCCAGAAGAGGCATAACGTCCGCGATCGTGCCGAGCGCCGCCAAACCGATCGCTTTTAGAAGAAATTCGCGCATTTCCGGCGTCGTTTTAGCGCCATCGCCGCCGTTGAGTTCGACGCCAAGACGCCAAGCTAGTTTGAACGCGACGAAAGCTCCGCAAATTTCCGGATAGGGGTAGGGCGTTTCGCCCTCGATTTCAAGACGAGGGTGAACGATCGCCGACGCGTCGGGCAGTATTTGCTTGCCCGTCGTTTCGTCGACAAGAGGCGTGTGATGATCCGTTACGACAAGCTCAAGACCAAGTTCTTTGGCGTAGCGCGCTTCCTTTAAACTAGTTATTCCGCAATCGACCGTAACCACGACGTCGGTTTCGTCGTCTTCGCGAAGGCGCTTGAGCGCGTCGCAATTTAGCCCGTAACCTTCTTCAAGACGATTGGGAACGTAATAACCGCAACGACCGCCGGACGTTTGAATCGCTTGCAAGAGAACTGCGGTCGCCGTCATTCCGTCGACGTCGTAATCGCCGTAAACGACGATTTTTTTATTTTGACGAATTGCGTCCGCCAAACGTTGAGCCGCTAGACGACAACCTGGGAGACGTTCGGGCGGGTATAAGCCGCGCGTCAAACTTGGCGGCGCCAAGAATTGCACGACTTTGTCGGGCTCGACGATCTTTCGACCTGCCAACGTTTGCGCGACGATCGGCGCGATTTGCGTTTGTCGCGCTAAACGTTCGACAACCGCCGGGTCGTAAGGTCTTGTCGCCCAAATTTTATCTTCTTTCTTTTGAAACATATTCGCGCCTTAATTGCATAATCGACGTCTCGGAACGACCGCACGCGTCCGACTAGTCTCTCTCTGAAAGACGCGCTACAGTTTTACGCATTCTACCCCTTTTCTAGGGCGTGCGTCAAGGGGGCGCGTTCACTTTCCAAAAGAAAAGTTTGGGACGCGACAATTTTGAGGAAAAAAAGCGTCGTTAATTCCGAAAAACGCTTCTTCGACGAAATGAACAATTGGGAAGGTTGCGGACGACAATATAGGTTAAATAGTACAAGTCGGGTAAAGAAACGCAAGAGAATCTATGAAGAGGGGGGCTTCTTGTCTTGTCTTTTATGGTAGAATAAGGGGCAACGGGTCTTCCAAGCGACCTTAGGGCGCGAAGGCGCCGCGTTATTGTTGATTCAGATTTGACGTCGATTAATACCGTCGACCTTAGGAGACAGACGATGCACGTACTCTTTGTTACTAGCGAAACGACTCCTTTTTCAAAAACAGGCGGATTAGCCGACGTGTGCGGCGCTTTGCCGAAAGCGTTAGCCAAGTTGGGCGTTAAGGTTTCTATCGTAACGCCTCTTTATCGTTGCGTTTGGGAGTATTGCGACAGAAACGAGATCGAACTGAAATCGCGCGACGCGACGATCGAAGCGCGCGTCGGTAAAGTTACGAAAAGAGCCGCCGTGCGATCGACGAAATTACCCGGTTCCGACGTCGACGTATATTTCATCGAACACGAGGAATATTTTAATCGCGCCGGACTTTATAACGAAGGCGGCGTCGATTACGGCGACAACTGCGAGCGATTTTCGTTTTTTTCTCGCGCTTCGCTGGAATTGATTCAAAAGTTAAATCTTGACGTCGACGTCGTTCACGCCAACGATTGGCAAACGGGACTTACGCCCGTCGTTTTAGATTCGGTTTACAAGTCGCGATCGCGTTTTCTTCCCGAGACGGGTTCGCTCTTTGGAGGATCGGTGCGTCCGCGATTGGAAAGGAAACGCGATTACGGTAAATACGATAATATCAAGACGGTAATGACTATTCATAATATGCGGTTTCAAGGGCGTTTTTGGCGCGGCGCTATGGACGTTACCGGTCTGGATTGGGAATTGTTTACCTATGATAAACTGGAATTTTACGGTCAGTTGAACTTACTGAAGTCCGGCTTGACCTTTTGCGACGCAATTACGACCGTTAGTCCGAAATATGCCGAAGAGATTCAGACGGAAGACTTTGGCGAAAAGTTACAGGGCGTCTTACAGTATCGCGCGAAGGATTTACGCGGTATCTTGAACGGTATCGATTACGACGAGTGGAATCCGAAAACCGACAAATTCCTAGCGAAAAATTACGACGTCGATAGTTTTGAAGAAGGAAAATCAAAGTGTAAAGCCGCGCTACAAAGCGATATGGGACTGCGCGTTGATCCGAATGTCCCTCTCTTTGGCGTCGTCAGTCGTTTTGACGAGCAAAAGGGGCTTGATCTAATTGTTCAGGTCGCCGACGAATATATGGATCGCGGCGCGCAATTTGCCGTGCTTGGATCGGGCGATCCTAAGTTGACAAGCGCTTTTAAACGGATCGAGGAACGACGACGCGGCTCTTTTGCCGTTCGCAACGTCTTTTCCGTCGCGTTGTCTCATCAGATCGAGGCTGGCGCCGACGTTTTTTTGATGCCTAGTCGCTTTGAACCTTGCGGGCTTAATCAGATGTACAGTCAACGTTACGGAACGTTGCCGCTAGTTCGCGACGTCGGAGGGTTGCACGACTCCGTCGTCAACGCGTCCGACGAAAATATTGCGAATGGAACCGCCAACGGATTCGTCTTTTATTGGGGCGTCGCGACCGATATGAAGAAAGCGATGGACTGGGCGTTGCATTGTTACGCCGAAAGACCCGAAGACTGGAAAAAGATTATTCGGACGGCGATGAAACTCGATCATTCTTGGAACGACAGCGCGAAAAAATACTATGATTTGTATTGCGAATTACTTGCAAAAGACGCCCCGACGCGCTGATCGAAGCGACGCGGTGATCGAAGCGAAAACGAAAAATATACGCGGACGTTAAGATAAGGACGGAAACTCGCGTCGAACTTGTTTTGCTCGTTCGACGCGGAGAAAGACGCTATGCCGGATTATAAATATAAAGCGAAAACGCGCGCTGGAAAAGACGTTTCTGGGCAAATGACGGCCAATACCGTCAAGGACGTGTTGGATCGATTAGCCGCGCAGAAATTGTTTCCCGTTTCCGTTGAGGACGTGCATAAAAACGACGTCGACGTCGGAAAATGGTTCAAAAGTAAGCCGCCGATTTCCGCCGTCGCCGCTTTTTTGACGCAGTTAGGCGAATTGCTTGAAAACGGCGTGCCCGTTCTAACGGCGTTTCAAGCGCTCGGCAAGCAGACGCCAAATCCTGCTTTGCGCGAGGTCGTCTCCGATATTGCCGATCAAGTCGCGGACGGTCAGAGCGTCGACGTCGCTTTTGCCTCGCACGACAAGGTGTTTGACGATTTGACTCTTAGCGTTATTAAGGCTGGGTCGGAAGGCGCGTTCTTAGAGGCGTCTCTCAAACGAACCGCGAAATTTATGGAAGATCAGGCGGAGTTGCGTTCCAAAATCGTGGGCGCGATGATTTATCCGTCGGTTTTATGCACCGTCGGTATTTTAGTCGTGTCCGTTTTGCTTGTCGCGTTTGTTCCCAAATTCGAACCGATGTTCGAATCGCTGGTCGACAGCGGCAAGAGTTTGCCTTTATGCACTGTTTGGCTTCTCGCGTTTCGTTCGTTTTGCGGCAAATACGGTCTGTACGCGTTGGGAATTCTGGTTCTCCTAGGAATCGTCGCGAAAATTCAGTTTGCCACAAAGTCGGGTAAAAAAACGCTCGACGGTTGGAAATTGAAGTTGCCCGTCTTGGGACCGGTGGCGCAAGGATCGGCCGTTGCGAAATTATGTCGCGTTTTAGGAACCTTGTTGCAAAACGGCGTGCCTATTTTGCGCGCGTTGGAAATTAGCTCAAGATCGACCGGCAACGCGTTGATGCAAGACGCCGTAGAGAAAGCGGTCGATTCCGTTTCGTCCGGCGAGCCTCTTTCGAAGCCGTTAGGAGAGAGCGGACTTATTCCGCCTCAGGCGATGACGATGATTTCGATCGCCGAAGAGTCCAATACGTTGGAAAAAGTTTTGATCAATCTTGCGGATTCGTTAGAGCGACAACTTACCAAAAAAATCGACATTATGGTTAGTTTGCTTGAGCCGATGATGTTGTTGATGTTGGCGGGCGCCGTCTTTTATATCATCATCGCGTTGTTGTTGCCCGTTTTCCAGATGACGGAAGCCGTGTAAAAGCGCGTAGAAAGCGGCGAATATGCAAAATAGCGAGGCGTATCTTAATCCTCGAGTCGTTCAAACGATTAAACGACTCGATCTTAAAGCGCAGTTTATCGTCAAGGGATTTATGCACGGGCTACACGCTAGCCCGTTGCAAGGGTTTTCCGTCGAATTTAGCGAACATCGCAAATACGAGCGAGGGGACGACCCCAAGGACATAGATTGGCGACTGTACGCGCGCACCGACAAATATTACGTTCGCAAGTACGAAGCGGAAACGAATATGACGGGCTGGCTCGTCGTCGATTCCAGCGCTTCGATGGGATGTTCGTTTGGCGGCGAAATTACGAAATTCGACTACGCTATTTCATTGTCCGCCGCGCTTTGTTATTTGATGATCCATCGCCAAGACCCCGTTGGACTTGTCGTATTCGACGAAAAAATACGAAAGTCGGCGCCTCCAAAGTCGAAACGATCGCAGTTCGGCACGATTATTTCAACCTTGGCAAATCTCAAGCCGACTGGAATTACCGACGTCGCTTCTTCGTTGTCGCAACTTGCGGGAATGCTTAAACGCGCCTCTCTTGTGATGGTTTTTTCCGATTTGTTGGGCGACCCGGAAGACACGTTGCGCGCCGTCTATCGTTTGCGGCACGCGGGACACGACGTTATTTTGTTCCATATACTCGACGAGGCGGAAGCGCGATTTCCATTTCGTGGGAACGTCGAATTGGAAGACCCGGAGACGGGCGAAACGATCGCCGTCGACGCCGATTCCGCGCGCGTCGATTACGAGAAAGCTCTTGAGGAATTTCGCGAACGATTCAGACGAGAGGCGTCAAACGCAAAGTTTGGTTTTGTCGAATTGGACGTTTCCGTTCCCTTTGACAAAGCGCTCTTAGAGTATCTGACCGCGCGAGCGCATCGAAGATAGGGTTCGACAAACTTTTTTATTGTTTTTTTGGCGAGGAGTTGAGTCGAAACGTCTGAGTTTTCTATTTGCGCTTAGGAGGATATTTCGTTCGACGTTCGAACGATTCGTCGCGTTCAAAAGAACGTTTGGATAAATCAAGTTCGGCGATCGGAAAAGATTGGCGCGTTCCGTCCTCAAATTCGACAAGAACGCGTTTGGCAAATAGTTCTTGAGCGACGATGCGACCGCGTCCTAAGGGCGTGCCGACTTCGCGTCCTATTGCGGGCGAAGATTCTTGTAAATCGTTGTAGAATTCGTACTCGTAACGCAAACAACACTTGAGACGTCCGCAACGTCCCGAGACTTTCGTCGGATCGAGCGTCGCTTTTTGCAGTTTCGCCATACGCATAGAAACGGGCGGCATTGTCGCAAGATAGGAATTGCAACAGACTTCGCGTCCGCAGTCGCCGACGTCGGCAAGAAGTTTCGTTTCGTCGCGAACGCCGATCTGTTTCATCTCGATACGAATCTGAAATTCCGCCGCCAGCGCGCGTACTAATTCCCGGAAATCGACGCGACCTTCCGCCACGTAATACACGACGACGAGTTCGCCGCCGAAAATTCGTTCGACGCGAACAAGCGTCAAATCGATTTTCATTCGTTCGACAATGCGAAGACAACGACTGTAATCGTCTTTCTCGCACGATTTCATTTCGAGAATTCGCGCGTCGTCTTCCGGCGTCGTTTTTCGCGTGAAGACGGGTTGAACCGATACGAGATTGGGGATTTGCGCGATCTTTTCGTCGTTGGTTTCGCATAAAATTGTCGCAAGTTCGCGACCGCGCGACGTACGAACGACGACGTTGACGCCGTGAAAGAAACCTTGAGATTCGGCGTCGGAGCATTCAACGACGCCCAAATTTCGCATCGCTCCATAGCGAACGACAAACTTTTTCATAAAATTCAACCCGAAAAGGAATTACGCCCCTCTTAATAATCCAAGCGAAGCGCAAACGGAAACGTTCGCGCGTCGCCGATATAATTAGACGCTGAAATTCGCCCGTTTAAAACGCGACGAACCTCGCAGACGTTCTAAACGATCGCTTCAGAACAATTCGTCGATCGCGTCGTATCCGTTTTGATATTTAGGTTTGACCAGTTCGGCGACGCCGGGCGTCTTGAGTTCGGCAAGATTGGTGATCTTAAGGTTCTTAGCGTCCCATTCGATCTTTTCGCCTTGACCGTTGGCGGCGGTCCAAATCGAAAGATTGCCGAGCAAGATCGTTTCGGTAAGCGGACCGGCGTGGTTCGGGAAATTCGACCAGCACAATTCCGGCTTGCCTTCCCAAATCGCGTTGAACCATTCGTACTTGTGGCGCGCGTCGTCGGCGCGACTTTGTTCGTCGATCGGCGCGATAACGAATTCCGTTTGATCCTCGGGAATACGCGGAATCGGTTTGCCGCCGACTTCGCGGAAATCGCCGTTAAGCCCCGCGCCTTTGGAGCCGACGACGAAGCAACCGCCTTGGCCGTCGACTTTTTCGAAACCGTATTTGGAGGTTAGTTCCGCCGCCGGAGTTTGCGAAGCGTCGTACCACACGAACTTGATCGGTCCGCGCCAATCGTTGGCGGGGAATTCAAATTCGCTGATCGAACTTGCGGGGAAGGAGTCGAAATCGTGCCCGGAACTAGTCGCGACGACGCTTGTCGGATTGCGCAAATCGACGCCTTTGAAAATCATATTGACGTTATGACAAGCCATGTCGCCAAGCGCGCCCGTGCCGAAATCCCACCAGCCGCGCCACTTGAAATCGTGGTAGTCGCCCGGCCAGAATTCACGTTTGGGCGCGACGCCGATCCAAGCGTCCCAATTGAGTCTGTCGAGCGCTTTCGCGATTTGTTTTTCCTTTTCGGCGATTTCGTCGTCGGCCGTTTCGGGGTCTTCTTTACGCGCTTTTTCGATAAATTTCGCCATCGTCATCGTTCGATCTTTGCCTTGCGGCCAAATCGGTCGATTCGTCCAGACGTGAACTTCAGAGACGTCGCCAAGCACGCCCGCGCGATATTGCGCCGCGTTCTTACGAAGTCCGTCGTCGACGCTGCCTTGATTGCCCATTTGCGTGCAGACGCCGGTCTTCTTGGCGAGTTCGCCGAGCCAACGCGCTTCGTAGATCGTGCGCGTGAGAGGTTTTTGCGTGTAGACGTGCTTGCCCATTTTCATCGCGGTCGCGGTAATGATCGCGTGCATATGGTCGGGCGTGCCGATCGTCGCGGCGTCGAATTTGTCGCCCAGCTTGTCGAACATATCGCGATAGTCGACAAACGTTTCCGCGTTTTTGAATTCGTTATGTTTACCGGCAAGCGTGTTCGCGTCGACGTCGCAAAGACCGACGACTTTTCCGTAATAGCCTGCGTGCGTAATATCGCCGCCCCCTTTGCCGCCGACCCCGACGCCGACGACCGCGACGTCCTGAAGCGCGGAAGCCCGAGCTTGCTTACGGAAATTTCCAGAAGCGACCAAAAAACCGGCGCCCGCGACGGCGGACGTCTTGATGAAATCACGACGAGTCGTTCTCATATTGAATAATTCCTGTTAAAGTCAAAAGGAGAAAGAGCGCGTCGCCGAAAAGCGCGCGTTCTTTCCGTAAACGAATCGGGATAACGACGAGTCAAAACGACTCGATTCGTTTATTTTGACCGATTCAAGTCAAAAAATCAAGTATTTAAGACGTATTTTTCGAAATTTTTTTTGTCTTTTTTAGGACGCGACAAAAAAATAGACGAAAAGACGACTTTTCAGCGTCTTCTCGTCTATGCGTTTAAAGACCGACGACAATTTGTCGTTAGTTCGTCTTTTCTTTGATCGCTTTACCGGCGTCTAACGTAAACTCGTTTTTACCGTCGACGACTTCGACGCTAAGATCGGTCGTGTTTTCGGCAATGTATTTAGATTCGACGCATTGGTAGATTTTAGGCGGATTCTTCTTGAAATCCTCGTCCGTTAAGGGCGCGTCTTCAACAAGCGTCTTTTCCACGGTAACCTTATATTTGCCAAGAGGCATCCCGGCATACTTGCCGCGCGTCATTACCGTCAACTTGCCGGTCGCGTCGGTAACGCCGCCGCAAGCCCATTGTCGATTTTCTTTAGCTTCCGCATAGAAGGACACGTTCGCCTCGGCAAGAGGCGTTCCCTCCTGAACTACGGTAACGACGACCGGCGACAATTTAGGCATGCCGTCGGGCTTTTTCGGACCGCAACCCAAAAACATTAACGACGCGCAAAGGAACAAAGACGCGCAAAAAACACGTTTCATTCTTTTAGCCTTTCTGTTAAGGATTAAAGCGAGGTCGTTTCGCCGCCCGCGCGACTGCCCATAGCGCCCCAAACGCCGTAAGGACTCTTGCTCATAGAGGAAACGCTTCCGTAACCGGGCGCCGCGCTAGTGGCGGAGCCGGCGTCGATCGTCTCGGAAACAAAACGAACGGAACCGTCGCACATACAGACGTTGACGCCGCCGGAGTGATTACTCGTCGGAGAAGCGATGCCGCCGGAGTAGTACGGAGACACGTTGCCGACGATGCAAGAAGGCGAATTCGGAGGAAGAATCGTGGTAAAGGAACAACCGTCGGTAAGACGACCGGCCCAACGCGTGTGACCGCGCCAGTTGTTGAACCAACTGCCGGTAAGCAAACGATTGTCGCTCGGATCGACAAGATTCAAGCAAGTCGAAGGATTAGAGGCGAGCTGATCGTAACTGTAACTTATGTTGAACGATCCCTTGACGAGACCGCCGCTCGTGGTGACTTCGCCAATGCCCGTGTCGCCGTGAACGACAAATTCGCTAGCCATCGCCGTATTGCTCGAGCCGTCGGTACAAGCGGACATAGAGAGCCATTTCTTGGTAATGAACATACCGCGGCAACCGCCCTTGTCGGGAGAATTGTTGTAGTAGCAAGAATCTCCGTTGCAAAGACCGTAATTCGCTTTGACTTGACCGGAGCTATTCGGCGTTTTATTGTTGCCGTCGGACGGGCAAATAAGGCACGGAACGACCGTCGTAAAAGACGAAGCGCAAGAGATGTTGCGCGTGTTGTCGTTGATCCACGGAACCGGCCATTTTTTGTCGGAACGACTTTCAACGTAAGACATTACGCCGTCGTAAATAGCCGTTTGTTCGCAGAACGGCATAATGAAGAACGTGCCGCTCCAGACGTAGCTATGTCCGATGTTCTCGTCGGCGCTACTGCAACAGAAACATTGACCGCCCCAACGACCCGCAGGGAACGTCCCGTGCGTGTCGTGATAATTTTGAAGCCCGAGCGCAAGTTGTTTGAGATTATTAGTGCATTGCATTCGGCGCGCGGCTTCGCGAGCGGCTTGCACGGCGGGAAGAAGCAAGCCGATCAAAATACCGATGATCGCAATTACTACAAGCAATTCCACGAGTGTGAAGGCGTTATATCTTGCCCCCCCCCCCGTTTTAACATTTGTTTAAGAGCCATTGAAAACCCTCGTAATCGTATAAAAAACGTCTCGAATCGTCGCTACCGCGACGACAAGACAATTTTAAAAAACGTCGTTAAAGACGTACAAAATAACAAGCGTATTATACACGATTCGTTGAACGTCGTCAAGATAAGTCGATCGAATAATATTCGTTCCTTTTTGTCGATAAACGAACTAGAATTTAATTGCGTAAGCGTTACGAAAAATAACGCGCGCGTTGTCGGCTTCCAATCTTTTGCCAAACCTCCGGGCTCGGAAAGAACGACGGGTACGTATCGCGTCGCTTTGCGACGCGCGCGAAAGCCGCCCGCATTGCGGGCGGATGGGCGGGACTTTACTAGACTCTCTACAAAACAAGTTCATTAAGCGTCCCAAGGTTTTCAAGTAAAAACGCTTAATTCAAGCGCCAAAGGTCGTTACTGTCGTAATAAAAACGTCTCGACGCAACCCATCCGCCTGCAATGCAGGCGGCTTTCGCGCGTCTTTCGCTACGCGAAAAACGAATCCTCACGCGTCGCTTTCTTCCTGACCAACCGCCGATTTTTTGGGAATACTTTCCGTGAACGCTTACGTTTTATCCATTTGCAGAAAAGGCGCCCCGGTATGATGAACGCAACGGAACTCAAGAAGGAAATTGCCAAACAGAAAGGCGACTCTATGGACAAATACGACGGTTTATACGCCTTCTTCGAAGAGGAGATTACGGAATTTCGCGAAAAGGAGAAAGAAAGCTGGATTCAAACAGGAATGCAAGCCGGGATGCAAACTGGTATGCAAACTGGTATGCAAACTGGTATTTATAACACGATTTACCGTAACCTTCAGACGAAATACGGCGTGAATTCCGTTTCAAAAAGACTGAACGACAAAATCGACGCGATCAACTTCTATCCCGCGCTTGAAGAGATTCAAATCGCCTCTTGGTCGACGCCTTCCCTTGTCGCGTTCGAACGCGAAGTCGACAAAATCGCCAAGCAATACGAAGCGGAAATTCAAGAACGGCGCCGATAACTTCGATGATCGACGGCGCCGAATCCCCGCGTCGTAAGACGCGGGCGCGACAGCCGCCGGTTATATACCGGCGGAAAACACGGCGCCGCTACGGGGCTAAGCGTCTACGAAAATATTTTAACAAATAACGCGCCGACGTGCAAAACGTCGATCTCAAAAAAAACGACGAAGCGGAACCCCGCCGATAGGCGGGCGCGGAAGCCGCCGATTACATATCGGCGGATGGCGTCGGTTCGCAAAACGAGGATCTCAAAAAACACGACGAAGCGGAACCCCGCCGTAAGGCGGGCGCGGAAGCCGCCGATTACATATCGGCGGATGGGATCGGTTCGTAAAACGTCGATCTCAAAAAAAACGACGAAGCGGAACCCCGCCGATAGGCGGGCGCGGAAGCCGCCGA
>JAZRWW010000336.1:0-2977 GCA_045599865.1 Thermoguttaceae bacterium
TGAAACGGCGCTCTCTTCGGGATTTTCAGGCTTTTTCAATTCCCCGTCGACTTCAAGCGCGACGTATTTCAACATTTGCGCGATCGTTTTACGGTCGAGCGACGCGCCGCTTTGCGCTTTGTGTTCAACCAACAACTTTAATGCGACGTATTCGTTCTCTTCTTTGCAAGGAACGGTAAAAAGCAAATCGGCGATATGTTTGGCGCCGCGCTCGTCGTAAAAATCAGTCGAAAGAAATTTAATTTTACTCGGATCGCTCAAATCGAGCGCTTCGAGTACTTTTTCGGGCAAGTATTCGCCTAAAAAACCGGCAAGCAACACAGGGTCTTTCAACATAAAATGAAAGTAGGAGTCGTGAATAGAGGCGCCCAACCCGAGCGCTCTTTCCACCGCCGCCATTTGTTTGCGTTTTTTCTCGTCGACGACGAGTCCCGCGTATGAATCGACGCTCGATTCGGGATTTAATCGCTCTTTCTCTGTTTTACGTCGTGTTTTATTAGCGCTCATAATTTTTGAACCGTCGTTGGACAAAATGTTTCGGAGGCGGCAAAACGCCGACTTAATTGTAATTTCAATTCAAGCGCGAATCAAGCGTTTTCTCAAATTTTCCTAATATTTTAGCCGTTTGAAGAGAGACGCCCGCCGACAAAAGCGACGCGCTTTTGTCGATCTTTCTTCAAAAGGCGGAAATATTACTTTAATTCGAAGGAATCGAGTCGCTCTTGTTCCTTGGCGAGAAAACGTCGACGCGAGCCGATCGTTTGCGGCGCCGAACAAAAAAGAGCCCTTTCTCGACGGTAGATTGTAACAGACTCGAAAACGAAACGCAAGTTTCTTCTCCGTTTTTCTTTCAAACGCGCGGCGTTTGACGACATTTTTTGCCGAACGCTTTTGTTTTCCACGCTCAAACGCTTATCCAAAAGGCGACTCGAGAATCGCTTCATACGCTCGCTTTTGCGTACGGGCGCGCGTTTTTTGTCACACGCACTCGCGCAGATAGGGAATCTTTTTAAAAATAGCCGTTGAAACGGCTGACGCGAAAAACGCTACGAACGCCGACGCCACGCAGACTAACGTCGTCGGTTCACAATGCAAAAGACGAGAACGTAAAATAGAGACAAGTAGAAGGAAAAATGCGTGAAACAGATATATGCCAAAAGTTAACGAGGAAATCCGTTCCAAAAACGCGCTTGTCTTTTCACGAGGTTTTGCTTTAATCGACAAAACAAATAGATAAACGGAAACGGCTTGAAGAGTTACTAAGGGCGAAAGGATGCATAGCCCCCATTTATAACTTATTTTTCCGCATAACCACGTTTCAAAAAGGCTAACCGTACAAAAAACAAACGCTGCGGCTGTCCCTATGATTTTACTTTTTTCTCGATAGGAAGCATCCGACGTCGTTTTATCTCCAAAATATTTTCCGAAAATGAAATAGGGGATAAAGGCGACGGATAATAAAGGCGCAAAAAGCGAACTGCGATAAGAATTTGTGCGATAGATAAGATAATTAGATTGTATAAAATACGCTAAATATAATAAAACGCAAAGAGAGAGAACAACTTTTGTAGAATAGTTTTTGTAAATAAACGTCAAAAAAGGGGTTATGGCGTATAAACCTAAAATCATATACAAATACCACAGATGATAACCCGATCCAGGCGTTCCTTGGTAAAGCCAACCAAGAACGTAAGACGCCTTAATTGTGGAGGCGCCCTTTATCCAACGCATCGAAACGAACAGAACAACGTAGAAAAACGACCAAAACAACAGAGGAACGCCAATTCTTTTCAAACGCCTTTCATAAAAGTAATTACAATTTACGTTTTTAGGATTGCTCAGAAGAAAATAACCGCTTATCATTACGAACAGAGGAACGCCCGCGCTAGAAGCGGAACGCATCAAAGCTCCAAAAAAATCATAACTTTCCTCAGAAACGACAAAGTGCCCTGTTGAATGGAGTAATACGACGCTCAGACAGGCTAAACAGCGAAGAAGTTCAAATTGCCAAACGCGCGTTGTTTGTTGTTTGTTGCTTGTTGTTTGTTGCTTGTTGCTTGTTGTTTGTTGTTTGTTGTTTGTTGTTTGTTGTTTGTTGTTTGTTGTTTGTTGTTTGTTGTTTGTTGTTTGCATAGTGTTTTGCTCTCCGGAAATGAACAAATATGGACGACGAAAGATCGTCTTATTTTCACTCCGCCCTTTTCCCGATTTAAAAAGCGGTCGAATTGTTAGTCGATTTTTCAAGGAAACGTCGTAGCATTCTCGCTTACGCGTTCAATCTCTTTTGTCTTGCGTTCGTTCTAATTCTATTGTTGCAACGTCCAAACTTTACAGAAAAACGTTCAAAAAATAGAAAGGAACGGCTTAACAACGCGCCTAAACAGATTATACGCGTCGTTAGGAATAAAGTCAAGGCGAGCATTCGCGGGGTTTTTTAGTAAATCCTTTTCATCGTTCAATTCTTCTCCCGTTTCGTTCTTTTTTTGTAAGCGTTCACGGAAAGTATTCCCAAAAAATCGGCGGTTGGACAGGAAGAAAGCGACGCGTGAGGATTCGTTTTTCGCGCAAG
This sequence comes from Thermoguttaceae bacterium, assembly GCA_045599865.1. Lineage (GTDB taxonomy): Bacteria > Planctomycetota > Planctomycetia > Pirellulales > Thermoguttaceae > RUG369. Next base: position 2,570 of record JAZRWW010000336.1, read on the forward strand.
CGAAAAACGCGCGAAAGCCGCCTGCATTGCAGGCGGATGGGGTCGATTGTAACGACCTTTGACGCTTGAAGCGAACGTTTTTACTTGAAAACCTTCGGACGCTTAATGAACTTGTTTGGTAGAAGGGCTGTTAAAGTGCCGCCCCACCGCCCGCAATGCGGTCATCTTTCGCGCGCGCCTATCGGCGCGATTCCGCTCCAAACCTTACTCTAAATCCGGGAGCTGACTCGTCAGTTCCAACGTCCGCAACGAAACCGCGACCAACCTCGGAACCAAATCAAAAATATAACGCGGATCGTCGCTCCATTCGTTCGGATCGTCCACAATCCCCGACGCCTTGTCCTCCTTGCAATAATACCTTTCGACAAGCCATTCCAAAGGCGAGCGACCGTTCACTGCGTAATTAAA
>JAZRWW010000337.1:0-42481 GCA_045599865.1 Thermoguttaceae bacterium
ACCCGACGGGCGAGGTAAAAAACGTTGGGGTCGTATCGCGTCGCTTTGCGACGCGCGCGAAAGCCGCCTGCATTGCAGGCGGATGGGTTGCGAATGTCCGCGCTTTTGGAATCTACATACGGGATCGGATTAGCCCCGTCGGCGGCTTCCTCTTTTGGTCGTTTAGGCGCCGTAGCCCCGTACCCATCCGCCCGCAATGCGGGCGGCTTTCGCGCGACGGCTTACGCCGTCGGTTCTTGCACGGCGTTTATTCCAAACCGAACGCCCGTAAAAAATTTGTACGACTTTCCGTGAACGCTTACAACGGGATTATGCGCGCCCTTTGTGTCGTATTCAAAGGGAAGAACCTCCCCCCCGACGCAAATCGGACGCGAGAAGCCGCTTTGAGAAAGGCGGTTCCTCGCGTCCCGACGCGTTATAGAAAAAAACGAAATTAAAGTTTTCCGACTGAGGTTTCCGCCGCAAGCGCGGCGATCATATCCTTGGTCGCCGCCTCGACGGCTTCTTCCCAACGATTCTCGCCAAATCGTTCTTTGTAATCGTCGGTTCGATACGCGAAAATAATTCCGCGCGAATTATTCACGATCGCGCCAAGACCGTCGGGATCAAAGGCGCCCGCGACGCTTCTCGCGCTCCCGCCCTGACTGCCGTAACCGGGAACTAAAAACCAAACGTTTGGAAACAAAGCGCGCAGTTCCGTCAACTGTTCCGGCCAAGTGGCGCCGACCACCGCGCCAATATTGCCGTACCCGCATTGAACGTTCGTCTTGACTATGCTCTCTTGCGCCAACTGCGAAACGTATTCTCCGACTAATCGATAGAGCGGCTTGCCGTTGAAAATCAGGTCTTGAAACTGCGCTCCGCCCTTATTGGACGTTTTAACAAGCACAAAGAGTCCGCCTCCTCGTTCGTTGGCGACGTCGACGAAGGGCGTCAAACTGTCGTCGCCAAGATACGGACTAACGGTAAGCGCGTCGGCGCCCCAAGGACTCGAGCCGCTCGGTCCGATCAAACCGTTGGCGTAAGCGGTCGCCGTCGACCCAATATCGTTGCGTTTGGCGTCTAAAATTACCAAAAGACCTTTTGAAGCGGCGTAACGCGCGACCTCGTTCAGCGCTTTCATTCCCAGCGGTCCGTATTGTTCAAAGAACGCGGACTGCGGCTTGACGGCAGGCGCAAGAGGCGCTACGACGTCGACTATTTTCTTACAAAAAACTTCGAAGACGTCCGCGACGTCCGCCGGATTAGATTCTGATTTGCCCGATTTCAACGCTTCGGGAATAAGAGCCCAACGAGGATCGAGACCCACAAGCGTAGGGGTCTTTTTTTGTCGAATTTTGTCCGCTAATCGATCGGAAAAAGAGATCAAGGGATAGCTCCTGCTAATTTTGTTTCGAAACGTCCGTTCAGTAGTCGAGTTCTTCGCAACGGAACAAACCGTCAAATTACGAGAACCCCTTTGGCGCGCTATAAATCGGAATTCGGAATCGCAAACGCGCGCCGACGCCGTTTAAAGAGTATACGAAAAAAGAAAAAAAACAAGGAGGACGCAAAACAAAAAAGGCGAACCGCCCCGAAGGTCGATTCGCCTAATTATTGTGGAAAATTCCTCAAATTATTCGTCGAGGAACCTCGCTTGTCCGCGTCTCAGTTGCAAGCGGCGCAAGGAGCGCAAGACGGAGCCGGAGCGGCCTCGATCGGTCCGCAAGCGGCGCAGGAACCGCAGGAAATTTCAGCGACGTAAGCCGGCTTGAAGAAACCGCAGTCTTCAACGGGAGTCGTAACGTCGGCCAAAGCGCTGAAGGCGCCGTGAACCAGCTTGCAAACGCCGTTGATAGGACGATGAACGGCGTTGTAGAGGCAAGGCTTCAAGTACGGGAACATCGGTCCGCAACAAGCGACCGGCGCCGCGCAAGGAGCGCAAGAAGAGGCTTCAAACGTGCAATCGGGCAGATTCGAAGCGACGATCGGACCGCAGGAAGCGACCGTAACCGCGCAAGGTTGAGGCGCGGAGCAAACCGGCGTCGAACAAATCGGAGCCGCAATGCAAGGACGACAAGCCAAGAGCGAACGAAGACCGCCGAACAACTCGCAGGAAGCGCCGGTGCAGGAAGCGCAAGGAGCGCAGGAAGGGCAAGACCCGGCGGCGGCGCAAGGCGCGCAATCTTGGGCGAAAACATTCGCGGTAGCGAGCATAGCGACTAAAGCGAAACAGCAAGCAGTCAAACGAATTTTCATTATAGGTAAACTCCTTTTTAAACCTGGACGCCAAACCGCCGACCAGTCGTTGCGTCGCCTCCCTCAGGGCGCGGACGGAGGAAAATGAACAAGTCGTTCAGATTCCAAGTCGTCGAACTACGCCGTTAAATATGCGACCGACTACAATTTGAAGGTTTGACAAAATCTTTCGTTATTTTTGTTCCAACATAAACCTGTATGCCGCCGCGCCTCGGAAAACCCAAGGATTGAACGCCGACGAACAAACCGATCCATTTGGCGTTTTATTTATCGAGTTAAACCGTTCGACCGCTTTAACGTTTCTTACCATTTACTGGTAAAAAGGCTGAACGGCTTCGAAAAACCGATCCGAAATCGACTAGGATGAAATTTTTTTCTTAACCAAGTCTCCTTCGTCTTGACGTGATAAGTTATCGGTAAACGCCTCGAGGCGTCTTCATAAAAAAAAAAGAAACTAACGTTTTTTTCGAAAAAAAACTTACGACAGGTTTTATTGTTATTCTTTGCACAATCCATACAATCGTTATTTTTCCAAGTTTATCAACGTTGTAAATCAAAACTGAAAATCATAATCGTTTTAATAGGCGCCCCCCCTCTTCTCTGTATTTCCCTCTTAACAATTTTGACCGCGAGTCGAACGGGTGGAAAAGGACCAAAAACCAGACTTCTTCTAAAAAAATAGCGTTAAATTTTACGATTCTCAAATCGCGGGTCGTATTACGAACAAGCGCTCGCGTCGATTCGTCTCAAAAACGCGTCGACAGTTGTTCGCGACGTCGAATCGACATAGGGAATTATGAATTATGTCGCGCGCGTCGTTATATTATGGTCTGAGGCTTGGAAGGAGCGATCATATAAGCCTTGTTTTGGGTTCGTTCGCGTCGAAGGCGACTTGTCGCGTTTCGTTCCCCGTTTGATCGAAGTCGCGCCCTAGGATTACAGGGACGACTACTTTGAGTCATTCTCGTATGCCGGACGATAGGAAGCGTCCGCGTAACGGGTTCGTCTCGGCTTTTCGAGAAACGCCGGAAACGACGTTTGAACAGGATGTTCGTTCGAAAAGATCGACTAGACCGACGCCTCTCGGGGCGTTTGGCGAAGTTATGACAAAATTACTCCAGTATGTTCTCGTATTGTCCATTTCGTTTGGACTATGCGATCGATTATTAAGCGAAGATAGAAAAAGTCCCGAATCCAAATGGACGCCCACGTCGACGATTTCGACGTTTAACGACTTCAGTTCGCAACTTAAACGACGAACGACGCCGCAAGCGCCAACGTTGCGTTTAATCGCGGAGGACTCGCGCGAAGCGAAAAGCGTCGCAAGAATCCAGCCGCTCGAGTACGACGAAACTTTGGCTCGAAACGACGAAATCGATCGGATCGTCGCCGAAGGGAGCGAATTGCTCGCGGAAAGACGGTGGTCGGACGCTAAGAAGAGATTTGAAAAAGGTCTCAAATCTTATCCGAACGACGCCGTTCTCCGTTCGTTGTTTACGATCGCTCGACGCAGGCAAGAAATTAAGATTCGGTACTCCGACGCGTCCTTTGTCTCCCTGACAAAGAAAGTCTCGAAGAGCGATTTACTCGCGCAGTTTGACGAGATTTTCCTTGACGTCGATCTATACCATATCGACAAGCCGTCGGCGGTCGTTATGTTCGATTTCGGCGTTTCGGGCGTCGCCGAAGCGCTTGACGAAAGCGAGTTTTATCGACAAACCAACGTCGCGTTCTCCGACCAAGAGAAAGCGCGGATGATCGTCGACGCGTTTCAAGCAAGCGCTAGAAAGCGGAGGATCGAGTCTCGAACCGACGTAAAAAGCGCGTTGCAAGAGCTGGCAAGCCGTCTCCAACGTCAAATTGGAATCGCGGAAACGACGATTATCGCGGAGTTTCTCGCTTCGTCGATTTGCTCGTTGGACGCCTACTCTTCTCCGCTGTCGCCGTCGCAAGTCGACGACGTGTTTTCAATGATCGACGGTCGATTCGTCGGATTGGGAGTCGAACTCAAATCGGACGTCCCTACGCGAATCGCTCGAGTGATCTACGGAAGTCCCGCGTATGAACAGGGAATTCGCGTCGGGGACGAAATCGTTTCGATCGACGGTCGACGCGCCGAAGGTTTAACGAGCGTCGAAACGGGCTCTTTGCTCCAAGGCGTCGAAGGTCAGAAAGCGACGTTAATATTACGCTCGCCGGAAGGCAAATTGCGCGAAGTCGTCGCGGTAAGGCGTCCGATCGAAGTCCCGAGCGTGGAAGACGTTCATATGTTGGAAACGACGGACGGGATCGGCTACCTTAAAATAACCTGTTTTCAGAAGACGACCGTCGGCGAGCTGTCGTTGGCGCTCAAGGAACTATCCGACTTCGGGGCGAAAAGACTCGTCGTCGATCTCCGGCAAAATCCGGGCGGACTGTTCCAAGGCGCGATCGAATCGGCGGATTTGTTCCTAAGTTCGGGCAAGATCGTCCAAACTTGCGGACAAGTCGAACGGCAAGACTTCAACGCAAGTTCCGCGTGCGTCTGTCGTCAACCTCTCGCGTTGCTCGTCGACGCGAACAGCGCGAGCGCCGCTGAAATATTCGCCGGCGCGTTGCAGGAAAACGACCGCGGATTCGTCGTCGGAACTCAAAGTTACGGCAAAGGCGCGGTTCAAGCGATCATCCGCCTAAACGAGACGAACGCGCCCAAGCCGATCGCCGGTCTGAGACTGACGACGGAAAAGTTCTACTCCCCGCGCGGACGCGCCTACAGCGGAGTCGGAGTCCTGCCCGATTTCGTCGTCGACTCGGAACCTGAAGAGTTTGCGACGACCCGTCAAAGAACGGCGGAAATCGCGCCTCCATACGCCGAAATGTACGACGCCGACGACGACGCTTCGGATCCTTGCTTAATGAAAGCGATTATGGAATTAAACCGCGCGAAGCGTTAAACGCGAAGCGCCAAATGCAAAAACGCCGCGCCGAACAAACGACGCGACGTTTTTTTATTGGTCAAACGAGAAAAAAACAAAAAGCCTAATCGCAACGACGCCGTTAAAACGTCGGATTAGGCGCGCGTTTGAACACAAAATTCGACAATTCGACAAAATCACATATCGTAAGAGATTTCCAAAATCTCGAATTGCATCAGTCCCTTGGGAACGTTAACTTCGGCAATTTCACCGACTTTTTTGCCAAGGAATCCTTTAGCCAAGGGACAGGTGCAAAGGATTTTTCCGGCGGCAAAATCTTCTTCGCCGGCGCCGACCAACGTGTATTGGATCGTTTTCTTGTCCTTCAAACGCTTGACGCGAATCGTGGCGCCAAAACGAATTTCGTCCTGTTGCACCGTGCCGGGATCGATGATTTGAGCGCGCCCGATTCGACTCTTCAAATCGTTAATTTTCGCCTGCAAAAGGCTCTGACTCTCGCGAGCGCCGTGATATTCGGCGTTTTCCTTTAAGTCTCCTTCGGCGCGCGCCGTAGCGATTCGCTCAAGGATTTCAGGCATTAAGTCGTTTTCCATATGCTCGACTTCTTGTTTCAAACGAGCATAACCTTCTCGAGTCATTGGAATCGGATCGAACATTTTTACCGTTCCTTTCTCCCCAACGCAAAATTAAAAGGCGCGCGTTATAAAACGCGCGCCGATAGCAACTTACGCGCCGCAGTTCCAAGGGCGCCGACGACGCTCAAATATCGTTTGTTTGTCTGTTTGTTTATTCAATCCGCAAGCGCAACGGGCGCAAGACGACGATCGGAACTCAAAATCCAAACTTCGACGTATTATACCAAATTCTAAACCTTTATCAACCGCAAATTTCAGATTCAAGCAAGTCGTAATGAAATTGCGCGTTGCAAGGGCGTTATCGCAACGCGCCTTCCGAAGTCGCGGCGGTCTGTTCCAACCTGCGTCGCAAAACGGAGGCGAACGCCAGCCCTTTTTGATTTTCCGGGTCGAGTCTCATCGCCTCGTTTAGCGCGCTCGTCGCCAATTCGACGTTTCCTCGTTCTAGAGCGACTTGCGCGAGCGCCACGCGATATTCGGCGTTTTGCGGAGCGAGCGCGGTCGCCGTTTCGTAGGATTCCTGAGCGTCGACGACTAGTCCGAGCGCCCAATAAGCGCCGCCCTTGCCCGCAAAAACTTCCGCAGGTTCGCGGTTCGTCGGATAGAGACGTTCCAAATATTGCCAAGAAGCCAACGACGAATCGAAATCGCCTAATTCGAACTGAATCGACGCAATTTCGCGCAACAATTCGCGTTCGTCCTGCGCGTATTGAGTCGCGCGTTGGAAATCGTCGAGCGCGCTTTTCAAATCGCCCAGTCGTCGATAGACCTTGCCGCGAAGTTCCCAAGACTCCGCGCGCTTAGGCGAAAGGTCGACGGCGCGACTCGCCCATTCCAAAGCCAATTCGGGGCGGTCGCAAGCGAGCGCCTTTTCGCCAAGGGAACGGCGCAAAGAAGCCTGCGAATCGATAGGACCGTTTTTTTCCGCCGCTTGAGTCAACGCGTTGATCGCTTCAGTTCGCTTGCCCCGACGCCAAAGCGTCTCGCCGTAATAACGGCAAGTTTCGACGTCGGAATCGTTCAGTTGAACCGCCTGCGCTAATTTCTCCTCCGCGACGGCGTAATTGCCTCGCTCATACGCCGCGATCCCATCGCGACTCAAAGGCAGACTCTGCGACGCCTTGTTAGTCATTCGGTAAAAAGGCGCGCTGGCGCAACCCGAACTCGACGCGACGCTCAAACCTAAAACGACGGCGACGAGAGGCGACGCGCTTGCAAATCGCTTCACGAACAAACGAAACATATTTCTCGGCGTCCCAAATTGCCTATTCAACGCGTTTTATCCTTAAAACGCAACCGCTAATATTCTAGCGATTTCCCTAAAAGAAAGATAGGGCAAAAAACGCCAAAGGGGGGCGATCCGCCAAAAATCGTTTTATCTTCGCGCAAGTCCCTTTCCAATCCGCACGACAACCAAAAGAACGGCGAGCATAACCAGCCCTACGAGACCGATTCCTAAAACGAAGATCGGATCGTTAAAATAAGGATTCAACGCCGAATAAAAACGTCGGCGCCAAACGACGTAGCACAACGTCGCCATACAAAGGAAAGGACCGTAAGGAATCTCGCGTTCCGCGTCGACGATCCGGCGCGAAAGACCAAAAACCAAGCCGAAGAAAGGCGCGAGGAAGAATACGACGACGACGCCTTGCCACCCGATAAAAGAGCCGAGCGCGCCCAAAAGAATCACGTCTCCAAACCCCATCGCTTCGACGCCAAGCGCGGAGCCGCCGACAAGACGAACGGACCAAATTAACAACGTTCCGACAAGCAGTCCGACGGTCGAATTCGCGAGCGCGTCAAGGCGCGTAAACCATCCGTCCGCAGTCGTCAAAACGACGATCCAAATTCCGACGAGCCCCGACGCCCAAAGAATTCCGACGACGCGAGTCAGCGGCGAACGCGCAAGACGGCGCAAGAACAACGCCGTCGCGCGCTTGATCCCTAAGCGCAAATAGAATCGACGGTCGAGCAACGCAAAGGACCAAAAGGACCAAATCAACGTCAAGGCGCCTCCGACGAAGAGCCGCGCGCGTTGAAAACTCGGAGTCGCGGCGTCCGTAAAGTTAGCGGCAAAGGCGACGACGGAAAACGTCGATTCTCGACCGGCAAAATCAAGAGGCCAGACGACGGGATAATAAACTAAATACGGAAAGAGCGTCGGAAGAATTAAGCCTAAGACGGCGCAAGGCAAAACGATCGCGTCGGGTATGACGTAATCGTCCAAGTCGACCAGCGACGCGCAAAGCGCAAACCACAGCAACGTCGTCTCGGCGCCCCAAAACACAAGCGACTCGCCGAAATAAAAATGCGAATCGACGAATCTAATATCGCGCCAATAGACGAATCGCCAAAGTACGAACGCCGCGAACAGTATCTCGACAAGCGCCGGGCGAACCCAAAAATAAGGGGACTCCCAGCCGGGTATAGTCGCGTAAAGTCGTTCGTTTTTTTTGGCGCCCGACGCGCGTCGTTCGCTCTTGCGTTTAGATTTGGAACCAGACGGTTCTTGCGACGCGTCCTTATTAATGGACGCAAGGCGCGCAAGTTCAAACCAGCCCCAAATTGGAACGCGACTCGTCAAGGAACGGCGAGGCGCGGCGCCCCGCTCGACAAGTTCCTTAGGAAACGCGCGCCAAGGCGAACGCCAACGTTGCGTCCAACCGAGTAAATCAACGACGTAATTGGCGAACGACGCCAACCCGACGCTCAAAAGAAAAACGAAAAAAAGTTGCAGTTCCGTCGTCATATCTCGTCGCGCAAAAGCGCCGTGCGTTGGAAAGGTTCGTAAAAAATCGACGCGTTTTCGTCGGAATCGCGAAGAAATCAGACGCTCGTACTCCGCGTCGATCTCCTAACGCCCTTTATTATACGAACGAAAAGCGAGCAAATCAAGAGGACGTCGGAGAAAGACGCCGCGATTCGCTCTTGACGCGAAAGGATTAGAAGATTATGCTCGACTTGAGGCGGCGTCTTTCCAAGGAGGGAAAGTCGCGCGTTTCGTTCGAAGCATTTTTAACGATACGAAAAATGAACGGATTCAAGCGACTTGCGCGACGCGAAAATTCGGCGTCAAAACTTCTGTTGGGGACGGTTCTCCTGTGCCTCTTGCCCTGCTTTTGCGCAAGTTGCGCCTCGCGCTACGCCGAACATCTGCGCGACGTGCGACGCGACTACTACGAATTTGGCGACTTGTCCAAAACGAAGGACGACGTCGAACGACGTCAAAAGCGCGCGCCTCGGAAGGAACAGGCGGTTCTCGCGCTCAACGCCGCAAGCCTCGCGCTTTCCTCGGGCGAGATCGACGACGCCAAGTCGAATCTACTCGCCGTTCGCGACGAATTCGACGAACTCGAAACGCAACGCGCGAAACTTGGCGCCGAGAACGTTTTGTCGCTTTGGATCGACGACAATACGAAGTCTTACGAAGGGGAAGACTACGAAAAAATTATGATTCGCGCGACGCTTGCGATCGCCGATCTGCTCGACGGAGGCAAAGACGCGCGCGCGTTCGCGTATCAAATCGCCGCGAAACAAGACGAAATCGTCCGAGGAGGCGAGACGGACGACCCGCAAAATTCGGGCAAGAAATACAATCCGAAAAAAAGCTACCCGCGCGTTCCGCTTGGTCCTTATATCGAAGGCTTGCTCTGGGAAGAATCCTACGCGAACCAATCTGAAGCGGCGCGTTGTTACGAGAAAGTCGTCAAGTGGCGCCCCGACTTCAAGCAAGGCAAGGCTGATCTCTTGCGCGCGCAAAAAAGCGCGCATTCTCAACCGGGCTTCGGACGCGTCTACGTCTTCGCGTTCGTAGGGCGAGGACCGCGCAAAGAGCAAGTCTACGAACCCGTCTCGCAAGTCTCGTTGCTAATCGCCGACCAAATTTTTTCGGCGGTCAACAAATATTCCGTGCCGCCGACCGTCGCGCCCGTGCCGATCCCCGCGTTAGTCGAGGAAGAGCCCCGCATAGCCTGCGTGGCGTGCGATCTAGACGGCGCGCGCCAAGCGACGACGGAAACGCTCGCCGACGTCAACGAGATGGCGCGCAAGCAGTTCGAAGCGACAAAAGACCAAATTCTAGCCAAGGCGGTCATACGACGCGTCGTCAAGAAAAGTACGATTTACGTCGCCAAAGAAGCCGGACGCGTCAACGGCTGGATTAGCTTGGCGGCGGACGTCGGAGGCGTCGTCTGGGAAGCGACGGAGACTGCCGACACGCGCTGTTGGGGACTATTGCCCGCCGAAATTCAAGTCGCAAGTTTCGAAGCGCCCGTCGGGGAACACAAAATTACGTTCTATCCCGGCGACGGACGAGGCGAAAAAATAGGCGACTCGCTGTCCAAAACGATCAAAGTAGACGCCAACCGCAACACTTACGTCTTAGTCAACTATCCCGACCGCGAACCGATCGGAACGATCATAAGTTCCGACAACCCGCGAAAAGAAAGCGCGGAATAAATCAGGACGCCAAGTCCGCGCTCGACGCTTCGGGCGCTTCTTCCGTTCCCGTCTCCTCTTCAGTTCCTTCCTTTTCCTTCGGCTCTTCCGACGCTTTCTTTTCCTTCTTTGGCTTCGGCTTCGCAAAAACGTCGGCGGGCGTCTTTGGCGAAATCGAAACGAGATATTCGGCGAGTAATTCCGCTTCGACTTCGGTTCCTGCCCAAGGAGGCATATAGAAATGCGAATAATTGAGTCGCAACGCGAAATACTTCAATTCTTCCGCGCTCTTACCGACGATCATCGGCGCGACGGCGGAATAGCCGCGACTCGAAGCGTGACAACAGTTGCAATGGTGCAAAAAGACCGAACGCCCTAACGCGAGTCGATCTTTCTCGTCGACTCGCAACAAATCCTCGTTCCCGCGCGAAATCGCGCCGTTAATTTGGAGGTCAAGTTCTTCGTTCGACTTGACCTCTTGCATGCGCGCGGATTCTTCAACAAGCGAGGAATTGTCGTCGGCGTTCGACGACGCGTCGGGAACAAGCGAAGACGCGATCGGCAAGACGGAAGGCGAACTCGCGCCCGCGTCAAAAGCGGAGTCCCAAGCCGCGTTGGAACGGGCGGGCGCTTCATCCGTTCCGACGCCCGACAAATCGTCGGAGGCGCTTGTCAAATCGTTTTGCGCGAGCATATCGGCGCGCGTCGGAACGTCGGGCTCCGGCAAATTTCGCGCGTCGTTTCGCGCCGACGCTTGCGGGGAACCGACCGCCAAACGATTTTGCGCGCTTGCGACGTTAGAATTTTGCGACGTTAGATTCGGCGCCGCTAAATTTGGCGTCGCCAGATTCGACGCCGTCGCCGTCGGCGTGAAAGAAGAGCCGTTCCGTTGAACGACGGCGGCGGTCTCGCCCACAAATCTGCGCGTCGGATCGTCGTAAGTCAAATCATCCGTCAAATTGTCCGTCGCCTCCTCGACGGGCGCCGATTCCGTCCCTTCTTCCTTGGGCTCGGCGGCGGGCTCCGTCGACGCCTCAAGCTCGACGTCAAGTTTTTCTATTAGCGAAGGCGCCCAGCCGTATTTTTTCTCGGCGGATATGCTCAATTCGGGGTATTTTTCTTGAAGTTCGTCAAGATAAAGACGCGTCCAAACGCCGTTGTAAAGCAAGCCAGTCTCGCGCAAACGAGGAACGTCGGAACGGCAAATCTGATTCCCGTAGACGACCCGATCGACGACGTAGGGCTTGCGAACCGCCTCGCGCGTAAATTCGCCGACGCCGACGCCCGCGATTCCAAGCAGACACAGCGCAAGCGCCGACGCGGGCGAAGTCTCGCGCGGTCTCGCGATCGGTCCCGCTATCAACAGGACTATAATCGCCAAGACGATCGCGACGAACAGCGCGGAAAAAATATTTGTCGCGGCGGCGCGTTCAAGCGTCCGAAGGCTCGATTCGGACAAGAAAAACGCCCAGCCGACGACTCCGACGACCAAAAGAAACACGCCGAGAAAAGCGGGAATTCGCATCTTGCGCGCGACCTTTTCACGGACGTCAAGATTCTTTTCGCAAATCGAAGCGTGCAACAAAACGTAAGCGGAACTAAGCGTCAACGCGCAGCCGGTTCGCGCGACGGTTTGCGGAAGGAACTGAACGTTAAGAAACGCGTTCCAAAAACTGCCCGTCGACTCCCAATCGTCGATCAATCCTGCGGAATTGAGCATAAACGCGGTTATGCCCGTAATCAAAACGAGAGAAATCCACGCGGAAAAAGCGTAGACCATACCCGTAAAGACGCTCGCGCGAGATCCGAACTTATCCCAAAAGTAAAGAAAAGCGAACCCGGAAACAAGCTCCAAAAGGAAAAAACACCACTCGATCGCCCAGCCAAAGACAAACGTTCGAATCAACGTTTCCGTCGCAAGAGGCGACGCGACTCCGATCGTCAGCCAAATTCCGACGCCCGTGATCGCGCCGTATACGACCGTCAGCGTAATAAAGAACTTGGCGTGCTTTTTCCAATAGTTCCGATATTCCGCGTCCCCGTCCCGAAGCGCGCGAGCGTTCTCAACGGCAAGAAGAACGCCGCCCCCGACTGCGTAATGCGAAACGATCACATGCGCGATCGCAACGACCGCAATAAGCATTGGCGCGGTTAAAAAAGGAACGTCCAACCACGGATAGATCATAGTCCTCGCCTTTCCCGATCGATTATTCGACGACTCAAGACGTCAAACGCGACGCGGCGCGCACCCGTAGCGCGCGACGCTTAATTATGAAGCGCAAATAAAAAAAAACAAGGGAGGGACAAAAAGGACGTCGCAATCGTTCAAGGAATATTCTGATCAAGGCTCGCGTTGGAATCGCGCCGTAAGGCGCGCGCGATAAGCCGCCGGTTATATGTCGGCGGAATACGGTGCGTCGACGCGGTTCTAAGCGTCGATAAAAACGTCGTCGACAAAATAAAACGACGATCGGATTGAAAATTTACGCTCCGCACGTTTCAAACGTTTCCGCTCGTATGTAACGAGCGGCTTGTCGCGTCCGCGCTTACGCGCGGGATTCTCGCGCCGACGCTTGTTTAAAAAAACGTTCCGTGAAAGACGGCGAATTCAAACCTCGCAAACGTCGCGCTTTCGTGAACGATTACGCCGATTTTATACGATCCTTCCCCCTCCAAGAAGTCGATCGCCCCAATAGCATACGAGCGCCTGACCTGGCGCAATTCCATACCTTGGAACGTCGGCTTTGGCGACGCCGGAGCCGTCGCGATTCAAATAGACGGTCGCCATACAGGGCTCGTTTCGATAGCGCGCCTTAATTTCGCATCGAAATTCTTTTTCGACGGGCGGCGCGACGCTCCAATTCGAATCGACGAACGAAATCGTATCGACGGCTAGATTTTCGTAAGGTCCCAAATAGACCGATCGCGTCGCCGGATCGATCTTCTGCACGAATATGCGCTCGCCAAATCCGACGCCGAGTCCCTTGCGCTGTCCGACGGTGTATTTTTCATAGCCGCCGTGCCGCCCTATAACTTTGCCGTCCAAGTCGCAAAAAGCGCCGCTCGTGTCTTGCGCCCAAGAATCCCAACGCTCCGGGCGCGTTTCTCGATAGGCGCGAATGAACTCCAACTTGCCTTTGTCGGGCACGAAACAGACTTCTTGACTCTCCTTGCGCGCCGCGACTGGCAAATTTTTCTCGGCGGCGATTCGTCGCGCGTCCTCCTTTTCCAATGCGCCGACCGCAAATTCGACGTAAGGCAAAACGCGCGAATCGACGTCGTACAAGAAATAAGTCTGATCCTTTCGCGACGGGGAACGGGTCAGAAAAAGCGCGTCGGGATCGCGCGTCAACCATTCGGGCGGATCGGCGAAATTCGTTCCTTCGTAAATTTGCGCCGTCCGCGACGTTTTCAAATCCGCCAGCCAATCGGACGTTTTTCTTTTTTGGACGTAATGTCCGGTCGCCAAACGCTCGGCGCCCAACTCGCGCGCGACGTTCCAAAGTAAGCCGAATTTAACGCGACGATTGCACAAAACGCACGGGTTCGGCGTATGCGCGGCGTAATATTCGCCGACGAAATTCTCGACGATCTGCTCGAAAGGTCGGTCGACGTCGAGCAATATCAGCGGCATATTGAGAAAAGCGCAGGTTTCCAGCGCGGCGGCGGCGTCCGTTGGGAGTAGAAAAGGAAAAGAGTCGGGACTCTGTTCCAGCTTTTGCAAAGCGCCTTGCGCATCGACGGAATAGACCTCAATAGACGCTTTGCCGCGCCAAGACTCCAAGACGCTCCGCGTTTCTTCCGCGTCGAACGTCCGTTGACGTCGATGACGCATATAAACGCCGCGCGCGTGGTCGCCGCGCTCCAGAATTAACGAAGCGGCGACTCCGCTGTCGACCCCGCCGGACATTGCGACGAATACGTTTCGCATAAACTACCGCCTAAAATTACGACTATAAAACTACTTCAATTTCAACGCGGGCGCGCCTTCAAACCACGATTCGTCGATATAACGCCCCAAAAGATAGAATTTCTGGTCGGGATACCACAAGACCGCTTTTCCGTCGACTTGCGTGGAACTCGTATAGAACGAATTGCCGCCCGGTCGGTCGACAAAGAGCTTCGGCGCGGCAAACCAAATCGGCTGTTTCGCCCCCGCTTGGTAAGTTCCGGCGATAAGATACAGCGGACCGCGATTTTGCCAAGGGCTTTTGTCGTCGAAATTATACTTATTGTGGACGAAGCCGTAATAATACCCGCTCGCCGCGTCGTCGCCCTTAAGATCGTAAATCGGACAGGGAGAAAGCGGATGCAGATACGGCTTGCCCCCGTCGCGATCAAGCAGAATTTCCGGCTGCGTCCACGTTTCGCCTTGATCGGAACTGACGGTCCAGCAAGGATAGCCGATTCCCGCGCGCAAGAACGCGAAGAGACGACCGTCGGGCAATTTAACGATCGAGGGTTCCTCGCAATAAACGTCCTTATGCAGAACGGCGTCGTCGGTCATAAACCACTTGGCGATTAAATCTTTCGGCTCGGGGTCGTCGTCGATATTATCGAAACGGATAAATTCGGTTACCGTTCGATATTTCGAATGATATTGCGGGGCGACGTAGCGCGTGACGCCGACCAAATATTTGCCGTCGGCGCCTAAGCGCATCGGACGTTGCCACACGACCCACTCGGGCGGGATCGATTCGTCGGGCGAATCGTTGTTCGTGCGCGGCTGCGCGATTTGTTGCGGCTCCGACCACGTTTCGCCTAGGTCGTCGCTGTATATGCCCGTCATCAAGCCGGTATGCTGGCGGTTTGTGGAAACTTTGCCGGGCTGATACTGATTGTAAACGATATAAAGTCGCCCGGATTTCGAAACCATCCCGAACCCCCAGCTGGCGATCGGAACGTCCGAATCGAACGTTTTTGGACCCGCCAATACTTTCGGCTCGCTCCACGTCTTGCCTTTGTCGAGGCTTTTAAAGAGCGTAACGTGCTGATCAAGCGCCCCTTCGCAAGTCGCTTGACAAGTCGTCGCGAAAAGAACGCCGTTCGGACCGTCGAAAACTTGAAAATGGTCGTTGTAGCAATCGCCCAATTTTTCGGGCTCGACTTTCGGAACGTAAACGATAAAATCGGGATGCGTCGTCTGGACGTCCTTGGCGAAGTCGGGCTTCTGAGCGCGGCGCGCGGCAAGGGTCGATTCGATGCGCTTCGCGTATTCCGCGCGCCAATCGTCGACGTTCGCGCTCTGTTGCGCAAAAGAGGCGGACAAACCGAACGAAACGCACAAGGCGCCGACGGCGGTTAAAATAAATGTTCGCGTCATAAATTTTGTCCTGTTAAAAAGAGATAACCGTATGCCCAAAACAGAGGTTTTTCGTTTCCTTCGACTTTTTGTTTCACAGCTTTTGCGTAAACTCGTTCAACGACGAGCAAGAAGCGGACAGCGGCAACAACGACTCTAAAACGGGAAGCTTCTTTTCGTATAGTTTAGAACGCCAAGGCTGAAAACGCTCCGAAAAATCGTCGGGAAAGCGTATGCGTAAAAAACTTTCGATAGACTCCGCCTTACCTTCCGCCTTGCCTTCCGCCTTGCCTTCCTTAATACCTTGTTCCTTAATGAATCTGTTCTGTTCGATTTGATCGATTCGATATATGTCTTCTCGTGAAAGAATCATCTGCACAGCCTTAGTCCTTGTAAAACGTACGACCGCTTCGGCGAAATCCTTGACGCGTTTCACAGCTTTTGCGTAAACTCGTTCAACGACGCGCAAGAAGCGGACAGCGGCAACAACGACTCTAAAGCGGGAAGCTTCTTTTCGTACAATTTAGAACGCCAAGGCTGAAATCGCTCCGAAAAATCGTCGGGAAAACGTACGCGTAAAAAACTTTCGATCGACTCCGCCTTACCTTTCTCCATTCCCCTCTCCATTCCCTTCTCAAGCGCTTGTTTCTCGAGAAATCTGTTCTGTTCGATTTGATCGATCCGATATATGTCTTCTCGTGAAAGAATCATCTGTCCAGCCTCCGTTGTAGTAAAACGTTCAACCGCTTCGTCGAGACTTTTGATCGTCGCGTCGCGAGATAAAATTTCTCTGCGTTCATTTTCGGACGTCGCGTCCGAACCGATATAGCGCATCCAATCTTGCAACTCTTGGCATACCGTTGAGGAAATCTCCATTCCCTGCTTATTGGGAATGCGAATATAAATTATCGTTATGTCGTCGTAACATACGTCGGGATAAAGTTTTGATCGTATTTGCTGAACGTCGACCCAACAGTCGTCGGGGCGATCAGGTATCGGAAAACGCGTAAAGACGACGACGTAAGACGGGTAAAGTTTGCCGTAATCCTCGCCTTTACGCGATTGATCAACGTAATTGCGCGCCGCATAGTAAATCACGCGTTTATTGAAAAACTCTTGATTGCGCGTCTGCATTTCCACGTCGATTTTACGACCGTTTTCATCCTCTGCGAAAACGTCTAATATGGACGTCTTCTGATTTTCGTTCGTCGGAAGCTGATACGGGTTCTTTATCGTCAGTTTTTTGATCGACGGCAAATTGAACTGCGAAAAAATCGCGTTCAGTAGAGCGATCAAATAAACCTCCATTCCCTCGCGTCCAAAGACGCAACGAAAGATCGCATCGTGATAAAGGCGAACTACAAATTTTTTTATTTCTTCCACCACTGGGAATCCTGTTTCTTCTAACGCGATCATTCGCGAGAGTCGTCCGCGTTGTTTACCAACCGGCGATCGTCGAGTTACGAAAAGACAAAACGCCGCTTGTTATTGTAGCGCTTTTGAAACGCTTAACAAGCGTAACCGCCGTTTGTTCCAAAAGCGCCTGTTCATAGGGTTATTTCTCCTAAACGTTCCTTTCGTACCCGTAACAAACACGTTTGAAAAAGCGCGAACAGCGACGACTTTAACGTTTATTCCAAAGATTTTAACGAGTAAACAATTCTTTTTTTCATTGACAAACTGTAGAATTTCGTTTTGTTCGATTGAAAAAAGGCGTAAAATTCATACGAAAAAAATATTTACGAAAAAAAGAAAAAAATTCCTTGGGGACTTGTAATAAGGGGGCGTTTCGGCTATACTTGACTAGATAGCGCATTTTGCGCTTTTCGGACAAGGCGTTTAGCGCGTTTTATGGAATACGCTTTGCCAGCTTGTAATAGAGTCGACGTCGAGTTCGCCTTTGGGCGACGCGCGCGGCGGTTTTGCCTAGCGTCGACGGTCGTTTTATTTCGACGTCGTTAGCGTTGCGGGATTTCGCATTTTTCGGCGTTTTAGAGTAAGGATTTTTGTATGTCGAAGTATAGCCCTGAAAATATTCGTAATATTGTTTTGTGCGGTCACGGCGGTTCCGGGAAGACGACCTTAACCGACGCCTTCCTAAATTTCACTGGAAAAGTTAAGCGTCCCGCGAGCGTCGACGACGGCACGAGTATCTGCGACTTCGACGAAGAAGAAAAATCCCACAAGTACACGATCGAGACTTCTTGCGTCAATTTCGATTGGGCTGGCAAGCATTTCAACGTGTTCGACACGCCGGGTTATCCTGATTTCATCGGCGGAGCCATTAGCGCGCTTGGCGCGTCCGACACGGCGATCATCGTCGTCAACGCGACTTCCGGAATCGAAGTCAACACGCGTCGCGTCTTCGCGGAGGCGAAAAAAGCGGGCGTCGGGCGTATGGTGATCTTGTCCAAAATGGACGGCGACAACATCGATTTCGAAAACTTGATGGATTCGATTCAAGGCGTCTTCGGTCAAGAAGCCGTTTTGTTCAACGTCCCCGTCGGATGCGGCGCGAAATTCTCCGGCGTCGTCAACGTTTTGAAGCCGACGGAAACGGACGGCGCGCTCGTCGATCCTAACGACTTGCACGAATCGTTGATCGAAACGATCGTCTCCGTCGACGACGCGGCTATGGAACGTTATTTCGAAGGCGAATTGCCGAACGACGAAGAAATGGCGAAGTTGATCGCCAAGGGAATCAAAGAAGAATCCTTGATCCCCGTCTTCTGCGTTTCTTCGAAAACCGGCGTCGGTATGAAAGAACTGCTCGACGGTCTCGCTTCCTTCGCGCTTCCCGCCGATTCGATCATTCGCGTCGGTAAAAACGCCGACGGCGAAGACGTCGAAATCCAAGCCGATCCTGAAGCGCCCGTCGTCGCGAAAGTCTTCAAGACTCGTATCGACCCCTTCGTTCAGAAGATCAACTATATGCGCGTTTTGTCCGGCACGTTGAAGACCGGCGCGTCCGTTCCTCTCATCGGCTCGCGCAAAGGATTCAAACCGGCTCAGTTGTTCGAAGTTTTGGCGAACGAATTGACGCCGGTCGACGAAGCGACGCCGGGTATGGTCGTCGCCGTTACGAAGACGGACGAAGTCGGTTTTGGCTCCACCCTTGGCGAAATTTCCGTTCCCGATAGCGTTTTCCCAACTCCGATGGTCGGTCTTGCCGCCGCGCCGAAGAATCGCGGCGACGAAGCGAAAGTCTCCGGCGCGCTCGGCAAGTTGGCGGAAGAAGACCCCACGTTCAAAGTCGAACGCAACGAACAGACGAAACAGCTCGTTATCACCGGTATGAGCGAACTGCACTTGCAAGTCTTGCAAGAACGCCTGAAGCGTCGCGACAAGGTTGAATTGGACACCAAAGAGCAAAAGATTCCTTACCGCGAAACGATCCAACAAAAAGCGGAAGGAATGTACCGTCACAAGAAACAATCGGGCGGCGCGGGTCAGTTCGGCGAAGTTCATATTCGTATGTATCCGTTCCCCGGAGGCACGGATCCCGAAGCATTCGCGACGGACAAGAATCGCTTCCCGTCTATGAAAGAATGGAAGTATTTCCCGGAAAACAACTTCCTGTGGATCGACTCCATCGTCGGAGGTACGATTCCTTCGAACTTTATGCCCGCGATCGACAAAGGCTTTAAAGATCGTATGGAAAAGGGCGTCATCGCCGGTTATCACGTCCAAGACCTGTGCATCGAAGTTCACTTCGGAAAATATCACCCGGTCGACAGTAACGAACAAGCGTTCCGTACCGCGGCGTCGAACGCGTTCAAGGTCACCTTTATGGACGCCAAGCCGGCTCTGCTCGAGCCGATCGTGAATCTTGACGTCACCGTCCCGGTCGACAAGGTCGGCGACGTCAATTCCGACGTCGTGGCCGCGCGCCGCGGGCGTCCTCTCGGCGTCGAAGACGCGGGCGGCGGATACCAAACGGTCAAGGCGGAAGTCCCGTTCGCGGAAGTCACGACGTATAACCGTACGCTCGCCAGTATGACGGGCGGTCAGGGAAGCTACACGATCGAATTCAATCGATACGACGTCGTTCCGGGCAATATTCAACAAGAAATTATCGCGAAAGCCGAACTTAAAGAAGACGAAGAATAATTTTTTCTTTGATCTTATCGCGTAAAATTTGCGCGTAAAAAAAAAGTCTGTAGATTACGTCTAAAAGAACGCCGTCGAAACGCAAGTCTCGTCGGCGTTTTTCCGTATTCTTTCATTTAAAGGAAGGATTTCAATAATGAGCGAAACGATCGAATTAAACGAAGTCGATTTCGACGCCGTAGTTTTGCAAGAAAAGCGTCCCGTCCTTGTCGATTTCTGGTCGACGTCTTGCGGACCGTGTCGCCTGCTCGTTCCCGTGTTGAACGCGCTGGCAAAAGCAAACGAAGAAAAGGCGGTCGTCGCCAAAGTCAACGTAACGAACAACGCGAATTTGGCGGTCAAATACGCCGTCGCTTCCCTTCCAACGCTGATTCTTTTCAAGGACGGCAAGTCCGTCTCGCGCTTAACGGGCGTGCAAAAACAAGCCAAGCTACAAGAATTAATCGACGCGAATCTCTAACGACGTCGTTCTTTTATCGCTTTGAAAAGGAATAATTATGAAATATTTGACAACGCTGGCGTTTACGCTAGTTCTTGCCCTTTCTAGCGCGGTTTTCGCGCAATCGGAAGGAACGCCTTGGGGCGCCGCCGACTCGTTGGGACGAATCGTTCAATCTTCAAACGCGTCGACGCAAGTTCGCGCCAATAAAAGCGTCGGAATGTTCTATTTCTTGTGGGTAGACGAGACCGTCGCCAAGTGTCATTGGTGCGACGGTCCTTACGACGTCTCAAAAATTCTCGCCAAACTACCGCCCGAGGACCTCAAGGATACGGAAGCGAGCAAGTCGGATTTGTGGGCGCCGGGACACGCGATGTATTTCTGGAGCGAGCCGCTCTACGGTTATTACAACAATAAAGACCCGTGGGTTATCCGTCGTCATTTGCAACTTTTAGCCGACGCCGGAGTCGATTTCCTCGTCTTTGACACGACGAACTACGTCACCTACCCCGCGACGGTCGCCGCGATTTGCAACGTGATGAAACAAATTCGCGCCGAAGGCGGTCGAACGCCTCAAATTACCTTTATGCTCAATACGGAGACGGACAAGACCGCCGCCAAACTTTGGAAAGAAGTTTACGGAACGGGCAAGTACGACGAACTTCTGTTCCAACTTGACGGCAAACCGTTGATGATCGGCGATCCAAACGCGATTACCGACCCGACGATCAAAGAAAAATTGACCTTGCGACGCGCGCATTGGCCCTTTGAAATGGTCAACACGCAAAACGCGTGGCACTGGGAAGCGGCGTATCCGCAACCTTACGGTTGGTCGATCGATGAAAACACGCCGGAACAAGTGAACGTTTCCGTCGCGCAAAATTTGAGTCGCGAGCCTAAATCGCCCGTTAAGTTTATGAGTTCGGGTATGGCGCGCGGTCGTAGTTTCTGCAACGGCAAAATTGAGGAAGACCTCGCGACGGACGAAGGACGCAACTTTGCCGAACAATGGAAGCGCGCTTACGAACTCGATCCGCCTTACGTAATGATCACCGGGTGGAACGAATGGATCGCCGGACGTTGGGACTACGGCGACGGTCGAGGCGTCTTTGTCGATCAATATAATCGCGAATATAGTCGCGACATTGAGCCGATGAAGGGCGGACATCTCGACGCCTATTATTTGCAAGCGGTCGACGGTATTCGCAAATACAAAGGCGCGCCCGCTCTTCCGAAATTTACCGCGAAAAAGACGATCGACCTGAACGGCGGGTTCGAACAATGGCAAGACGTCGACTTAACGTTTGCCGATTGGCGTAACGAGACCGTCAAGCGCGATTTCTCCGGCGCCGGTCAAACGCATTACGTCAACGAAACGGGACGCAACGATTTCATAGAGTTCAAAGCGACGCGCGACGATAAGAATTTCTATTTCTATGCAAAAACGAACGAGGATATTAAAGCCGACGCGCTCGACGGACTTTGCCTACTGTTGAACGTCGACAAGAACCTCAATTCTGGATTCGTCGGCGGCGACGTGCTGATCGGCGCCAAGTACGACGGAACTAAAGCGTCGTTGGCAAAATTTGAAGGCGACAAAATCGAAGATTGGAGCTGGAAAGATTCCGGCGCCGTCGCGTACAAAGCGGAAAAGAACGAAATTATGTTCGCCGTTTCCTTTGACGCGTTAGGTTTGACGACAAGCGCGACTTTCAACGACCTTGAATTCAAGTGGCTCGATAATTTCGTCGGAGAAATCAAGGTCGAAGACCTCTATACGACGGGAGACGTCGCGCCGGAAAGTCGTTTCTTCTTCAACGCGGCGGAATAACTTTTAAAATAATCGTTCACGGTAAGCCGCCGCATATAACGCGGCGGTTAGGTTGGAAGAATGGACGACGTAAATTTTGCGCTTGCGGTTAAAAACGCCCGTAGAGGCGTTGTTTTTGGATTGTAAACGCAAGAACTACGCGGAAACTCGCCTGAAATCGTTGTTTTTTGGGTGAATTCCAACCGCCGAATTTCATTCTACGGCTTACCGTTGGTCGGATCGTTTGGCGTTTTTAATTCGTGGATTCGTAATCCCGCCTCCGTTGCGCGAACGTCGTTTGGAATCTTTGCATAACTTTCCATAAACGATCGCGTCTGTTTTAAGCGAAAAAAAACAAATTTTAAAAAAGAAGGTTGACGGAACGGAATAAGGCGTTATACTTCTTTTGAAATTTAAAGGTTGGTCGGTCGAAAGACTGGTTGATCGAGAGTTGGGGGATTAGCTCAGTTGGGAGAGCGTATGGCTGGCAGCCATGAGGTCATCGGTTCGAACCCGTTATCCTCCATTTCAAGACCTTGGAGATTGTTTGTTTCTGGGGGATTAGCTCAGTTGGGAGAGCGTATGGCTGGCAGCCATGAGGTCATCGGTTCGAACCCGTTATCCTCCACTTTCCTTGGTCTTGATTTTTCGGGGGATTAGCTCAGTTGGGAGAGCGTATGGCTGGCAGCCATGAGGTCATCGGTTCGAACCCGTTATCCTCCACTTGACGATAGTTTAAAAGCCTTCCTTTTGGGAAGGCTTTTTTGTTGCTTAGAGCGTATTGATTCTTACGTATTGGTCAGAATTGTAATTGTCTTCTCGCTTCAAAACCGACGATCGCCACGCTTACGCTTAAATTTAACGAACGAATTTGCGGTCTAATCGGGATTCTTAACGTTCTCGTTTCGTCCGCGACAAACGACTCGGGCAAGCCGCGCGACTCGGAACCAAAAACAACGACGTCGCCCCAACGAAAAGAAACGGAATCGTAGCTTCTCGCGCCCTTTTTTGTCAGATAATAAAAGCGCCGTTCCGACTCGACCTTCCCCTTTGTTTCCGCGATTCTTCGCTTGAGAACCTCCCAATTCGGAACCGTTTCCCAATCGAGATTCGGCCAATAATCGAGCCCCGCGCGCTTTAATTTACGATCGTCAATTTGAAACCCCAACGGCTCGATCAGCCATAATTTCGCGCCTAAACCGACGCACGTTCGTCCGATCGCTCCGACGTTCGCCGCAATTTCGGGCTCGTATAATACTACGTTCAGGGGCGCGCCGCTTTCTTCGATTTTGTTTTCCATCAACGTTGTCGCTTCCAAGACTTCTTTCTCGAGAATGAAAAAAACGCCTCCGTCTCGTTCGCATAACGTTTGACGGAGGCGACGCGTTCGCTGCAAATCGGCTCGAAAAACTATCGTTTTCGCTTCTTAGAATTCAAGATCGGTCGATCTTCATATTCCGCCTTAGCCAATTTCTGTTGCTCTTTGGCGCGTTCGACCACCTCGTCCCACCACGCGCGCAATTTGCTCTTCTCTTGCGTCTGTTCGGTAAAGATTCGTCGACCTTTGCCGTCGCGTTTCCTTTCATAGGTCTTATAACTGCGACCGGTCGTCGACTTAAATCGCAACTTGTCCTTTTTCGACTCGAAGCCCGCGACGGAACTGGTTTGCGACGCAACGGCGATGGAGTCGCTCGATCGAGGATTGAATTCCAGCTCTTTTTTCGGCGTCATCTTTCGTTCGAGGAGTCCCCAGAGACTCGAAACAATGAAATAAACGCACAAACCGCTTGGAACTTTAAAGAACATAAAGCCCATAAAAATCATCATAAAGTTCATCATTCGGCGCATCGAACGCTGTTGGCGCGCCTGTTCGTCGTCGCCGACGACGGGCGGAACCATTAGCTTCTGCTGAACTAAGAAGAGTATGATCGTAATTACCGGCAAAATATTGAGGTAGGGACCAAGGCAAAACATCGACAGGAAGCCGCGACCGCTCATATTGAAGCTAGACCACCCGACGTTGTTCCAAAATCCGCTCCAGTCGAACGCCATATCGGGCGCCGCAAGGTTCGAACACCAACGAACGCTTCTGGAAAAGAGGGGCGCGCCGTATAGACTGACGTCCATCGACAACGCGCGATAAAGACCGATAAATATCGGCATCTGAATGAAGATCGGCAGACAGCCGCTCAACGGATTGACGCCGTTCTTCTTGAAAAGCGCCTGTTGCGCCGCCATCATTTCTTGCGGCTTATCCTTGTATTTCTCCTTCAAAGCCGCCATTTCGGGCTGCAACTTTTGCATTCTCATCGAACTTGCGACTTGTTTGCGACTCAACGGGAACAAGCACAATCGAACCAAAACGGTCAGCATCATAATCGCCAGACCGTAATTAAAGACGACGTAGTCGTGGAAGAAGTGCAGAATCCAAACGAGGGGAATCGCGACCCAAGAAAACCACCCGTAAACGATCGTCTTACTCAATCCGTAATCGGAGGTCACGTCGCGGCGCTTCGGACCGGTAAAGACGACGAACTCTTGAGCGAAGGAATCGCCCTTTTGTCCATAGGGCGCGAGCGTCTTCTCGTCGCTACGAAGCCGGAACGAAACGTCGGTAAAGTCCATATGATCCATCGCGCGCGCGCCGACGCGAATCGGCGCGTAAGCAAATTGCGGAGTCTCGCCTTCGCTTGCGACGGGTAAAGCCGTGCATTGGAAATATTGACCGTCGACGCCGAGGAAGTCGACCTTGATTTCGTCGCTTTGAAGCGTTTTATCTTGCGCGACGTCCCAACATTTAACGACGTTAAACGTCTTCCGATCATTAATCGAAACGACTAAGTCGCGCATACCGTAAGCGCCCCAGCCGGGTCCGGTTTTACGACCGGCGGAAAACCAAGCGCCTTCTAACGTCAAGCCTGCGGGACCGTCCATTAAATAAGAGAACGTTCGACTCGCGTTCGGATTGTAGTTTCTTGTCTCAACCGTCAATTTGAGATGATAGGCGCGTCCGTTTTTAACAAAAGCGTCGGAACGATTCGGGTTAGAATCGTCGGCGTCGGTTCGAACAAGCTCGTACTTCTTAACGACCTCGAGTCGACGTTCAAGCAACAATTTACGGAAAACGGCGACGTTCTCGCTCGACTCTTTTTCGACGTAATCCCAATATCCGTTGCGCAGATCGACGCCCCCTAATTCTTTGTCGAGTAAGGCTGAACGCGGCGCGTCCTTCATAGCGGCGCCCTTTTGAGCGGGTTGCGGCGCCCATACGGCTAATTTGTCGTCGTCGACGCTATAGAACGTCGTAAGAAACGACGCGGGGTCGCCGTTCATTTTGCGAATATGCGCGTCGGTTTTGCCTTCCGCCAGGTAGAGCGCGTCGTTGTTTCCGTGCGAAGCGCCTTGAAGCCCCGCCAAATCAACGTAGTCGGCGTAATCGCGAACTAGACCGCTTGGACGAATAACGGACAAAGGCGCGCGCGTCAGCTCGACTACCACGCCTTTCGGATCGCCCAATTCCGCGAGCAAATCGATTTCCTTGAACGGTTTCGCTTCCGAATTCTCTTCAGACGCGGACGCGTCCGTCGTCTCCTGCGCCGCGGTCTCCGCGCTCGCAACGTCGACTACCGCTTGCGTTTGTTCCTTGTCGGCGTCTTTCTCGGCTTTTTCGTCTTCATTGTCGGCTGCAAGTTCTTGCATAAAACCGCGCGAACCGGCGCCTGCGGCGTTTAATTTCGCCAAATCGCCCTGTATCGCGCGAAACGACTCGCTTTTCTCGAGCGTTTCGGCGTCGTAGACCAAAAATTTCACGGAATCGCCCGGACGAGTTTTCAACAACGCTTCGCGCAGGTCTTTAAATTCACGAACGGGAAAAACCGTGTTCGACGCGTCGGTCATTCCGACGATCAAATCGCCGCGCTCGATTCCCGCGCGTTCGGCGGGCGAACCCTTTCCGACGACTTGCGCTCTTACGCCGCATAATCCTAAGCTCGACTCGTTCCACGCGACGGACTCGTCGACGACGATTTGCCCCAAATATCCCGTCGAATCTTGGTTGTCCGCATACGCGCTTTCGTTAAGTTCCACGCGCGTCAACGCGGCGCCGCGGTTGGTAAGCGTGACGAGCATTCGGTAAGGATCGTTCGGATCGAGGGATCCCAACGCGACAAACCGAGGTTCGACGTTTTCGCGCGCTTTTTGGGCGGATTCGACAAATTCCGTCGGCAATTTGGCAAGGTCTTCTTCCTGCAAAACCGGCGCGCTTTCGGGCGTCGTCGCTTCAACGTCGATCGCGACGTCGTTCGGTTCCGGCTCGCGCGAACGGAACAACTGGAAAGTCCAGACGATCAAGAAGGTCGTCATCAAAATAAAGAAGAAATTTGATTTTGGCGGTTCTTTTTGATCAAGCCCCCTCTTCATAGAATTTGGAATCTGGGGCGGCTGAAGGGGCGGAAGTTTCGGGGTTTTCATAAATATGTCGTTTCAACGTCGACGTCTTCGTCGAGCCTAGTGTTTTAAATCAACTAATATTAAAAAAGACGCCCAGTCGCAAAATTACGCTAACGCAATCCAACGGCTCAAACGTCTTAATACGCGCAATACACTCTAAATTTAACCAATCCGACGCGTTCAACTACGTCGCGCTACAAGGAACGCCGCAAGGAACGCCGTATAGAACGTCGCAAGAAACGACGACGCAAACCCGCGTTCAACGTCCTTCCTTGATGCGTCTCCACAAGAAATCATAATCTTTAAGCTCTTCAATCTGCATAAGATCGTTTGCCGTCTTCTCGACGTCGTAAGAAACGCGACGATATTCTATCCTATTATTCGATCCGCCCTCTTCGTATTGGACGACGACGTAACAAGAACGAGGATCCATATCGCGAGGCTGTCCGATCGATCCAACGTTGACGATCAATTTCTGATCGCCAAGAGGAAAAACGCCGTCAAAATCGCGCGCGACGTCCTCATAAGCGTAATAATCGTATTCGGATCCCGCCGATTTTTCAACAAAGACGCCAGGCACGTGCGTATGACCGACAAAACAATACTTCTTAACGAGCGAAAACAACTTTAACATTTTTTCCTTGTCGTCGACGTCTTCTGGAAAGACGTACTCGCTCAAAGGATTGCGCGGCGAGCCGTGAACAAACATAAAGGGGTCTTTTTGAACCATCCGCGGAATCTCGCCAAGAAAATCCCAACGTCCTGCGGCACGCGCGCCTCGCGCGCCTTCCAACTTACCGCGCGTCCAGAAAACGGCCGCCTCCGCGACGGCGTTGAAACCTTCCGGATCGAATAAAGTCGCTTGATCGTGGTTCCCTAAAAGACAGGTTTCCACCTTCCCTTTTTTCCTCAAATCCATCATCAAATCGACGCATTCAAGCGGGTTAGGACCGTACCCTAATAAATCGCCCAAACAACAAATTTTTTCGACGTTCTGCTTCGAAATATCGTCAAGCGCAGTACGAAACGCCTCAAGATTGTTATGAATATCGCTAATAACGGCAAATCTCAACGGATTCCTCCTTCGCTGGCGCCGAAGCGCTCGCCTTTGGAAAGCAACGTCGCTTGGACAAACTTTCAAAACGAATATTATTGCAACAACGCAAACGACGTCGAGCCCCCCCGGCGCATCGTTGCGCGAAAAGAGCCCTAAAAATATGAACAAATTCCAAAAATTCGTCAAACGTCTCCGTTTATCGTTTAACGCCGTCGGTATTCCAGACGGGTTTAAAGAAGGAGACGCCAAGCGGCGGAATCAAAACTTCGATCGACTGTCGCCTATTGTCGCTGGGTATACGACGGATTTTGACCAAGCCGTTTCCAACGCCGCTACCGCCGTAAACCGGCGCGTCCGAACAAAAGATTTCCCGATAATCGACGGGCGCCGGAGTTCCAATTAGCTTGCGACGCGGAACCGGCGTAAAATTCGCGACTACCACGATATGATCGCTTGGATTTTCCGCTTTGCGCGCAAACGAAAGAAGACTCTCTTCCCAATCTTGACAATTTATCCACTCAAATCCGCGCCAATCGAAATCTAATTCGTGAAGCGCCCTTTCGTTGCGATAAATCAAATTCAAGTCGGAGACGCAACGCTGAAGACCGCCGTGCGTTTCGTCGTATCGCAACAGCCCCCAGTCGAGCGATTCGTCGAAATTCCACTCCTTCCATTGACCAAATTCGCAACCCATAAAGAGCAACTTCTTGCCCGGATGCGCCCACATATAACTATAAAGCAAACGCGAAAGCGCGAATTTTTGCCATAAATCGCCCGGCGCGTTCCCAATGACCGTGCCTTTTCCGTGAACGACTTCGTCGTGCGAAATGGGCAAAATGAAATTCTCAGAAAACGCGTAAGTCAAGCCGAACGTTAGTTGGTCGTGATGATACTTCCTATAGAGCGGGTCTTCTCGACAATACCTCAGCGTGTCGTTCATCCAGCCCATATTCCATTTCATCGAGAATCCCAGCCCGCCTTCGTCAACGGGTCTACAAACGCCCGGCCAAGCGGTCGACTCTTCGGCGATCGTTAAAACGCCGGAATATTGTCCGTGCGTCTGAACGTTCATTTCTTTAAGGAAATCGATCGCCTCAAGATTCTCGCGCCCTCCGTATTTGTTTGGCTCCCAGTCCCCGTCTTCGCGACTGTAATCGAGATAAAGCATCGAGGCGACGGCGTCGACGCGCAGACCGTCGACGTGATATTTGTCCAACCAGAAGAGCGCGTTGGAAATAAGAAAATTCCGAACTTCGTTTCGCGAATAATTGAAGACCAAGGTTCCCCAGTCTCGATGTTCGCCTTTTCGTGGGTCTTCGTATTCGTACAGAGCCGTCCCGTCGAATCGGCGCAACCCGTGCCCGTCTTTGGGAAAATGCGCGGGCACCCAGTCGACAATGACTCCAATTCCGTTTTGATGACATTTGTCGACGAAATACATAAAATCTTCGGGCAAACCGTAACGACTTGTCACAGAGTACATACCGATGACTTGGTAACCCCAACTTGCCGTAAGAGGATGTTCGGAGATCGGCAAAAGCTCGACGTGCGTGTAACCCGTCTTTTTAACGTAATCGATTAAACGGTCGGCAATTTCACGATACGAAAGCAGGCGATCTGGAATTTCTTCGTCGCGAAGCCAACTGCCAAGATGAAGTTCGTACACGGAGACGGGCTTATGCAACCACGCGACGTCGTCAGCTTCCCTTTCGCGCAACCAGCGTTCGTCGTCCCAAACATAAGCGTCCAAATTGGCGACGACGGAAGCCGTTTTCGGAGCGACTTCGGCGTAAAATCCGTAAGGATCGGAACGTTCGGAAATTTGTCCGTTTGCTTCGATACGATACTTATAAAGATCGCCCTCGCGCGCGCCCGGAATAAAAGTTTCCCAAAGTCCAGACGGATAGTGCTTGAACATTGGGTTTTTATGACCGTCCCACTCGTTAAAATCGCCAATAACGGAAACTTTATCGGCGTTCGGCGCCCACACGATAAAATTGACGCCTTCCAGTCCGTCGATCATTCTCAAATGAGCGCCAAGTTTCTCGTAAGTCTTCCAATGCTTTCCTTCGCCTAACAAGTAGAAATCGTAGTCGGTTAGAATCGAAGAAAAAGACGACGCCTTTTTCTCGTCGCGTCGCGACGCCGAATTTACGACGCCGCTTTCATTGACGCCGCTTTCATTGACGCCGCTTGAAATAAAGTCGTTGCCCGAAATAAAACCGTCGTTCACGACGTTTGACGCATTGTCGACGTTATTGTTGCTTGTCATCAAACAGTCTTTCTCATCTCGATTCCGCGTGAATCTTCCTTCCGAACCTCTACGAGGAACGTCCAACGAAACGGTCGCGTTCCGTTTCTACGCTATGTTACAGTATAACCGAAAACGGTTTGTTCACAATAAAAAAGAACAAAAAGGTTGAAAGAATTTTGTTTTCTCGCAAAATATGTCTCCTAGTTTCGGTAATCTTAACTCCAAAACGTCGACTAAATCGTCGACAAACGTCAAAAGTAAACAAAAAGCCTCCCGTAAAAAACGCAATTTGACAATTTGCCAAAAATAGGCGTCAAAAAAAGAAAAAAAAGGGACGCGCTCTTGATTTTCATTAGAAAATTGGAATAATAAACTAAACTTGGACGTTTGGGCAAGTCGACGCCTCGGAAAATTTTCCGACGTCAAGCGCCCGTTTTCGTCAGACCTTCGTTTACTAACGCGATTAATTGGAGATTTTTTAATGAAACGCGCTTTGTTCTCGTTTTTGTTAGTCGTCGGCGTCGCGACGTTCGCTTCCGTCGCTTACTCTCAAGACGCTCGCGAATTTCGCGGCGGCGATTTCCGTATGGGAATCGATTGGAAAGAACCGCCCATCGTCACGCCCGGTGAAACTCCTAAGGACGCCCCGTCGGACGCGATCGTCCTTTTCGACGGCACGAATCTTGACGCTTGGGAAGGCGGAAAATGGGACGTCGCCGACGGCGTT
Organism: Thermoguttaceae bacterium; assembly: GCA_045599865.1. Classification (GTDB taxonomy): domain Bacteria; phylum Planctomycetota; class Planctomycetia; order Pirellulales; family Thermoguttaceae; genus RUG369. The sequence continues at coordinate 30,374 of JAZRWW010000337.1, forward strand.
TTGACTTGCAAACCCGGTTCCGGCGCCATTTTTACGAAGGAAAAGTTCGGAAGTTGCCAACTTCACGTTGAATTCGCCTGTCCGCCGGTCGACAATCCGAACGCTACGGGTCAAGGTCGCGGCAACAGCGGTATTTTCTTGATGAATCACTACGAACTTCAAGTTCTTGATTCTTACGAAAACCCGACGTACTTCGAAGGACAATGCGGCTCGATCTACAAGCAATTCCCGCCGTATGTCAACGCCGTGAAGAAACCGACCGAATGGCAAACGTACGATATTATCTTCACTCGTCCGATTCTTCGCACGGAAAAAGACGAAAACGGCAATGAATTTGTCGCCGAAGTTATTCGTCCGGCTTATATTACCGTTCTTCTTAACGGTTGCGTCGTCCAAAACCACTGGGCGATCAAGGGCGACACGTTCTTCCATCGCACGCCTCAATATCAGCCGCACGCCGATCGCGAGCCGATCCAAATTCAAGACCACAACAACACGACCCGATTCCGAAACATTTGGGTTCGCGAAATCCCGGATTCGAACGTCGTTCCTTGCCAAAATCATATGAATTACTACAACTAATTGCCAACACTCCTTTAGATTTGTAGTTTTTGGCAACTTTAGTCTTTGACGATTTGTAGTCTTTGGCAACTTCATAGCGTCTCGCGTTTATAGCGCGGGACGTTTTTTTATGGGAATTATTTACAAGATAGGAATTTTATCAAAAACAAAGAGAATACAAAAATTTTGACGATTATTCCTTATTCGAAGCTTCTTGAGAAAATCTACCTAAAAAGTGGAAAAAACTAGAATATTTTCTCAAGAGAAAATCTTTGACGACGATAACGATTTTAACGGACGTGCAGAAAACTGCGTTTTTGCGATTTACAATCGTAAAGAAATTGGTTACTGTATGAATTATAGTTGCGTGAAACGACCTACGATCGATCGAGGCTTCGTTTCAGCCGACTTTTCGGAATCAGTCGTTTAATCGGACAGGGACAATCCAATGAATCGACGTATTAGTTTAAAAACGCTTGTCGCGAGCGTTTTGATTGGGGCGGTTGTCGCAGGATGCCAGCCGCAACAGCCAAAGTTCTTGCATCCTCGCGGAAACGCTCAAAGCAAGTATATTGCCGAGCAACTCCGCATAGAATACCCGGACGAATGCGTTCCGTCGTTGGACGACGTGAAAAACGCGATCGTCCCCCTTTCGTTGGACAATCCCGACCCCAAAGAAGAATGGCTCTTGACGCTCGACGAAGTGCGTCAAATGGCGTTGGAAAACAGCAAAGTGTTGCGTCAACTGAGCGGCATTAATTTTGCCGCGTCCGGCGTCAGCGGCACGCCTACGTTGTTGCTTTCTTCTCCTAGCGCGTCGATGACGGTCTACGATCCGGCGATCGTAGAATCGAACCCGACGGCGGGCGTTCAAGCGGCGCTTTCCGCGTTCGACGCGATTTGGAGTTCGAAAATCTCGTGGCAAGACGTCGACAACGCGTATAATTACAACGAAGCCTATATTTCCAGCCAGGGAACCTACGCCGAAACGGGCACGTTCCAAACGTCGTTGGCTAAAACGGTCGCGACAGGCGGAAACGTCTACGTCAGTTCGGGCGCCGGTTACGACGCGGGCAACGGAACCAATCGTTACTGGGGGTCGGCGTGGACAAGTTACGTTGAAGCCGGGTTCACTCAGCCGTTGTTCCGCGGCGCGGGCGTCGAGTACAACCGAATCGCCGGTCCGAACGGCACGATGGGCAACAGCGCGGGCGTCGTGATCGCCCGTATCAATACGGACGTCGCGCTCGTCGACTTCGAAATGGGCGTTCGCAACACGTTGCAAGACATTGAAGAAACGTATTGGAACCTCTACTACGCGTATCGTAATTTGAGCGCGGCGGCGGCGGGTTACGAAGCGGCGTTGCAGTCTTGGCGCACGGTCGACGCGCAAAGCAAGATCGGTCGTCCGCAAGGCACGGCGCAAAATCTAGCGCAAGCGGAAATGAACTACCAGACGTTCAAAGTCGCCGCGCAAGAAGCGCAAAGCAACCTGTACAAAAACGAACAACTCTTGCGTTATATGATCGGCGTCGCCCCAACGGACGGTCGTTTGATCAAGCCGGTCGACGAACCGACCGTCGCAAAAGTTCGATACGTTTGGGAAGAAATCGTCGCCGAAGGCTTGGCGCGCGCCCCCGAGTTGCGCAAACAGAAGTGGATCGTGAAAAAACGCGAGTTGGAACTTATCGCGCAACGCAACTACTTGAAGCCGCAAATCGATTTAGAAGGTTTGTATCGTTTCCATGGTCTTGGACGAGACTTGATCGACTCGACCAATAAAAAGCCCAACGCGATCGGCAGTTTAGTCAGAGGCGACTACCAAAACTGGGGGCTCGGCGTCACTTCCCAAATCACGCTTGGCTTCCGTCGCGAAATGGCCGCCGTTCGAAACGCGGAACTCGCGCTTGCAAGAGAAAAGGCGATTTTACAGGAACAAGAGCTGGAATTGGTTCACAACCTTTCCGACCTATATCGAGACATTGAGCGCAATTATCACTTGATTGAAAATTACCTTGCCGTTTTGCGCGCCGCTAGAAAGCAAGTCCGCGCGGTCAACGCCTCCTTCCTGCTCAATAAGACGACGTTGTACGAAGTTTTGTCGGCGCAACAAGAGCTGGCCGACGCCGAAACGCGATATTACCGCACCGTCATCGACTATAACTTGTCGATCGTCAACTTGAATTACCGCAAAGGTTCCTTGCTCGAATATAACGGCGTAACCCTCGCGGAAGGTCCTTGGGCGAACAAAGCGTACTTTGACGCTTGGCGCAGAGCGCGCGAACGAGACGCCGGTCGATACGTCAACTATCGATTCACCTCGCCTCAAGTCGTCAGTCGCGGCGCTTATCCGCAAATTCAAGGAACGGATCCGACGATCCAACAAACCGTCGACCCGAACTTTTTAAACGAGAACGTTCAAACGAATTACGACTCCAACGCGAATATTGATAATTCAACCTTGCCGAGTTACGTTCCAAACGCCGACGTTTACCAAGGCGGCGCTGAAAATCTGCCTGAAATCCTCCAAAATTGAGGAAGACGGCGAGGGCGCGAAATATGCGTCGCGCCCTAAATCTCAAAAAGTTTAATTTGCACATTGTCCCTGTCTGGAGGTCGTAAGACCTCCTTTTTTATTTCTTGACGCCGTAAAAACCGACGCTTTAGCGCTCTAAACGTCGACAAAAAAACTCGGAGTCGTCTCTTTTATTGTCAAAACGCTTGTCAACGCCTTCAAAAAGCGCTAAAATATCGCAAGAGTCGTTCCAAGAAATCGCAACGGTAGTTCGAAAGGTTTTCAATGCAACGCGCGTACACGCTGGAAGAATTGGCGAAATTTTTGAATCGCTCGTCAAAAGAGATTCAAAAGTTGGCGGAAAAAGATATTTTGAAAGGGCGCAAAGTCCAAGGCAAGTGGAATTTTGCGTTGCCAGACGTCGTTTTGTGGATGGAAAACGAAATGACGCGGCTCGCCGAAGAAGAAACGGCGCAACTTGAAGACGTCGTGTCTTCCGACGAAGAAATCGTCGACGAAGTTTCGCTTGACGCTCTACTTGACGTCAACGCGATCGACCTGCAATTTGCCGCGAAAACCAAGGCGTCGGTTCTTCGCGAAATGGCAAAATTGGCGGAAAACACGGGTAAATTATGGGACGCCGAACAAATGGCGGAAGCGTTGCGCGAACGCGAAGAGATGGCGTCGACCGCGCTCGACGTCGGCGCGGCGATTCTGCACCCTCGACGACCGCGCCCCGATCTGCTTGGAGAAGATTTTCTCGCGCTTGGCGTCTCTCCTCGCGGCGTTCCCTTCGGGGGCGGCTTCGATAATTTGACGGACGTTTTTTTCTTGTTGTGCTGTCAAACCGACGCGAGTTATCTCCGCGCGTTAGGTCGTCTTGCGCGAGTTTTGCGCCAGCCCGGTTTTCTCGACTCGTTGCGCGAATGTTCAGATCCCTACGAAGTCAAAAAATTGATCGTCGCGGCGGAACGCGAACTCAATTAAACGCGTTCTTGATCCGCCGTCGTTTTTAATAAATTCCCTTCCCTTTTTTCTAAGGCGTTATTATGTCACGAAATAGCTTTCGCGCGCTCGACTCCGAAACAGTCGGCGCCTTTTTGTTCTCTTTCGTCTTAGTTTTATCGTCGCTCGCCTCGACTTTCGGTTACGACGTCGCGGCGGAGCAAGCGCTCTACAACGCGCGTCTTATCCCGGCGCCGAATTTCGTCGAATACAATTCCGACGTCGTTGTTTTTAACGACAATCTTTGTTGCGAGATCGTCCTGCCCGACGAATTTTTCAACGAATCGACGGAACAAATCGACGCCGCGACGCAACTGACGCGTAATTTCTTCGCCAAATATTACAACGCGCAAATTAAAGTCGAATGCAAATCGTTGGCAAGCGCGTTTGAAGCGGTTCAAAAAACCGAAGGCGCCGACGAAAAAGAGAAAAATTTTCTCGCAAAGCTCGACGCGTCGAAAGACAAATTTTTCGCCGCGTCAAACGCGACGAGTATGCTGACGTTAGCCGACGCGTCGACTTCCGGCGACGTCGCGCCTTTCGATATTATGAACCGTCGCGAGACGGCTCAAGGCAAGTTGATTATCGCAAGTTCCGACGTCGTGGGCGCGCGCGACGCGTTAAAAACGTTGCGCCAACTGGCGGAAGCCTTCGGCGATTCCAATTCCGCCAAATTGTCGCGTAGTTTCGTGCCCGGCTTGGAATTGTACGACCAGCCCGCGCTGGCTTTTCGCGGAATACACCTTTGCTGGTTCCCTGAAACCGATCTTTCGCGAATCGAACAAGCGATTCGTATCGCCGCTTATTACAAGTTCAATTACGCCGTGATTGAATTTTGGGGAACCTTCCCGTTCCAAAACCACCCCGAATTATATTGGGATCAATATCATACGACCAAAGAAGACGTCAAACGTCTAGTCGCGCTCGGCAAAGAACTTGGAATTGAATTGATTCCGCAAATGAATCTCTTCGGACACGCGACGGAAGCGCGCGTTTCCGTCGGCAAGCATACGACGCTCGACCGCTACCCGGATTTCGAGCCGCTCTTCGAGCCCGACGGTTGGACTTGGAACGTTCTCAATCCAGAAGCGCGAAAAACGCTCGCCGAATGCGTCGTCGAACTCTACGAAACCTTCGATTCGCCAAAGTTCTTCCATATTGGCTGCGACGAAGCCTATTCTTCGGGGTCTAGTTTTCTCGCGCGACGCGGCGGAGATTACGTCGACAAACTCGCCGATTGGCTGGTTTTCTTCCACGATCTGCTGAAAGAGCGAGACTGTCGTATGATGATGTGGCACGACATGCTAATTAGCGGCGCCGATTTTGGCGGCTACGTCGTCGGAGCAAACGCGACGACGAAAGGCTTGATCGACAAATTGCCTAAAGACGTTTTAATTTGCGATTGGCAGTACGGCAGACCGAAAGAAAAGGAAACGTGGCCGACTTCCGAATATTTCGCTTCCAAGGGGTTTGAAGTCGTTCCTTGTCCGTGGCGCGAAACTTTCGGTATTGTCAGTTTGGGCAAAAACGCGACGGAAAAACGTTATTTCGGACTTCTTTGCACGACTTGGCACCATTTCTACGGCGAAGATATGCGCAACATATTGACGCTCGGAGCCCAAGCGAGTTGGGGAACTCCTTATCGCGGCTCGGGCTTCGACAAGCAACGCGCCGTCAACCGCCATCTCCAGCAGATTAACGACGAAATCCAGAACAGGAAATACGAAGACGGAGGCGTCTACAAATACCAAGTTATTAAAGACGTCAACGGTCCGCAAGGTTAATTTTTCTGTGTACTCGTTAAACGTCCCTTATATCGACGCTTAATTGACAGTCGCCAAAGAACGCGACTATAGTCATACATATAAACGGCGTTACTCAATATTCTGTACTTTCCCCACTTTTTCAAACGGCGAGCCCTAACAGGTTCGCCAAACGAAAAATTTCTTTTTGAATATCCTCTGCGGTTTTTCAAAACAGACGTAAAATAATCGTCTCGGTATGAACATAACTACTTTTTTCAGAGTCGTGGAGAACCCAGAAGAAAAGAAACGATTAAATTTGCCGTCTGAAGACTTTTTACCTGAATAAGAGAGAGGAAAAGCTAAACTTTCAACGTTAGTAAAATTATGTCGAAACGTAGTTTGAAGAGCATAGCGTTGCAATACGCAACCGTAATTACTTCCGTGTATATAAGTAACAATACCAATCTGCGTATTATTCATTTTGTAAAGCCTTTTTCTTGATTACGCACAATTCTGCACTCTCCCCACTTTTTTGAAAAATAAAGGTTATTACGATTGTTCATCGCTAATACTGATAAAAAGACATAGGGGCGTTCCTATGCAACCGCTGTAGTTTGAGCGGCAAATATGTAACGTATCTCGAAGGAACTATGTTTATAGCAAATTTAAGCAACCTTTTAATACCGAATCTCATATGCTGACGCATCATAACAAACAGACCGCCAATTTTATTGGTTAGACAGTCGCCATAAAGACCAAGCCAAAACAATCTCGTTTGCAATAGCAAAATATTGGGATCGGCAACAATTGCCGCAATTCTTTCATTCCAGATTTTGTCAGCCTCGATCTTGAAACGCCGACGTTCATTTCGTGGAAGTGTAAAAAGCATATTGGGTAACGAAGTTAAGTATCTAACCGCCAACGTTCTATGTGAATCAAACTGTCCTGTTTCGATGAATCTTTTCTGCAATAACTCAAAAACACGAAATTGATCCCACTGTTTACTCGCTTTGTTTTTTACTCTTTTTATTTTAATTCGAGTAGAGGAGGTTGGATTCCAGCGTCTAATAAAAAGTCTGTTTTCAGGGAACAGAAAACCGATGCTTTTCATTTGGGAATACAATAGAAACCAAACGAAAAAATCTTCATTAATAGCTATATTTGCGGGAAAGGATATTTCATATTTTTGCCAAGATTCTTTTAGAACAATATTATAAGGCGCGCCGCCAGAAACATACTGTAAAAATTCTCGTTGCTGACTTGAAATATTATGATAGACGCGAATATCTTGAAAACATATTTGGTTAGCAAGTCTTTTCACATAGGGGATACGAGGCATATCGACGCCCAGAAGACAATCGTCAAGCGTACGAATATTGATTACTTCACATTGATTTTCTTCTGCAAATCCAACCCCGTATTCCGCTAAACGAACGTCTGCTAGATCGTCGGAATCCATAAAGAAAATATATTTGCCCCTAGCTTTTGCGACGCCGTTGTTACGTGCGACAGAAACTCCTTGATTTTTTTGATCAACGACAGTTATCCGTTGATCTTTTTGTTCATATTTACGCAGGATTTCTAATGAACCGTCCGTTGAACCGTCGTTGACGCATATTATTTCAATATCGCGCAACGTCTGATTACATAAAGAATCTAGACACTCGGCGAGGTAAGATTCCGTATTGTATACTGGAACGATTATCGACAAAAGCGGTTTATACTCGCTCATATCACATTTTCCTGAAGATTGCGTATTTCTGCAACGTTTAAATTTTTAAACGTCTAAATTCTTTTGATATTCGTTCAAATAAAAATCAGCCAAACTATCGGCTAAATTTTTTATATCAAATCCTGCGTTTTTTACGACTTCAGCGTAAATCTCTCGCGGTTTTCTCGTTTGTTCTGTCTCTTCTAAGATGATCCGCGCCCATTCTTTCGGCGATTCGTCAAGCGAGACGAACCGTATTAGGTCGGTAATACCAGTTTCTTTTGTTATTGCAGTCGAGGCAATTATAGGAACGCCTGAGGCTTGCGCTTCGACTAGCGATACCGGGAATCCTTCAAACAAAGAGGGAAACACAAAGAGATCGGCGGCGTTGAGCAAGGCGGGAACGTCTGTTCTGCTTCCTAGAAACTGTACGTAATCGCCAAGCCCTAATTGTTTAACTTGCGTTTCAATATGAACACGTTCATTTCCAACTCCGACTAATACTAAAATTACGTCCTTTCTTCTTTTTAACACTTCGTTAAAAATATCTACTAAAAAAGAATGATTTTTTTGCGGGTTAAAACGCGCCACATTCAGAAGAACCAGTTTATCGTTCCAGCCCAATATCTTCCTTTGTTTCTCTCTGTCAGAATTGTTAAATCTAAATTTTTCAGCCAGGACGCCGTTGTTAAAAATAACGACGTCTTTGTTTTTTCCGAACCCGTCGTGCGCCGCCATCTGAGAACAAGCAAAGCGGTGCGTCAAATATTTTGAAATTAAAGGAAAAACTAATTTTTTACAACGGTACGAGAACGTGATTTGATTCCCTTTCAGATTGGAAGAATGAAGGTGGCTAATTCTTGTAGGAACGCCGCTCTTACAGGCTGCTTTCAACACGCCAAGACTACTCAAGTTAATATGAGAATGTACGATTTTATACTCTGGATGTTCCTTGAAAAACTTGTCGTATTCCTTGAGTTGCTTGCCAAAATTCCAAATAGTGAAACGAGGAATACGATATATTCTTCCGCCTAACGCTTCAATTTCTTGATCGTAATCCGCCTCCTTTGAAGTATGTTCGAGGAAATCGAATTGAACCTTAGATCGATCTATGTTCCGATAGAGGTTCATCAACAACGTCTCGACCCCGCCTCTACTCATATAGGAAACAACTTGTAATATTCTGATAGGTTCGTTCATTTTAGCTTTTCGATCTACTTGAAGGACTTGAAATCTCAATATCAACGTATTCGCAGAATCTTTGAAACTTTCTTTATGAGTGGGTTCTGCTACGTTCTTCACAGAAAAAAACTGCGTCAATTATTTTTTCGTTCCGTCTTTATTTCTTTTCATTTTGAAAAAACTACTTCAATCAATATGTCGCTGTCACTTTTTCCTCTTATAATTATTTCGACGACGTTCCCTTGTTCTAGCGCTTGTTAGAAACAAACCAAACGAAGAACGCGTATTAAAAATATTTCGTGTTTCTAGCGGGAAATTCGAACTAAAACGCTTTTGTTGGTCAAAGAAAGGATTAACCTTTCTTTTGAATGATCGTTTCCTTAACGTGATTCTTCGAAAGATTCTGTGCAGAGGCGCCAGATTTCTTGAACGAACTGAAACGCCGATCGGGACGCCGAAATTAGCAAACGATACTTCTTCCTCTTCTTCCTTTTTTACTCCGGCTTTAACGCTTCTTTTTTCAGCATAGTACATAACTGAAAAAACGATAAGCATCGGCGTTATTTTTGCACGATGACGCATTGCCGTTCCATAATTTGTTGTTCCTAATGAAAAGATAAAGTAAAATAGGAGGAGAGTCCACAATCCCACAGTCTTGTAACTTTTAACTTGCGACGTTCCTTTATTTTTTTCGACAACGAGATATCGGAAAGTCATATAAACAAGGCAAAACTGCGGAATTGATTCAATTATAAACGCAACGCCCTGACCAAAACTGCGCACCTGATAAGGAAGAGGCGAAAAAACAAACATAAAAAACAAATACGGTTCTAGCAACAACAACTTTATTGGATTAGACGGAATACTGGCGATATACGTCGAATTTGCTTCACGTACAGTTTCCCGTGACACTGTCTCGCTAAATTCCTCCATAGATTGAGAGTCTTCGGCGCCTTTAAATTTTTCAGTCATACTACTCGAAAACGAAGACGACATAATGGCGAAAATCAATAAAAAACCAAAGACGATCTTTATCGGGGAAAACTTGATTTCTCCAGATTTAGACGCCATCAAACCCAACAAACAATAACAAATCAGAAGGGCAATCATACCCGAATGAGTCATAGCCGCTAAAATAGACCAAACAACGGCATAAACGAAATTAACAACGTTATGTTGCTTTACGAATCGAACAAAGTTATAAAAGGAAAGTATGAAGAGAAACTGACATTGATTTTCTCTTAAAAACGAGGACGCGTGCATCAATAAAATAGGCCAGGTTAAGAAGAGAATACCGCTCTTTTGCGCCAGTTCGTCGTCGTCCGTCATTTCTTTCGCCATTAGGATCATATATCTAAAAGCGAGTAACGAACAAAAGCAGACAACGTAATACATATAAATACGGCTGACCCCCAAAAAATAGAACACCACCGCAACTTCTTTGGAAAACAAGGTGTGCTGACTTTGGAGTATCTTGAAAAAATTACCGCCGCTGTTTTGTAGAATCGACGTGCCTTGTCCCATAAAAACGACGGAGTCTGTACCCGGCATAGGAAGCGCTTCCGGATAGAAAACGTTTATGGAGGTTATTATCAGCTTGAACGCAAGGATTCCTAAGTAGTAATATCTCCACTTTCTACTTAACATCGACATATTCTGAACCGCCATTAGCAATATTGCGATCCCAATAACAGTCATTGAAAAGCAATTAAACGATTCCATTAGAACTTTATATATGACGAAATAAACGTATAATAACCTGCGTAGTGAAATAAACGTAGAGTTTTGCGACTAAAAAGGCGCCTAGACCGCACTGTTAAACGCCGTACGTTTCTTTCTTTCTACAAATTAAAAAAACTCAAAACTTACGACAACTCGCATCTACAAACAGGATCCTTTGTCATTAATTCTCGACTAACGAAATTTCTTGCGCAACTACGTTAATGCAAACTACTAATCTGAAAACTTCTGCTGAAGGCGTCGCAGACGAACAGACGGCGTGAAACGCCGTGCGAAAAGCCGCCGATTATATACTGAAGGGCGTCGTTAGACAACAAACGATTCTGAAAAAGTCCAATCGAGAATCGTCGCGTTTGCGACGTTCCCAATTTGTAATATTTCAGCCATTTGAAGTAAAATTGTAAATAAGCCTTGTTTCAATCGTTTTTAAACGTTATAACCAAGGTATGGGCGCCTACTAAAACCCCCTTCACGCCTCCGACCGAACTTATTGCGATGGCGTCGTCTGCGATGACGGAACAACAGATTGAATCGTTGATTGCAATGGAACCGAAGGCGATTAAATTGCGTTATTGACGTTGCATGCCAAACTATCCGAAGTGTTGAACGTCAACGCGCAAGGTCGACCTTCGCCTTCAACGCCGTCTGGTTCCGTCGCGCCTTATCGCAAACCAGAGTCCAAGACTTCTACAAAAGCTAAGAGAGGCGCGCGTCCCAATCATCGTGGCATACGACGCCCGTAGACTGCCGGATAAAACCGTTGATTGTATGATCGACGTTTGTCCCGAATGCGGCGGAAATTAACGACTTGTCGTAGCAAATCTTCTTCACATACGCATTGCGTTACGGATATTGCGTCCGACAAGGCGATTGAAACGACGGAATACGTTTGTCATAAAGGTTATTGTCCTCATTGTAAAAAAGTCTTCGAACCTAAGGTTGGCGAAGCGACGCCGCGTTGTTCGCTCGGCAATAAATTTTCCTCTTTATCAGTTGATAGCGCTATTCCGGCGGCGTACGGTTCGTCAAGCGCTTGATCTCCTGAATTATCTTGTCGACTCCCTTGCCGAAGGCGGACTGAAACCAATTTGGGCGCGTCTAGCGGAAATCTTCAAACCTTGGTTACGATGAAATCAAAGACGTATGCAACCGTTCCGGGGGTTCACACGTCGACGCGACGGGTTGACGCGGCGACGGTAAACCGAAGTGGTTGCGGCGTCTTACCACCCAGAAAGAATCCTATTATTTCATTGTCGATAGTCGCGGCTCCGATGCGATCAAACGTTTCTTCAATAATGATCGGACGGGCGTGTTGGTTTCCGATTTTGGTAACGCCTACAATCACGTTGAAGGCGGTAAAGCGCAAAGGCGTCAGGTTCATTAATTACGCGAACTTACGAAGAACCGAGGATCACAAAAGCGCCAACGACGATCGGGCGACTTTCAAAGAAACCCCTTGAAACTCTCCTTCAAGACTCATTCCAACTGAAACGCGAAAGGCGAACGTACCTCTTGAAACATACGTTTCTTCTCGGAACGAATTGGAACGGCGTTTGGATAGGCTTCTTGATTTTCAAAGTGAAAACTTTGAAATTAAACGATTAGTTAAGCGTCTTCGCTAATATCGCTCGTCGATCATAACTCTCTTA
>JAZRWW010000338.1:0-12610 GCA_045599865.1 Thermoguttaceae bacterium
GAACAAGAGGTTAGACAAGAGGTTAGACAAGAGGTTAGACAAGAGGTTAGACAAGAGGTTAGACAAGAGGTTAGACAAGAGGTTAGACAAGAGGTTAGACAAGAGGTTAGACAAGAGGTTAGACAAGAGGTTAGACAAGAGGTTGAACAGGAGTGTAAACAAGAGAACCTTCGCGAGATGTTGACAAACTGTATTATTCTTCGTTTTCCTCGTATCGCCCAAGCGACGCTAGACGGCATTTTGTCGATCGCCGATCCCAACGTTTTAACCTCGATATTCAACGTCGCCTGTACCGCCGATTCGCTCGACAATTTCCAAAGAGACGTTCGAAGATTGGCGCCGATAACTTGATTGTGGTCGACGTTTCTAGGTCTCTGGATAATTGAACGACGACAACCAAAGAATTTACGTACTTTTTGAAGGATTATGACGCGGTTGGAATTTGTTCAAATGCCTCAATTGGTTCTTTGGGGACGTCGTTTGCTTTTTATATTACCCGTTTAATCTGCCGTTCTTTCCCCACTTTTTAAACGGCGAGTCCTAATAGACGCGCCGATCAAAGAATTTCCTTTTGAATATCTTCGGTTTTTGTTCCAACGATATTCCCTGAATAATTCTCAAACATTGTTTTTCTCGATACCAAATCACGGTAATCGTTCTCGGAAAAACGGAGCAATTTTGAAGCGGCGCGCGATAATCCGCATATCGAAGATATATGCGGCGGATTGCGTCGGTTCGCGACGCTTTGATCGCGCGCGGAGTCGAAACTACGTAATCTTTTAGCCGTTTGAAGAGAGTCCCCCGCTGTAAAAAGCGTCGCGCTTTTGTCGATTTTTCTTCAAAAGACCGAAATATTATACGTTTTCAAAGACGCAATACTTAGACTTTATTTCTCCGACAATACGCGCGTAATGGAACCGATTGATTTCGCGGATCGTCAAAAGACCGTTTGCCAATCAAAGAAAATCCTTGACAAGACGCGCCTCAGATTATGACGTCGAAGTCGACGACGTCAAACTTTGCGCGTTTGTCCGTTTTTTAGAAAAAAGGACGTTCAACGAAGTCGAACGTCCAAGGACAAGTTCGCTATAGAAACGCCAAACGCGACCGTTTGTGGAAAGCCGACAACGTCGCGCCCGATCAAATCGCGTCAAACTTGAATAAAACGACGCTCGAACGAAGAACCTTCGCGCGAGCGTCGTCGATTCAACACGCTGATTTTACGTCGACGCGTTACTTCGTCAAGTCGTCTTCGCAAACGACGCGGAATCCGACGTCAAAGACGCGTTGCCAAGGATAGAACGACGTGCGGAAATTCGACGCCGCGCGATAAGGACGATCGCGCCAAGAACCGCCGCGAACGATGCGCTCGTCGGAACGAGCGTCCAAGGAATCGAGCCCGTAATTCGCGCGCGCGACGGTCGAAGTCCATTCGGAGACGTTCCCGTGCATATCGTAAAGCCCCCACGCGTTCGGCTTATAACGCCCCGAGCGTTCCGAAAGGAATCCGTTGTCGCAGAAACGACGGTCTTTCGGAACCCAGTCGTCGTAATAAGTAGCGACAAGGGGTCGACGAACCACGAAATAGTTGTCGGCGATGAACTCGATCAGCATTTGATCGCCCAAGTTGGCGTAGGGCGAGAAGTCCGCGCCCCAATCGCCGAAGTTGAAAGGCGTCGTCGAGCCCGCGCGACAAGCGTATTCCCACTCGTTTTCAGAAGGAAGACGGAATTTCTTGCCCGTCTTGTCGGAAAGCCACGCGCAGAAGGCGTTCGCTTCGTCCCAAGAAACGCGGCAACAAGCGCGTTCGGGCGAGTTGACAAAGAACCCGCGGAAACCGTGCGACAGACCTTGACGCGATTCGACGCGCGAATCGTGCTTCGGATCGAAGACTTCAAACTGCTCGTTGGAGACTTCAAAGGCGCCGACCCAAAGATCGTCGACCTTTTCGCCGTTTTGCTCGCCGTTCGGAACTTTCTTGAACGTCAACGCGATTTCGGGCGAAAGCGCGACTTTCATTTCGTCGCCGTCTACGGAAACTTCGACTTTGACGTCGTTCGGATTCGGAACGACTTTGTTAGGATCGTTTGGAACCAAATAAGGCTCGCCCATACCCCAGACTTCGGTTTTTTTCGGGATACGATCCCAATCGTAACGATTCGGAATCTTCCAGTCGCGTTCTTGCGGCTTGCCTTCGGCTACTTGCGCGTCGATTTTGCCTTGTTCCTTTTCGAAATGTTCGCGCAATTCGTTTCCGTCGGGGAAGGCGCGCTTGCCTTCGGCGACTTCTTTCAGAATCTGCCGTTCCCAATCGGTCGCAAAAGGATTGACGGGCGTTTTGAGCCATTCCAACTCAAGCAAGGCGCCGGATTTCGCCGGGTCGTACTGTTCGCCGCGCGCGTCTTCCGAATCGTCGACGACGTTGGCGTAAGTCGCAAGCAAGTCTTTACGATGCTTGCTCCAAGTATCGACTTGACCGCCGCCGACAAATTCTTTCCACGTTCCGTGGAAAGGCGCGTTCATATCGATCCACGTAATAATACGATCCCACGCGTCGGCGTCCATTTGCAAGCCGTAGTGTCCGCGCGCGAGAATTTGGTAAAGCTCGGTCGTATTGGCGGCAAATTCCATCGGATTGAGAAGGAAATAGTCGCTTTCAATACCGGGTCGACGCACAAACGCTTGCAAATTCATATACGAGGTCGAGAATTTGCCGCAACGATTATGCGGCTCGCCCATTTGCAATCGCGTTTCGAAGCCGTCGATAATATTTCCGCCTTGCAAATCGAACGGAACGACGCCCCAGCCGCGATCGACTCCGTCGTGACAACCGACGCAGTAATGATCGAGAACAGGCTGAACTTCGCGTTCGAAGGAGAATCCGCGCATCGGTCCGTTCCACATTCGGATTTTTTCCGCGTCCGTGGCCGTAAACGCGACGTTCGACGTCGAACTTGTGGAATTTTCGTCCTCGTGGCAACCGACGCAAGAGAGAAATTCGCCCGGCATCGCGGTGAACCAAGAGCGCATTTGCTGGAGCGCTTGACCGTTTTCGTCAAGCGGCTGAATCGCGATCGGCACGTTTGCGGGCACGGTGAACATACACGAGCCGTCTTCGTTGACGGGTACGGTTCCCAGCGTTTGGCGCACGTCCCAAGGACCGTCGACGCCGATGATCGAAGTGGCGCCCCCGACGTTAGGATAGAGATAACTGTACGAATACAGACGCAGGTTTTTCACCGTTCCGCGCGGAACATTCTTGAGTCCTTCGCCGTAATAGACGTCGGCGCAATAAACGGTCGCGTCCGTTTTGGACAGGTCGACGCGCTCGCGCAACACGGGCGGACGTTCCGTCTCGCGCCACGGAGTCGGCTCGAAACAGGCGAAATTTTCCAATTCCGCGAGGAGATACATATTGTCGAATCGGTCGACCAAATAGACGCCCCAAAGCGCGTTGCGATCCGGTTGAGACGCGACTAAGTAATAATCCTCGCTAAGCGGATAAGGCTGCAAGTATTTCGGCCAGCTTTCGTCGGCGATGTTGTCGCCCCAAAGAGTCGAGTGGTATTTCGGATCGGTGCGCGATTCGACTTTTTTAGGATACCCGCAAATGCGTTCGACGGCGCCTTCCGTCTCTTTGCGTCCTTTTTGGACGTCGAAGAGAATAAGCTCGCCCATACGACAAACGCCGTGGTGCCCGGTTACGATACAACAGAATTTCGAGGTCGAGCCGGGAATCGGACGCGCGTACAGCATCGAAACGGGCCAAAGCGAGTTCGAAGCGTAATAGGCGCGTTGGTTCGTACCGTCGGGATTCATTTCAAAGAGCAAGCGACCGGGAACGTGCGGAATGTCGGTATATTCCCAGCGCAAGTACATCACGCGCCCGTCGGGCGTCAGCGTCGGGTGCCAGTTGTGTTCTTGGTCGAACGTCAAGCGACGAACGGAGCCGTCCTTCGCCTCTTTTTTGAACGTGTTCGTAACGCGAATAGACCCGGAAACGCACGGAACGGCCGTATAACACGCCGTCGACGTGAAAACGATCGAATCGTCGGGCATATAGCACGCGTCGTAACTTTCGGCGTCGGGAAATTCCTGAATCTGCGCCTTCATCGTCTCGTCGGTCGACTTGCCTTCTTGCGCGGCGTTCAAGTCGAGTTCGAAGACGTTCCAGCGTCGATTGCGATCCATCGACGAAATCAACGCTTTTTCGGCGTCGAAGTGCAAGTCGATATCGCCGAGGAACGTCGGATAATCCGGCTTGAACAACGTCGCGATTTTCGGCGCGACGTCCGCGCCTTCGGCGATTTGCGCGTCGATTTCTTCAGGATCGGTTTCGTCGAAAACGAAAGGAAGTTCCAACGTGTTCAGAACATCCTCGAATCCGTTGCGATTGAGAACGCAGTTGCTGGAATAATTCATCGGGAGCCCGAGGTCGCGCGCGTGACGCTGAACAAAGAGCAACTTGTCGAAATCAAGAATCGGATTCGCCCAGCCGACGCGCGAATAAAGACGAATCGCGTCAAGATAAAGCGCGGCGCAAGCGTCGGCGTTTTCGTTCGTTCGATCGGCAAGATACGCCGCAAACGCCGCTTCCCCTTGCTTTTGCAATTCGTCGCGTTTCGCAAGGGAAGAAGCCAAGTAGGAATCGTCGCCGGAGTCTTGACGAAAACGTTCGATCGCGTCGCCGGTACGCTCCAGCAACTTCGCAAAGAGCGAAGCGCGCGCGACGAAACTTTCTTCGCTCGGAGGATTCGACGCGGACGCGTCGTCGCTCTGATCGATTTTCGCCTTAATATACACGGGCGGATCGTTCGCGTCTTGCTCGCTTTCTTCGTCAAATCCGAACATAGCGGGCGCGTAGGTCAATTCGTCGAACAAATCGACGTCGCCGTTCGTCGCGCCGAAGGGCTTCGCCGACGCGTCGATATGAAGACGCGCTTTAGGAACGAGCGCCAACGCCGTTTCGCGCGCAAAGTGATCGCTAAAAGTCTCGCCGCTTTCTTTGCGTTCCCAGCGGTCGCGCGCGATGTATTCGTACCATCCGCCGCTCCACGGACTCGGACTCCAGTCGGTCGTCTGTTGAATTTTTTCTTTGGCGATCGCGCGTGGAACGTTCCACGTTTGCTTCATTTCGAACTTCGGAACCAATTTAAAGGCGCTGAAGTGCGGAATGTCGGGCGAAAACGCGTGAATCGTGATCGTATGCTTGCCGGGCGTTGCGATCGAAAGATCGACTTGACGCTCCCAAGTCGACGCGCTCGTCTGCCAACTCCCGTTGACTCCGCCAAGCGCTTTGTCGCTCGCGACGGCGCCGTCAAGTTCAAGATTCAACGGACGCGAATCGGCGGCGGAATAAAACGCCCAAAATTCGTAGTCGCCCGCCTCGGGAAAATCGATTTCAAAGTCGGCGCGCGATTCTTTCGCGCCGCTCGGGGGCGCAAGCGCGACGTGCTTGTCGGAATAGGGCAAGCCGCGCAAGACCATATCGCCGCCGGTAAACCATTCGGCGCGGAAACAAAACGCTTGTTTCCCGTTCGAATCTTGCGCGCTACTTGGCGTTTGCGCCGCAAGAAACGTCGTAGGAAACGTCGTAAGAAACGTCGTAAGAAACGCCGCAAGAACAAACGCGAGAAAAGCCGCCGTTTGCGCGACGCTTTTTCGTTGGAACAATTTCATTCTCTAACCTGTCGTCGTCTGATTAAGGATCGTTCCGACGCGTCGTTCGGAACCTACGTTTGACAAGCGCGTTTTGGCGCCGCTCGTCTGTCTTAATACGCTCGCCTTCATTATAACCCGCGCGCAAGCGTTGTTCAATCGACGCGAATGATTTTTTTTACTTTTTTGGCGGAGAATTCCGTCTAAATCGGCTTTTTTTAGCGAAATAGGGAAAATCGACAAAAAAACGCGCGTTTTTGTGGAATATTGGCGATTTTTTGTTGACTTTGCATAGGAGTGATTTTAAAATCTAAAGGAGACGGCGCAGAGTCGCGCGACGTCGGCGCTTTCCATATTTCACGCGTTTTTATGAAAGTTCGCTATGAATTCAAGAACGATTGTTTCGCGCCTTCTGATCCTCGCGATCGGCGTAGGTTTGATCGGCGCAGGTTTGTTTGTCGGTTCCGCCGCGTTCGCACAGACGGCGGAACGTTCCGCGAGCGCGTCGCAAGAGAGCGTCTTGGAGCCGATCGCGCCCTTTGTCAACGAAAGCGCTGTCCTAGTCTTGCGACTCGATTTGAACGCGTTCGACTATGATCGATTCGGCGAAACGTTGCAAGCGCTTTTTAATCAGGCGCTCCTTTTGGCGGGCTATTCGCAAGAGTCGATCGAGGCCTGCGACGCCGAATTTGTAAAAACCCTTGACGCGCTCAAAGCGGACGCGAAAGAGGGCGTCGACGACTTTGAAAAAAATTTCGGCTTTAAAACCGCCTTTTTTGCGGCGCAAAACGCCAAGGGCGAAGGCGCTTGCGTTATTGTTCCCGCGAAGGATATGACGAAGGAACAAGTCGACAAAGTTCTCGACGTCTTCAAGAAATCGGGAAAATTAAACGCCGCCCTCTACAAAAAGAGTTTTATTCTCGTTTCGCCGCGCCCTCTCAAGGAACTTGGCGCCTATTACAAAAACTTTAAGCCCGCGCCTAACGACGAACTCGAGGCTTTTTTCAACGCGAATTCCGACAAAGTTTTGGCGTTCTACGCGTCTCGATTTAAGATTCGACCCTTTTTTACCCCTTCGAAAGAAACGTTGGATCAAATGAGGCAAGACGCCTTAAAAGCGGCGAAAGAAGCGCAAGAATTGAAAGCGACTCAGGAAATAAGCGCGGCTCAGGGAATAGGCGCGACTCGGGATTTAAACGGGTTGCGAATACCCGGCGTCGGCGTTGCGAATCCCTTCGCGCGAACAAATAAATTGGATTCGAGGCTCGACCGCAAGAACTACGATCCTTTCGCCGAGGCGCCGCAGTGCGTTCGCAACTTAATCGAAGTCTTCGACGCGTCTTTCGTCGGCGCGCAAGGCTACGTCGACGCCGCCGGATTGAGCGCCAATTTAACGTTGAAGTTCAACACGGCCGTCAACGCCGGAAAATTCGTCGAAAGTTTGGATGACATAATTGAAGAAATTGCGCTCAGAAAGCCGGACGGTTCTCAAAACGCCGGTCTTCAAGATTTCTTCGGTTCCGAAAATCTTGGAACGGGCGCCGCTCTTCTCGGATTGCGCGGGGACGTCGGCTCGGCTTCGAGGAGTTTTATCGCGAAATACCGTCTTGAGCCCCTTTGGAGCCAAATGACTTGCGGCGACCTCAAACGATATTTGCCCAAGAGTTACGATACAAACGTCGTTTTTGGCGGTTCCGCCGTCGACGCCGTAAAGAGAGTCGGTTCGAATTCGATTTTCGTCCTCGCGTTTTTCAGCGCCCTTGCCGCGCGAGAAGGCGGAATTGCGGCGGTGAAAGCGGACGCGTCCTCGGAAGAGGAATTTCAACCGTTCGACTCCGAAGACGATTCCGAAACAAATTCAGAAATTTCGCAGTCTCCTACAAACTTGTCGTCGGACGCCGACGCGTTGTTTCAGCGCGGTTGCAATAAATTGTACGGAAACAACGTCGAAAAAATCGACGTTGGCGAAGGGTTGAAACTTTTGCAACAAGCGATCGACGCCGGGAGTTTGGAAGCGCAAGCCGAATTAGTTATGTGGAACTTCGAACCCGAACGCGACTTTGAAAAGATTTGCGCTTTAGCGCGTAAGTCCGCCGAAGCGGGAGTTCCTACCGGGGCGCTGATAATGGGGCTCGTTTATCAAACCGGAGTCGACGGAATTCCAGCCGACGAATCCGAAAGTGAGAAACTGTTAAAAATCGCGTTCGACGGACTTCAAAAAGAGGCCGAGCAAGGAAACGCGCTGGCTCAGTATAAACTTAGAGCGTGTTACCTTTACGGATTGGGAACAAAACCTGATTCTCAAAAGGCGTCCGAACTTCTTCTCAAGTCCGCCGAACAAGGAAACGCCGTCGCGCAGTTGGAACTTGCCGTTGACAAAACTACGGGGCTAGACGCCAAAAAGCGATCCGAATGGCTGTGGAAATCGGCTAATCAAGGACATCCTATCGCGCAGACTGAGATTGGGAACTTGTATTTCGAAGGCGATCCCGACGGCGAAATTAAACAGGATTACGCGAAGGCGGTCGAGTGGTACGAAAAGGCCGCTAAACAAGGACACGCGCGCGCGCAGTTTTATCTTGGCTCCTGTTACGCCGAGGGAACGGGCGTGAAACAGGACGCGCGTCTAGGACTCGAATATATCAAGAAAGCAGCCGAACAAGACGATCTCGAGGCGTTGCAAACTTTGGCGAAGGCATATCGTCTAAGGAACGACGAGAAAAAGGCGGCTGAATTTGAAAAAAGAGCCGAGGAAGTCGAATCAAAGTCGGCGCCTAAATAGAAATTTGTTATTTAACGCGATTTAACAACAAAATAACAACAAAACAAACTTTGCTTTTTTTCGTCCTATGAACAATATTAAAAAGAGCCTTATTTGCGCGTTGTTCGCGTTTCTTGTCGCGCTTGCGTCGACTCGCGTTTTTGCCGACGACGCGACTGCCGCGACGCCCTCGCTTTCTCGAACCGCTTATTCACGAATCGCGCCTTACGTTTCCCCGACGACTTTTTTAGTCGTCCGCGTGGATTTCAGCGCGTTCGATCCCGACGCCTTTGGACAAACGATCGACGATTTATTTGTCGGAGCGCTTCAAGAACGCGGGATCGACCGTTATTCGGTAAACGCTTCTAATCGCGAATTCCGAAAAACGCTGGAAATTTTTAAAGAGGATTTCAAACCGATCAAAGACGCGCTCGCGTCGTTAGGATTGCGCGAGGCGTTCGTCGTCGCGCAATCTCAAGACGCGTTCGAACAAGCGCGTCTAATTATTCCCGTCGCGTCTTCCAAGCGCGAAGCGCTGAAGGCGGCGTTGAGTTTGACCCTAGCCGCGTCGAAGCCCGATATCTTCGAACTAAAAGGCGCCCTTTGCGTCGTCGACGACCGCGACGCGGACAAGAAAATTTACGAAAAATTTCAGCCGAATCCGCACGAGAAGTTAAAGCGTCTCTTTGAGACGACGCCGGGCGCGTTTCTTCAAGTCTACTGTTCCAATTTGCGAATTGGCAAAGCCTTGGAGTCGGGTTCGCAAGAACTCAAAAGCGTCGTCGCCGATTTGCCCGAGGAAACCCGCAAGGGAATAAGCGAATTTGACGAATATTTCCGCGACGCGCAATTCGCGTTCAATTTGAACGAAGCGTCGCTCTCGTTTGAAGCGTCTTTCACGACCGCCGAACATACGGAAAACGTCCGCGTCGGAATCGAGCGTTTGGCGGATTATTGCGCGGAAAAAATAAGCGCGCGATTCGAGACGAGCGACGAAAAACATAATCTCAACGCGTTGCAACGAGAACTGATTCGCGGCGCGTTGAAAGCGCTTGCGCCCCAAAGACAAGGAGCGACCCTTGTTTTCAAAGCGGACTCAAAGTCGAAGGAATTGTTGAAAAACGCGAGTTTCGTCTCTCTTGCTTGCTTGTCGTTGTTTTCCGCGACGCCGGATATGTTGGGCGCGTTTGGCAAAGTTTCGGAAACAGAAGTTTTGGAAGTAAACGAAGTTCCGAGCGAGAGCGTCGACAAACCGACGGCGCCGACGGAAGAAGCGCCAAAAGAGGAAGCGGCGAAAGACGGAGCGACGCCAGGCAAAGAAGAAGCGCAAGCGTCGGACGCTTCGAACGACAAAGCCGCGTCGGACGCCGCGCCTCAAAAATGAACGACGAACGCGCTTGACAAGGTTCGATTAATTTTCATTTCCGCCGACGCGCGTCGTAGCGCCGTCGGTTTTTTGTTATCGGCAACACGCGATAATCACAGAAAGAAAGAACTATGGCTTCTTCGACCGCCTCCTCGCGTCCCAAAAAGATCGTCGCCGAAATCATATCTATCGGGGACGAAATTTCAACGGGTATGATCCTTGACACGAACTCGCAATATTTGAGTCGGTCTTTGTCGGACGTCGGCGTTCGCGTGTTGTATCATTCGACGATCGGCGACGATATGGGCGCGATGGTCGCCGCGTTCGCGACTGCCTTTCGACGCGCCGACGTCGTCGTCGTTACCGGCGGACTCGGACCGACGCAAGACGATCTTACGCGTCAGGCGGCGGCGGAAGTCCTTGGCGTCGGACTTGAATTTGACCAAGCGTCCTTTGAACATACGCAGAAATTGTTCAAACGACGCGGTATTGAAATGCCCGAATCGAACAAGATTCAAGCGTATTTTCCGAAAGGTTCGCGTCCGATTTTCAATCCGAACGGAACCGCGCCCGGTTTTATTATCGACTTACCCCGTGAAAATTTGCCTAAAAGTCCGCTTGACGCCGTTTTCCCAACGAGTCGAGAAGGCGAGTTTATCGCGCTGACGTTTCCCGGCGTGCCCGCCGAAATGAAGGAAATGTGGGCGGGCGAAGACGGGCGCGCGGCGGTCTTGCGTTTCGTCAAGCGTCTTTCGGGCGGCAAGCCGACGGTCTATCGCGCGAAATTGATCCATTCTTTCGGCGCGGGCGAAAGCGTCGTCGAAGCGCGCTTGCCCAATTTGATCGCGCGCGATCACTTTCCGACGGTCGGAATCACCGCGAAAAACAGCGTGATCACCTTGCGAATCTTTGCCGAAGGAGAATCGGAAGAAGCCTGCGAAAAGCAGATCGACGAGACGTCGCGCGTGATTTATTCGAAAATAGGCGAGCTGGTTTACGGCGAAGACGACGAAACGTTTTCCGAAGTCGTATGCCGCAACTTGCGCGCGCAATGCCGAAAGGTCGGCGTCTTCGAATGGGGTACGCGCGGAGTTCTTGCGCAAACTCTTCAATCGGACGTTCTCGCGTTCGGGCGAGTTTTTGGCGAGGCGGAACGCGACGATTTCGCGCGACTCTTCGGCGATTCGGAGGCGACTCCCTTTGAAAAACGACAAACTTCGACAAATCGCGAAACGTTCAGCGCTTCTTTTTACGTGGAAGAAACGCGACTTGCCGAAGAATTACGTCGATTAGGCGAAGCGGAAAGCAGGGGACAAGTCGTCGATTATTATTTGGCGATCGGACCTTATCCGCAGGAACGCGAAGTCGACGACGACGCGCTTCAAACGGTCGACGTCGCGTTTGTCGATCTGCGAGACAAAGAACGACCGAAGTTACGACGCGAGACCTTTGTATTTGGCGGTCAACCCGCGATGATCGACGCCCTTTTCTGCAATCGCGCGCTTGATATGTTGCGAAAATATCAGTAAGGCGCCTAATACCGCTAAGTAGCCGCCGCATAAATGCGAACGGTTGGGAGGGAACAATAAAAGCGCGTCGATCACGCAACGGTACAGATTAATTTTATCACTGACGCGTTTTCGGCGGCTCCGTCCGCTTATCTAAAGATAAGCGGCTTATCGCGCGCGTCTTACGACGCGATTCAACGCGAACCTTGTTCGAAAAATTCCGTGTACGATTACGCGGCGGGTCTGGCGCCGACCCTTTTCCATATTTTCGCCTTTTTCTCAAAAAACGATTTGCCCTTTCACGCTCCATCGTGTAAAATCAGCGCAAAGGAGCCCAAGAAATGCAAATCGCCGAATTACTCGCCAATTTCCGCCAAATCGCGACGACCGCCAAAGAACAAGGCGACCTCTTCGAAGAACTCGTCTGCAAAATCTTGCGCAATTCGCCCGAATATCCGCAAATCGAGCGCGTCGTCTTTTGGAAAGATTGGGAAAAAGCCAAAAATATCGTCGATATTGGAATCGATCTTGTCGTCGAAACGCGCGACGGCGAATTTTGGGCGGTCCAGTGCAAATTTTACGACCCCGATTCGACGATCCCCAAGGAAGAAATCGACTCTTTCCTCGCCGCCGCCGGGCGCGATTATTCCGGCAAAAAATTCTCGCGACTCCTCCTCTATACGACGGCGCCCCTCGGCGCCAACGCGCGCAAGGAAATTGAAGACCGAACGCCGCCCGTCGTTTTACGCCGCGTCGATATGTTCGACGACTCGTTATTCGATTGGGCGCGTCTTTACGACTCCGTAAAAAATCGGGTCGACGCCAATTTTCGCCGCCCGAAAAAATCGCTCCGCCCCCATCAACTCGCCGCCCTCGACGCCGTAAAATCGGGCTTCAATTCCGCCGACCGGGGCAAGTTGATTATGGCTTGCGGAACCGGCAAAACGCTGACTTCCCTCCGCATAACCGAAGCCGTCGCGCCCGACGCCGGACTTGTCCTCTACCTTGTCCCGTCGCTCACGCTCCTCGCGCAAACGCTCGGCGAATGGACGCGCGAGTCGAACCGTCCGCTCGCGCCGATTATCGTTTGTTCCGACGCCCAAATTCACCGGCAAGACGCCCGACGAAACGCCGCTATTATTGGGAAAGGCAAATCGAAAAATCGGAAACAAGAGACGGTCGAAAGCGACGAGCCCGAATTCGATCCCGTCCAATTTTCGCACCCGGCGACGACGAAGCCGGAAATCGTCGCCGAACGTTGGGCAAAAATTCGCGAATCGCAAGAAACGCCGCTAACGGTTCTTTTCTCGACTTATC
>JAZRWW010000339.1:0-28749 GCA_045599865.1 Thermoguttaceae bacterium
GTCGAGATTGAGACGTGGGAACGTAACGCATCGGAACTGACTGCGTTACGACCCCGGTGGGACGATGCGGAACGACGACCGTCTCATAAGAACAAACGTGGTTGGATAACGAGAAAAATAGCGTTTGAAAATTTTTCAAGGAATATCATTGGCGCAAAACCAGAGGATATTCAGAGAGAAATTTTGCGATTGGCGAGTCTATTAGGACTGGCCGTTTGAAAAAGCGGGGAAAGTACAGATAGAGATTACTTTTTATTTTATAATCGTTTACGCGGGACGCCCCTTTGAAGCGTCCCTTTTTTTCGTCGCGCTACGTCGTTCAGTCGGCGTATTCTCCGCCCAAGTCGAAGGGCTTTTGCCAACGTCGTTTCAAATCGTCAATATCGGCGTCGATCAAAACGCCTCCGTCGAACGCTTTGACGGTCAATTTCTTCGAATCAACGACTTGTCCAAGACGCGCGAAAGGAACGCTCGACGCCTTGCATTCGTTTTCAAATCCTTGTTCGGCGCCCTTGGCGACTTCTATTAGGAATCGCGTGTTCGATTCGGAGAACAACTTGACGTAATCTTTGACGCTAGAAGGATCGACGCCGGGCAAAGAGGCGTCGTCGTCGCTCAAATCGATCGCGTCGAGCGCGACGTCGGCGCCAAGCCCGCCCGCAAAAGCGCATTCCGCCAAGGCGACGGCAAGTCCGCCTTCGCTCAAGTCGTGGACGGCTCGAACGGAACGTCCTTGCCCGCCAAATTGCGCGCGAATTGCGCGGTAGACAAAATCGTAGACCTTCTTTGCCAATTCAAGATCGAGCGTCGGAACCCGCCCGCCGACCCAATCGCGCGCGAGCGACAAATGCGAGCCGCCCAGCTCGTTTTTCGTCGCGCCGACAAGATAAATCGCGTTCCCCGCTTCTTTGAAGTCCATCGAGACGCATTCTTGCACGTCGTCGACCTGCCCCATCGCGCTGATCAAGAGCGAAGGCGGAATAGAGATCGGCTCTTTTCCCTCGGGACGGAACTCGTTGTTTAGCGAATCTTTACCGCTGACGAACGGGGTTCCCAACGCGATCGAGACGTCGCGACAAGCAAGCGCGGCGCGTACCAAAGAGCCGAGAACTTCCGGCTTGTCGGTATTGCCCCAACAGAAATTGTCGAGAATAGAGATCGTTTTCGGATTCGCGCCGACGGCGACGGCGTTGCGGATCGCTTCGTCGATCGCGCTTGCAGCCATATTGTACGCGTCGTAATCGCCGTAGTTGGGATTCATACCGTTGGAGACGACGAGTCCGCGTTGGGAATCGACGCGCGGTCTCAAAACGGCGGCGTCGCCCGGTCCGTCGTTCGCGACGCCGACGAGCGGCTTCAAGACGCTTCCGCCTTGAACTTCGTGGTCGTATTGACGAATAACCCAATGTTTGCTAGCGACGTTCAACGACGACAAAATCGCTTCCAAGTCAAGCGTCGCGTCGGTCTTTCCCTCTTTGCAACAGGGACAATGCGCCGCAACCGACTTCGAAACGACCGTTTGCGCCCAAAGCTCGACGCCTTCCGGCTTCACGGAAATCGGCTCGACTTTCGGCGGATTGTAGACCGCCTTGCGAACGACGCGCGGACGTCCCTTGTGCATAAACTTCATCGATAGGTCGGCGACCGTTTCTCCGTCGTATTTCAAGACGAGTCGACCCGTCGGCTTGAATTCGCCCAAGACGAACGCTTCGACGTCTTCGCCGTCCGCAAGCGCTTTCAATTCCGCCCACTTTTCTTTCGGAACGGCGAAGACCATGCGTTCCTGCGCTTCGCTGATCCAAATTTCGGAATACGAAAGCCCCTCGTACTTAAGAAGCGCGGAATTCAAATCGACTTCGGCGCCAATGTCTTCGCCCATTTCGCCGACCGCGCTGGAGAACCCGCCCGCGCCGCAGTCGGTTACGGCGTCGTAGAGTCCGCGATCGCGCGCTTCGAGCATCACGTCGAGAACCGTCTTTTCGATAATCGCGTTCCCGATCTGAACCGCGCCGCCGGAAAGCGTCTCGCTTTGGCTCGTCAATTCCGCGCTACTGAACGTCGCGCCGTGGATTCCGTCGCGCCCGGTGCGACCGCCCATCGCGACGATCAAATCGTTCGGCTTCGCTTCTTTGAAGGATTTGTCGACGGGAATAAGTCCGACGTCGCCGCAAAAAACGAGCGGATTGCCGAGATAACGCTTGTCGAAATAAACGGCGCCGTTGACGGTCGGAATGCCCATTCTGTTGCCGTAGTCGCGCACGCCCGCGACTACGCCTTTTACGACGCGTCGAGGATGCAAAACGCCGTTTGGAACTTCGGCGGGATCAAGTTGAGGGGGCGCGAAACAAAAGACGTCGGTGTTGCAGATCGGCTTGGCTCCCATGCCGGTGCCCATCGGATCGCGAATGACGCCGCCGATTCCGGTATTGGCGCCGCCGTAAGGCTCTAGAGCGCTCGGGTGATTGTGCGTTTCGACCTTGAAACAAACGTTGTATTCGTCGTCAAATTTCACGACGCCGGCGTTGTCGGCAAAAACGCTGACGCAGAAATCGTCTTTGCCAAGTTTTTTGCGAATCTCGACGGTCGACTCGAAAATCGTCTCTTTCAGCATATTGTTGAACGCGCGCGAAAAGCCGGGCTCCGAATACTCGACGATCCCGGCGAGCGTCTTGTGACTGCAATGTTCGCTCCACGTTTGCGCGATCGTTTCCAATTCAACGTCGGTAGGATCGCGGTCGAGTTCGACAAAATGCGCCTGAATCGTTCGCATTTCGACGACCGACAAATAAAGTTGCATTTGCCAGCTCAACGCTTCCAAATCGGAATCGTTCATCGAGCGAATCGCGACGGTTTTCAAATCGAATTTGTAGGAAGAACCGACTTGAAGCGAGTCGAATCCAAGCGCGTCGAACGCGACTTGTTCGATCGCGTCGTTCGACAACAATTTGCGCGCGAGGCGTTTAAGTTCGTCCTCGTCGACGCCGTCGATCCAGTATTTTTTGAACGTGCGAACCGCGTCCGGCTTGACCCCAAACTCCGACGACGACTTGCGAGCCGCGTCCGCCACGACGTCGGTGACGCCCGGCTTGGGAAGCACATAGACGATCTTCCCGGCGTCTCCGCGCAACGACGCGTTCAACGCGACGTCCCCGACAGCGCCGATCGTCGCGCGTTCTACGACGGAATCCGCGAGAAGTTTCGACGCGAGAAGCTCGACTTGCTCGCGAGTTAATTCGCCTTGCAACAGATACCCGCGCGCCGTCCCGACGCGAAGATTAGACGCGAACCCTAAATCGGCGGCGTCGGCGGACGTTTCCTTAGCGCCGACGTCGGGCAATCCCGGCGCGGCAAAAATGTCGACTTCCCAAAGCATTTCGTCAGTTCTCTTCTCTATTCTTTGACAAAAAAGCGAACGAAACTTCGCCGCGTCAAGTAGGAACGGTTCAAAACGTTTCCTCGACCTCGCGTAAGCGTCTAAACTCGAACGACAAACGCGAATAAACGGCAAAGCCCCTCTTTTCTCAAAGGCGTCGTCGACGCGTCGCTCGAGTCTGCGCGACGCTTGCTCGCTAAAACGCCCTATTTAATTATAGACAAACAAAACTGCGCGTCAAGTCAAGTTAAGATAGCAGAAAGACAAAGCGCATAGGCGATCGTTCGTTATATGCCGACGATTTCAAAAAAGCGCGTTTTTTGTCTTGGCGTCGTTCCGAAACAAGCGTTTATGGAACTCGTTCCCGAAAAGTCGACGAATGAAATTCGGCGGTTGGAATTAGAGCAAAAACCGACGTAATCGTAGCGTAGCGTTTTACGACGGTTTCCCGCCCGTTCGTAACGGACGGGTAGCGCGCTCGCGCTTTCGGGCGGAGGGCTGATTCAGGCGCTTGCGTAAAAACAACGCTTTAATTTACGTCTCGCCGACCTGACCTTTGTGAACGCTTACCCTAAACCGAACGCCTACGCCTTGCGTTCGATCATCGGGGTCTTTTGACGTTTGCGACGATAAAAATAGACGAGAATCCCCACGACAAGTGGCGGAATCGGCGGAATCGCGACGGCGCAAGTCTTGTAACGTCCCTGAATTTTACGGACAAACTCGTCGACTTCGCGCTGTTCCTCTTCGATTTTTCGATCGATTCGACGCTTTTTCTCGTCGAGTACGCTCGTCAATCTCTGGCGCGCGACGACGATCGCCGATTGCAATTCCATCGACTCTTCGCGCGTCAATTCTTTTTGTTTATTGTCGCGTCCGGCAAGTTCTTGAACGGTCTTCTGCAGTTTTTCTTCCTCTTTGACGCGTTCCGCCTCGTATTCTTTCATATAAGCGATTTGCGCAAGCGTTACGCGATCGCGAATCTTACGCGTCGCGTCTTCGATTCGAGTTAGCGTGCGATGTTTCGGGCGACGACTGCGGATCGCGACGAGCGATTCTTCGTCCGCCAATTTGTCGATCGAGTTCATTAGAAACGCGACGTTGTCGAAATCGAACGTCACGCCTGTGCGAACGTCGACTCCTAAGTTGCGCAACGTGAAAAAACCGGGCGTCGCCATATCGACGTCGGAAACGACGATCACGTTAAAATTCGGCGCGGCGGCGCCCGAGCTTGACGGCGTTTGGAACGCCTTGGGAACTTGCCCGGAAATATGCGCGGCAAGCGTATAAACCTTCTCTTTTTCGAGTCGCTTCAAACTACGCGTGCGAATGCCCGCTCGAACGACGTCGCTTGATGCGGAATAACCTCCGGCGGTCGTTTGAATCAGGGGCGTGAAATTCGTCTCGGCGTTTTCCGCTTGCGCCATAAATCCGGCAAAGGGCACGAGCAAACGCTCGATATTGGCGACGATCGGCTCCTTCGAATTGAAGGTTTCAAGCGTCTCTTGTGTTTTTGTTTCCCCGCCCTGTTTAGCCTCGTCGGAATCGTAAACGATCGGCTGGGCGTCGACAAAGAGGAATTCTTCGGAAAGACCCGCAAGGCGCGGATACGGATTGTAATTTTTCCACAGGACGTCGGCGCCGTTGAAACGTATTCCAAGCGCCATCCACAACAAATCGATTTCGCCTTTGAGAGGCGGAATCGGTCGCGTCGGAGTCGGCTGGCGTTGCTCCAGCGTGCCGGGCAAAAAGTCGAGGAAGACGGGGCACGGATCTTCAAAAATCAACGTCGCCTGTCCCTGTCTAACGGCGTTGGTAAAGTTAATCGTTTCAAGAGTTCCCAGCGCGGAAGGCTGGAACGCCAAGAGGACGTCGTATTTTCCGGGTAAAATCGGTTTGCTTGGATCGACCGATTCGACAAAATACCGCTTGCTCAATTCGTCGACAAGAGGCCACGAGGTCTGAATCTCGCGTCCGTAATCGTCGACGCGTCCTAACACGCCCGCCTCCGTCGCGACAATTCCGATGCGTTTTTTCGGCGGCGCCGCGACGTTGAAAAGGGACGAAACAAGTTCGTATTCGACCGAAAGTCCCTTGTTTAAGAAGGGAATTACGACGGTTCGCGATCCGCAACGAAAGATAATCGACAGGAAAATCGAATCTTCAGAAAGCTGACCTCGCGTGTCGAAAACGACTTTGCGCGGTTTAACGTCGTACTGTCGTTCAAGACGATACGCTTCTTGCGTATTGGGCA
Organism: Thermoguttaceae bacterium; assembly: GCA_045599865.1. Taxonomy (GTDB): domain Bacteria; phylum Planctomycetota; class Planctomycetia; order Pirellulales; family Thermoguttaceae; genus RUG369. Next base: position 5,628 of record JAZRWW010000339.1, read on the forward strand.
ATATGTCGCGAATATCAAGGAAAATCGGCGCTTTCGAACGGTCTTTGAGTTCGTTCAAAACGGAGATTGCGTTTAAGCGAGTTTGCACAAATTCTCGAGGAACGTTCGGACTAAATCGCGCCTCGATTACGATCGGATAACGCGCGTAATCGGTATTAATTAACGCCAGCGTCTCGTCGGAAAGCCCGCTCAATTTCTCTTCCGTCAAATCGACTTTTAAATCGCGGTCGCGAACAATCCCCACAAGAGACGCTAAAAACAGACTCGCCGCCAACGTTCGGAAAAGATAGCGACAAGAACGCCCTTTCGGATAAAGCGCCGTCCACGTCTTACGATCCAACAAAACGACGCAAACGTAAATCGAAACGCAAGCGATCGACAAGAAATAAAGCGCGCCGGAAAGCGAGACGCAACCGCGCCCAAAGGGCGCGAAAAAAGCGTCGACGCTAAAAGATTTCAAGAGGTCGGCGGTTTTATTCGAAACGGGAAAAGCGTCCGCCCACTTCAACGCGACAAAGGGCGCGCAAAATACGGAACCGAGAATATAAGCGACGGTTAGCTGAGGCGTCAAATAGGAAAAAATCGAAGCGACGGCAAGAAAAGCGTTTCCAATAAGCCAATAACCGAGATACGTCGACGCAAAAAGTCCAAGATCGGGCTCGCCTAGAAATTCCAAAATCGTATAGTTGGCGACGGCGGAAAATAGAAGCGAAACGCTATAGACGCAAACCGACGCCAAGTATTTGCCAAAAACGATCTGAAACGTCGTGATCGGCTGAGTCGCCAAAATTTCGTCGGTTCCAAATCGCCGTTCGTCCGCCCAAACGCCCATCGAAATCGCGGGCGTAAAGACCGTCGCAATCAACGGAAACCACGCGTTTAACTGCGCAAGATTCGCCAAATTTGCCGAAATAAACTCGTCGGGTAAGAAAGCGGCGACCGAACAGAGCAATACGAAAACGCAAATGAAGACGTAGCCCGTCGGATTGAGAAAATAGGCAAAAAAATTACGTTTAAATACGGCAAACATTGTCAAAATCGCGCTTCTTGGTTACGAGGGAACGCCCAAAGGACGCGGAAAACAAACGGAGTCTCGAAGGTTGAAGATTAATCGAGATAGCGGTTTATTCTATTTCGCGTCAATTCGTGAAATTTTCTATCAAAATCGTCGGCGTCTTTGCCAAAACTATCGACGGAACCGTCAAAAACAATACGTCCGTCGGAAATGAAAACGACGCGAGAAGCGACCGCGCGAACTTCCTGCAGAATGTGCGTCGAAAGCAATACGGTTTTCGTTTTGCCTATGCGCACGATCGCGTCGCGAACGTGCTGAATCTGATTCGGATCGAGTCCGGCGGTCGGCTCGTCAAGAATGACGACGTCGGGATTGTGCAAAAGCGCTTGCGCCATACCGACTCGCTGGCGATATCCGCGCGACAAACGACCGATCGGTCGACGAAATATCGATTCTAACTCGCATAACTCAACGACTTCGGCTATTCTGTTTTTTTGTTCTTTACGGGGAATCCGACGTAATTCGGCAAAAAATTGCAAAAAGCCTTCGGGCGTCATATCGGGATAGAGAACGCCGTTTTCCGGCAAATATCCAAGTCGTTTGGCGCCCTCGACGCGATTCTCGACCATATCGCAATCGGCGATCGTCGCGCGTCCCGACGTCGGGGCGAGAAAGCCCGTCAACATCTTCATCGTCGTGCTTTTTCCGGCGCCGTTTGGTCCGAGAAAACACGCGACTTCGCCCTTCTCGATACAAAACGAAACGTCTTGCGTCGCGATAAACTTATTATAAATTTTCGTCAAATTTTGCACGCGTATCATCTTGGACTTCTTATGAGTAAGAGCAACAAGTAGCAAAACGTAGGCAAACGTTCACGGAAAGCGGCCGTATGCCGAAAATTATTTCCAAGTTCCGTCGGAGTCTTCCTGAACGCTTCCGCCGACGCGCAAAACAAGCGGAGTCGCTTGCGTGTATTTGACGACCGCTTCGCTCCATTTCCGTACGTCTTGCGCGATAGGCGCCCACGTGTCGTAATGCGCGGGTACGACGAAACGGGGCTTAATCGCGTTAATTGCGTCAAGCGACAAACTTGGTCCCATCGTGTAGCGGTCGCCGATCGGCAAAACGGCGACGTCGATTTTCAGACGTCCGATCGCTTCCATTTCGGAAAAATACCCGGCGTCGCAAGCGAAATAAATCGAAAACGCGTCGGCGTCGGCAAGAGACTCGCGCAACGGCTTGATTTCGGACGCTTGCGAACCGAGTCCAAGTCCGTTTTGAGAGAATGAAAGGACGAATCCAAGCGAATTGCCGCCCGACGTTCCGTCGGAAAAGGTCGAACTGTGCGGCGCGGGCGTCGCAAGAACTTGCGCGAGCGCCGAATTACCAGTCCCGGCGCGCGGCAAATAAATTGCGCCGCCAATGTTAATCGGTTCGACCTTAACGCTTTTACGCCCGTAAAAATCCGCGACTTCCGCAACTCCGACGATCGTCCCGTTCGATTTGCGCGCGACGGTCGTCGCATCGGCGCAATGATCCCCGTGCGCGTGCGAAACAAGCAAATAGTCGGCGTCAACCTTTTCCGGCGTCACGGGCGCCAGTCCTTTCACAAAAAAAGGATCCGTAAGAAAACGAGTCGACCCGTACTCAAACAAAAAACAGTTGTGTCCAAACCAAGTCAATTTCTTACTAGTTCGATTCATATCGACGCCTTTTCCTGTTAAAACGTTCCGCATAGGACGCTCCGCGCGTCCTAACGACAAGTCGTAACGATTTTACTGAATTTTTCTTGCGACGTCTAGGGCTGTCGAAAAAACGCGCAGCAAGCGCCTACTGGCGGCGTTCTAATTTCGACGTCTTTATAAAATCACATCTTCTAAAATTCTTCGTTTAGTCGCAATTCAATAACGCCAAAAAAAGGGCGTTTGAATTTTTCCGGCAATACCGTCGACGTAAAAACGACGCTCGGAAGAAAATTCAGCCTTGGCAAAATTACGAGGTCTTGTCGACTAAAAAAAAAGAAACGATACTCTCAACGCTCGATCGTTTCCGTTTACGAATCACGCCCTTCAAACGTTTTCCTCCTTCTATTCCTAACGTCCGTCGACAAACTCCTTTCGAAATTAATGAGAGCAAAAGTTCCCCGCCTTGAAAAAAGTTAGAATAAGGTTAAAATAGAAAAAGGAAGGTTTGCAATATTCGCGGAAGACGCGTCGTTTGCGACTGTTTTTTGTAAGAAAACGCAACTTCCAAGAAGGTATTTTCCTTTCTTAGGTGTATTTATTGGATTTTTTGTCGGAATTTGTCGACAAAGGCAAAGGTCGTTTATAACGTTTCGACGAGGAGTTGAATCCTAATGTATTTTTCCTTGATTGACAAAATCGACGAATTAAAGCCCGGAGATTCGATCTTGGCGACGAAGTCGCTCGCAATGTCCGAGGAATACCTTCGCGATCACTTTCCCAAATTTCCCGTAATGCCGGGCGTCTTGATGATCGAGGCGATGACTCAAGCGTCGGCTTGGTTGGTTCGCGCGACGGAAAATTTCGCGCACAGTATGGTCGTTTTGAAGGAAACTAAAAACGTTAAATTCGGTCAGTTTTTACAACCGGGTCAGACGTTGGCGGTCAGTTCGAAGATCGTTTCAGATTCCGAAAACGAGACGCAGGTGAAAGCGCAAGGCTGTATCGAGGGTCAGGTTCGCATTAGGGCGCAACTGACTCTAGCAAAGTATAATCTGCGCGACGTTTTGGAAAAGCAGGGCGTTTTCGACCCTAAAATCGTCAAATGGCTTAAAGGCGAACTCGCGCTTTTGTGGACGGATTCGCCCTTTGCGACCGGCGAAGATTGAGAACAATAGAAGTTTGAGAACAATATCGGCGTCGCGTCCTTCCTTCAACGTAGCGACGTCCTTTGTAATATTTGTGTTTGTATTGCGAAAACCGTTTTGAACCGTTTGGCTCAAACGTAAACGACGCGACAAGTTCTCTGTTTTTCACAGATTACGAACTTTCCGTCGTGAACGAATCGGATTTGCGCGTCGGCGTTCGCGCCGTCTTAGAAGACTTGTTTAGGAGAACCGTATAATGGCGACGAAAGAAGAAATCTTTTCCGCTGTTGCCGACGTCCTTGTTGATTCGTTGGCCGTTGACAAAGAAGAAGTTGAACGCGAATCGACGTTGGTCGACGACTTGGGAGCCGAATCGATCGATTTGCTCGAAATCGTTTTCAACCTTGAAAAGAAATTCAACGTTAAGATCGATCGTAGCGAATTGATCCCCGAAGATCTTTTCTCCGATCCGAAGTACGTCGTCGAAGGAAGATTGACGCCCGCCGGTTTGGCTATTTTGGAAGAACGCCTTCCGAACGCCAATTTGGACGCGTTCAAGAGCAATCCTTTGGTTCAAAATATTTCGAAGATTCTGACGGTCGAAGATCTTTGCAACGTCGTCGAACAGAAGTTGGCGTAAGAGTCGGAAGGACGATTTGGAGGAAACTTCGGCGTCGTCCGAACGTCGCGCTCGGCGTCTTGACTTAGTTTCCTCTCCTTTAGTTTCGTCAAGGGCGAGTTTGTCGATCTTTCTCGTCCTTTTAATTTGCGCGTTAATCGATTCAAGACGGTTTCAGCGTCCGCTTGGAGCAACGTCTTAAAGTTTGCGCTACGCGCCCTGACTGTTGGATGGAAGCAATATGAATTGGTATTGGATCGATCGATTTACTCTTTTTGAAAGCGGCAAAAGAGCGAAAGCGATAAAAACAATCACGCGAGCGGAAAGCCACTTGCGCGAGCATTTTCGCTTCCATCCCGTCGCGCCCGCGTCTCTTATTATCGAAGGACTGGCGCAAACGGCCGGTTTAATGATCAACGAAGCGACGAAATTTGATAAAAAAGTCGTCTTAGGCAAAATTCCAAGGTTGCAGTTTTACCAAACGGAGATTGTGCCGGGCGACGTGCTTACTTACGAAGCGATCGCCGACTACATCAACGAAGAAGGTTCGATGGCGACCGTTTCCGTTTATAGAGGCGAAGAACTGATCGCGGACGGCGTTTTGGTCTTTGCGCATCTGGGTTCTGATTTTAATAATAAACGTCAGTTTGCCGAAGGCGATTTAGAAGATTTGGTTCGCGCTTACGGTATGTACGACGTGGGCGTCGACGCCGAAGGGAATCCTATCGTCGATCCGTCGCTCTAGCAAGAAACCGTTATAGTAAGAAGCCGTTCTTTCCTTTGTCGTATGTTCCATATTAGGTTTTTCCAATGAATCGTCGAGTTGTTGTTACTGGTATTGGGTTGGTTACGCCGTTAGGGCACGACGTTGAAACTGTTTGGAGTCGACTGCTCAACGGAGAGTCTGGAGTCGGAAAAATCACCTTGTTTGACGTCTCCACATACGCGACGAAAATCGCGGCGGAAGTAAAAGACTGGGACGTCGACGACATTGGCGAAAATCCCGAAGATTGGAAAAATCAGGATCGTCATACGCGATTTGCCGTCGGCGCGGGTTACAAGGCGATGCAAGACGCCGGGCTGTTGGGCGAAGGCGCCGCGAGTCTCGACCCGGAACGTTTCGGAGTCTACACCGGCGCGGGCGAAGGCGAGCAAAATTTCAACGATTTCGCGACGATGATGATCGCGGGACTCGATGAAGAAGGCAATTTGGACGAGGGAAAATTCATTCAAAAAGGAATGGAAATTCTCAATCCTGTTCGCGAATTGGAGCAAGAGCCGAATATGCCCGCCGCGCACTTGGCGGCTATGTTCAACGCCAAGGGACCGAACGTCAACTGTTTGACCGCGTGCGCCGCCAGCGCCCAAGCGATCGGCGAGGCGACGGAAATTATTCGACGAGGCGAAGCCGACGTAATGATCGCGGGCGGCGCGCACTCAATGATTCATCCGTTTGGAGTCACGGGTTTTAATCTTCTAACCGCGTTGAGCGTTTCGAACGACGAGCCGGAAAAGGCTTCCAAGCCGTTCGACAAACATCGCGACGGCTTCATCATTGGCGAAGGTTCGGGAATGTTGATTCTTGAAGAACTCGAACACGCCAAAAAACGCGGCGCTAAAATTTACGGCGAAGTCGCCGGATACGGCGCGACTTCAGACGCCTACCGAATCACCGACACGCACCCGGAAGGCAGAGGCGCGATCGCTTGTATGAAATTGGCGCTGGAAGACGCCGGGCTTAAGCCGGAAGACGTCGACTATATTAACGCGCACGGCACAAGCACCGGCGTCAACGACCGCGTCGAATCCCTTTCGATTCGAGAGGTCTTCGGCAAATACGCCTATCAAATTCCCGTTTCCAGTACTAAAAGTATGACGGGGCACTTAATCGCGGCGGCCGGCGCTACGGAATGCATCTACTGTCTGCTTGCTATTCGCGACAATATCGTTCCCCCGACGATTAATTTTGAAACGCGCGATCCCGACTGCGATTTGGACTACGTGCCCAACGTCGCGCGCAAGGTAAAAGTCGACGTCGCTTTGAGCAACAGTTTTGGCTTTGGCGGTCAGGACGTTTCCTTGCTCGTTAAGCGTTACGTCGATTAATTCGAGCGAAGAATATGCAAATCAAGACGAACCCGGAAGAATATTCCGGGTTTTTTTATACGTTAAGGACGTCAACCTCGTTTCTTTTTTTCTATAAATCGAGTTTTCAATGAACATATTTATCGCCGGTATTATGCAAGGTTCCGAAATTGGCGCGACGCTTCACAGTCAAAATTATCGCGACGTCCTCAAAAAAGAACTTTCCGTCGCGTTTCCTGCCGCCGACGTTTACGATCCTTTCGAAAAAAACAAAAATTCGATTAATTATTCGGACGACTTAGGTAAACAAGTCTTCTTGGAACACAACAGAATGTGCGGAACGAAAATCGATTTGCTTGTCGCATTCGCGCCCGAGGCGTCGATGGGCACGGCGATCGAAATGTGGGAAGCGTGGAAAAACGGGGCGTTCGTCGCGACAATCAGTCCAATGGCGGAGAATTGGGCGATCAAATTTTTAAGCGACGTCCTCTATCGCGATTTAGACGCTTTTCTAAGCTCGTTGCGTTCAGGCGAACTAACGCGGTTCGTCGCGACCGCCGCGCCGCGCGCTAAAAAACGTTCGCTCGAATCCTACTGACGCGCCTTTTCGCAGTTCGTTCGATAAAATTAGCGAGTTTTTCCTCAAAGTCCTTACGTTATTGCCAACGTTCCCGCAATGAAAAAGTCTTCCTTTCGCAACGCTCTGATTCTTTTGCTGTTCGTCGCCTTTGTAGCGCGTCTTTGCGTTGCGTTCTATTGGGACGCGCGTTCCTCAAAGCTGGTTCAAGCCGACGAATCGGTCGCGTCCGATACGAAAGAAGCGCGATTCTTTTTTGGAGACTCGGATTCCTACTGGCGATTAGGACGCGCCGTCGCTTTTGGTCGTCCCTATCGATTTGACGACGAGCGCCGTTGGCAAATTTTCCGCACGCCGGGTTATCCCGCGATTCTCGCCCCGATTTTTTGGATTTGGGGCGAAAACCCGCCGACGATCGCCGCGCGAGTTCAAGGCGCTTGTTTCGGCGTTTTGAACGTCGCGCTCGTCGTCTTCTTGACGTTGCGTCTCTTCGGTTCCTGTTCGCGCAAACGTAAAGCGATCGCGTTCCTTTCGGGCTGTTTCGTCGCGTTAGATCCGACTTTAATTCTTCAAAGCGTCCTAATTCTTTCCGAGGAATCCTTCCTAACTTTCGCGCTTTTACAACAAATCTGCGCGCTTGATCTGGCGCGCAAGCTCGGCGCGGCGCCCTACCCTTCGCGCGACGTCGGTTTTTTTGATCCGCTGAAATCGCGCGTTCCTTGGCTTACGCCGCGCGAATATTCGCTTCGCAGATTATTTTGGGACGCGTCGCTTCTAGGCGTCGTTACGGCGAGCGCCGTTTATATCCGTCCAAGTTGGCTTTACTTTTTGCCGTTCGAGACGATCGTTGTTCTAATAGCGCGTCGCTCCTTTGGAAACGCGCGCGAAATCGACGACTTTTATTATTCCCCTTGGGCGAACTTTTTTTCGTGGAAAAAGGTCGCTTTTGCCGCGTCTTGCGTCTGCGTCCTGTTTTTCTGCGTTATGTCGCCTTGGATCAGGCGCAATTACGAACTTACGGGGCGATTTATTCCCACGTCCCTTCAGACGGGCGCGAGTCTGTACGACGGTCTCAACCCCAACGCGACGGGAGCCAGCGATATGAGTTTTGTCGACGTCTTCCGCGAAGCCGAAAAAAATTCGCCTTCCGATTCGCCGACGGTTCATTTTGAAGTTCGTCTCGACGAACGAATGAAAAAAGCGGCGCTCGATTGGGTTAAAGAAAATCCTTGCGAAGCGTCGCGACTTGCGCTTATCAAGTTTTATCGACTTTGGGCGCCGATTCCTCGCGAGCCCGCGTTTTCGAGCTTGGGGCTAAAAACGACGCTTTTCGTCTCTTTTACGCCAGCGTTTGTCTTGGGAATATGCGGTTTTTTTCGTTCGTTGCGACGTCGAGGCGCCGCGTGGATTCTCTTGACGCCCGCGTGTTATTTGTCGATTTTACACGCGATCTTTGTGTCGTCGATACGCTATCGAACGCCGGTCTTATACGGATTTTCAATTTTAGCTTCTTATTGGCTAGTTTCAACGTTCTGCGAACAAATCGACCGCAAGAAGGAAAAGCGCTAATTATGAGGATTATACGAACGTTTGCATACAAGACGGAGAAAAAATTCTCAAAATTTGAATAGAGTCGGTCATTGGCGCTGGAAAAATTAGAATCGCTAAACTATAATAGAGTAGGCTCGTTTTGGGCTGGTTTGAGCGCTCGCGCGTTTCGCGAGTTTACGCCAAGCAAAAACGTCGGCGGCTTTGGGGTCGCGGCGTTTGAGTCGTTCAAACGCGTTTGGCGCGCGTTCGTTTATATCGGTAGCAATTTTATTTGGAGAAAGAAAATGCCGCGTTTTTCGTCGTTGCGTTCAGGACTCCTGCTTACTTTGTTCCTTGCCGTTTTCGGTTATGGAACGTTCGCTTTTGCCCAAACGATGGGTTCGGCAATGGACGCGAAGTCGGGCGATCCCGGAGCCAAGGGCGTTCAACAAGGATCGATCGTGAACGTCGGAAGCGGCATTGATCGTAAGGGCTCGAGTCTTGGAGCCGTTCAAGCCTTGTTGTACGGCGACGCAAACGCCGTTGTTCGCTTCAACGTTGCAAAAATCGATTACGAGTCCTTGGCAAAGTTTGTCGACGAATTTGTCGACAAAGCGGGCGGCTCCGTTCGATCGGACGACAAGTACCTCTCGCAGTTGCGAGATTATCAGAAATCGTCCGCAAAATCTTCCTTCAAGGAGTTGCTTTCGGTCTTGCAAAGGATGATCGTTCAGGAGTGGTTTAACAAAAAAATCGACGATGCGTACTTCGTTCAATACGCGAGCGATAAGAACGACGGTTGCTTCGTTTTTGCCATTCCGACCGACGGCTTGAGCGGAGCCGATCAAAAAACGGCGATCGACGCGATTCACGGTATGTTCTCGCCGATCACGATTTTTAATCGTTACGGCTTTATCGTCGCCGTTCTCAAACACGACGCGGCGGTTCCCGTCGATTTGGAAGCGATTCAAAGCGCTTATCTCGCTAAGATGCGAAACGAGCAGCGCGGTTCCGCGTATGGTTCTTACGGCGCGGCGCAAGGCGCGAATAACGGAGCTTTCGGTTCCAACGGTTCTGAATTTGGAGTTATGCGTTCCAATTCCTTCGGCGGCTCAGGTTCGTTTGGTATGGGCGATTCGCAAAACGTCGCCGTTCAAAATCCCAAATATCCGAACGTCTTAGGACTTTCGCCCAAACTCTACGCCGAGTACGTCCAAGAAGTAACGGAAGCGGAAGAAAAAGCTCAAGCGTCCGCGCGTCGGTCCGTATTGCCTTACGTTCGTCGTCGTTTTGAAAAACCGGCTACGGCGGAAGAATCGTCGGCGTTGTTTGACGCGTTGCGCCAAGTCGACGGCGCGGTTGTCGGACTCGCTTGCGTCGATCCAAATCTTTTGAAATCGACGATCAAAAAGCAAACGACTTCCAACGATTCTTTTAACGGCGAATCCATAGCGCAACCGTTCTCCGCGCTTGGTTCGGAGAATTCTCAAGAAACCTCTGTCGCTACGGAAGTTTTTTCGTCTGTTTTTAACGCAAAAGGGAAGGCGAGTTGGAAAACGGCGTCCCTCGCTCTTTCGTTAGTCGGTTCGCCTAAATTGACGCTTGTCGCGACTTTTGCCGACGAGGAATCTGCTAAAACGGAAGCGACCGCATTTCAGGGCGCGTTCGCTTTGGCAAAGCCTGCTGTGAAAAAAGCGTTGGACGACGCCGCTAGCGACGCGGAAGAAAAAGTTGATTTTTCACCTCTTGTCAATTCCCTCTTCGAAGGAATGAAGCCGCAGGTTCGAGGCGCTAAAGTCGCCGTCGTTCTCGACTTGGCAACTATTCAGGAACACGCCGGTCTGTTCCTTGCGCTCTTGGGCGGTACGGAAACCAAATCCGAGTTGGAACAAGAATCGGAAGAGATCGATTGGTCTTTAGGCGTGAAAGAAAAAGCCGTCGATGCGACGACTAAGGAAGCCGACGCGCAAGCCGACGACGAAGACGAAGAAGAAGACGAAGACCCGTTTGCCGAAGAATCGGAAACGACGTCCGTTCAAAACAACGCGACGTCCGATTCCGACGAGGACGATCCGTTTGGAAGCGACGACGATCCGTTTGCGGAATGAACGTCCGTTTTATGAACGTTCATAGCGTTTAAAGTTAGCGTTTAAAGTTAGGCGTTTGTCAGGTTGAAAACTTGTCAAACGCCTTTTTTGACGTCGCAATCCTATTTTGCGACTAGGAACACGCTTCACAGATTCTTTTTATTTTTAACGTTTACGGAATCTACGTAAGCGGCAAAACGTCTTATATTCTCCTTAGTCCACATCTCGCCGTAGATTTCATTGAGAAGTCTTTTATCGTCGACTTCCTCCAATTTTTCTTGAAGCAAAGAAAGTCCGTCGGTTGTTCCAAAGAACATTCGCGCGCCAAGGCATATATTAAGACGTTGATTCGAAAGATTTTCCTCTTCCGCCTTCCTAAATTCCTCCGTTCGTGTTCTAAATTCCTCCGTTCGCGTTCTAAATTCCTCCGTTTGAGTTTCAAACTCTTCCTCGCGACGTTTCGCTTGCGTCAAGGTCTCTTCAAGTCGATCTTGCAACTGATCGTTTTTCGCAATGAGAATATTCATCTCTTCAGGAAGTTCGCGTGCAAACAACTCTTGAAAAAAGGTTCGCGTATGCCGTTTATGGGTTTGTTGTTCTTGCATAATAAGCAACCTCGTTTTGAAATTGTTCAGATCAAAAGACGCGATTTTTCTCTTCATAAACCAACTTGTATAGGCAAGAAAGGCGCAAACATAGGATCCGACGTTTTCGTCGTCTTGCGGATCAAGTTCAAGAATTGGCGAAAAAAGGCGCAATAATTCTTCGTCGTCGGTCGTTTCAACCACGCGAAAAGCAAAACGTTGCAAGGCAAGAGCCAAATAAAGAAAAGGTTCGGAATCGCGTAAATCTTCAAAGTCTTCCGTCTGCATATTGACGCGAAGAAAGGGCGCGTTTAACGCGTAGTCTTCGGCGCCATTAACGACGTAAAGCAATTCCGAAAGTTGAGGAAGATTGTGTTGACAAAGCACGACGCAAAAAGGCGTCGGAAATTTTCCTTCCTCGTTCTCATATTTCTTAGGTTCTTCCTTCATATCGTCCAGAACCTTGGCGATATAACCGAACGTTTGAATCGCTGTATAACGGTCGTAATAAGATTTATGTTCAAGGATAATAACAAGAAGAAAACGTTCGCCCCCTTTGGCGTCGCAAAGATAAAAGAGATCGCCCGTCTTATCTTCTCCCTGCGAGTCGACTAATCGCGAAGGCACAAGCCGTAACGTTTCAAATTTAAGATTCTCCCTAAGTTTAGCGGGCAAATATTTTTTGAAGAAAGGACGCGCTATCTCAAGACGCTTCCACATATGATAGGCAAAACGGTCGCTCGTCATAACGTTAAAATCGATTTTTACGATCCGTTTTCGCGATTTGTCGTCCATCGCGTTTTTCTCCTTTGAAAAAAGTCGACGCCGCGCGCGACGTAAAACAACTAAGGCTTGATTATAGCAAACCGCGTTCCGATTCGTCAAGGGGGCGCGCGTTTTTCACAAAAAAACGCGGCGTCCGTCAGACGGAGCCGCGTTTCATTTGATTGGAAGGCGCGACGGATTACTTTTCCGCAGGAGCGCAACTATCCGCTAATTTCTTATATTTTACGGCTTCGGCGGTCTTTTTTAACCCTTTGCACATAGTCGACAAATTCGAATACGGAACGTACAAGTCGGAATCTTTAACGTAACCGGAATCCTTGGCTTTTTCAAGGAAATCAACCGCCTTTTGCATCGTAGCGGCGCCTTCCTCCTTCTTACCCTTTTTCCAGTAGAGGGTAGCGACGGACGCCAACGGCTTGCCGACTCGCGCGGAATCGCGAGCTTTGAGTTCGTCCTTTATGGAATCTAACGTTTCGATCGCGGCGGCAAAATTTGCGAACGCGTCGTCGTCCTTTTTCAATCCATTAATCAACACGTCGCCCAACTGAAGTTGCGCCAAAATAGTCGGAGTTCTTTCCGCGACGGGTCTGTATTCCGTAACGGTCTGTAAATACTCGAGCGCCTTGAGCCCCGTTACGCCGGCCTGTTTGTAATCTTTACGCGCTTCGTAAATACGCGACGCCAAAACAAGCGAATTTCCAACGCGCCAACGAACCGAAGCGGCGGAAACTTCGTCCTTTGTCTTACGTAAATAAATCTCGGCCGCGACGCGTATTTTTTGCGCGTATTCGTCAATTTTAGGCGCGTCGGGCGTTTCAAGTCCAACTTCCAACGCCGCTTGATAGACGTCGATCATCGCTGTTGGAATTTGCGAATCGTCCGTTCGCGTACTGTCGATCACTTCGGCGACTTCAGCCGCCGCGTCAAGCCATTCGAACGTTTTTTCTTGATCCGTAGGATTCTTCCACGTCTTGCGCGCGACCGCGATCGCGATCGACAAATTCGCGCGCAATTCCAACTTCTTAGCGGAAAGCGCAACGTCGGGCGTCGGCTTGACGCCGTAAAGGTCTTGGAGCAGTTGCAACGCGCGCTGACCTTGCGCGATCGCCCCGTCGTAATCAGGATCGGCGGCTTCGCGACGCAAAACGGAATCCAAAACGAGCCCTTCGGCTTGGAACAGCGGATGTTCTTTAAACGTGTCGCGCACGGCGTCCATATAACGCAACGCCATTTCAACTTCGCCCGATTGAATCAACGCGTCTATATACGTCAAATGGAACTGAGGCATAGAATCGTTCAATTTGATCGCTTTGACCAAATGTTTGCGCGCGTTCGAATAATCGCCGACGGCAAGATGCGTCTGACCTAAAATCCAGTGCGCGCCCGGCGCTTCCGCGTCGTGAAGGAGCGCGTGTTCGGCGTCGTCGCGCGCGTAAGTATACGACGTCAGCAAATCTTGTTCCGCGCGCATAATGAAGTATTCGCACTTAACCGTTTCCGCGACGATTTGAACGACGCGATCGCTCGGCTGACCGGGCGTCTCGCCGCCTTCAAGTACGAAAGCGACGCCCTTCTCGGGGAAAACTTCGCGAAAATTACCCGCTTCGTCGGGCGCCCAAATCGGTCGAACGTCTTTTAATTCGCTTTCGAAAACGTTACGCGCGTCGGATTCCGATCGAGGCTCGTTCAAATTGATCATAATCGCTTCGACAAGATCGTCTCGTCCGACGATTTGAATCGTCGTATCGGGCAAAGTAGGGTCTTGATAAGTCGCGACGGTAAATCCGTCTACGTTTTCTTCTGCGACAGGCGACGCAAAACTCGGAATTTTCTTAAGTTCTGAAAACTTGGTGACGCCGGGCATAACGCCGGACAATTTCGCCCCGTGAGGCTTATGACCGCTAACCTCGTCGTCCGGTCTAACGTTTAAATCGGGCAACTTTTCCAATTCCTCGGCTAAGTCGCCGTTCTTCGCACTCGTCGCTCGAGATTTTTTCGCCGAACCGACTGCCGCCGCATTTCGGCTAACAGCCGGAGTTTTACTCGCGACTAGAACGATTTTATTATCCGTAGAAACGCTTCGTCCATCAGCGTCGGAACGCGTGTTCAACTCAACGTAATTCGCGGAACGCGTCGCTTCGTCGGCGTTTGTAACGTCGTTTGACGCCAAGCCAAAAGCGACCGATAAAACCGTCGCCAGCGCGCCGCAAGCCAACGCGCTTCGTTTATTTCTCTTTTCAAACATATCGTTTTGAGTCGTCTTTCTAATAATCGATTGAACCAAGCGTTTCAAGCGTCTTAAAAGCTCCGCTTTTAACGTCGAGGCTCCCTCCCTAGAGCCCGTCGGGAGCATAATATCAAAAAAACTTGCGCGAGGTCTAGGGCAATATTCTATTTTGTGGATTTTCCTCGCAGGGGTTGGCAAAACGTCAAAAAGCGTCTTCGAACAAATAAATCAAGACGAACGCCGGTTTTGTCGCAAACTTTTCCTCGTCAAACGATAAAATTCAAAAAATTTGGTAAGAAAAGGAAAAAAGTTGAAAAAAACGCTTTTATTTCTACGCTTCTAAACTTATAATACGAACAAGAGGTTCTTTTAAGTCGCGAAGTCGTCGCCTGTGAAATCCGACGCGCGACGTTTGAAACGAAAGAGGACTATTTGGCGTTTTGTTTTATTGACCAACCTTCGAAGATTAGGAGTCGTCGTTATGCTGAGAGTCGGTATCGTCGGAATCGGTTTTATGGGCATGATTCACTACCTTGCCTACCAACGTATCGAAAACGTTAAGGTCGTCGCGCTTTGCGAGTCTTTTTTCAAAGAAAGACTTACCGGCGACTGGACAAAAATTAAAGGCAATTTTGGACCGGCTGGAACGCAAATGGATCTCACGGGCGTTAAAACCTACGAGAACTTGGACGATATGCTCAAAGACCCGGACGTCGACGTCGTCGACGTTTGCTTGCCGCCAGCCGCGCACGCCGCCAATACGATCGCCGCGTTGAACGCAGGGAAAAACGTCTTCTGCGAAAAGCCGATTTCTCTGCAACCCGACCAAGGCGCCGCTATGGTCGACGCCGCCGCCAAATCCGGAAAACTCCTGATGATCGGACACGTCCTTCCCTTCTTCGACGCGTTCAATTATATCTATCAAGCGGCGCTTTCCAACAAGTTTGGCAAATGCCTCGGCGGCAACTTCCTGCGCGTGATCTCCGATCCGACGTGGCTGAAAAACTTCTATTCGATGAACGGCGCCGGTGGTCCGATGTTAGACTTGCACGTTCACGACGCGCACTTCATTCGCACGCTCTTCGGCATGCCGAAAGCGGTTCAGACGATCGGTCGTCTTCGCGGCGAAGTCCCCGAATATTTCAATACGCAGTTTATCTACGACGACCCAGATTTGGTCGTTACGGCGACGAGCGGTTGCATTATGCAACAAGCGCGCCCCTTCACGTTCTCTTATGAAGTTCACTTCGAAAAAGCGACCGTCTTCACCGACTGCTTTAACGCCGTGCCCGTCACCGTTCTTCACGCCGACGGAACGATCGAAAAGCCGGAATTCCCGGCGGGCGACGATATTACGCCGTTCGTCAACGAATTGACGGAAGCGCGAAACTGCTTCGAAGCGAACAAGCCTTCGCAAATGTTGGACGGCGTTCTCGCGCGCGACGCCTTGACTCTTTGCCACAAGCAAATGGAATCGTGCAACAAACGCGCGAGAGTTGAGATCTGATCGCTTGATTCGCGAATCAACGTTTAAAAGCGGCGTTTTTCACGGTAAAAAGCGCCGACCTACCAAGGGCGTCTGTCGACGACGCCCTTTTATATTATTTTAAAATAGACAAAATAAGTAAATTTTTTCTATAAAACAACTTTTTACAGCGCAAAAAAAATAGTTTGCGATTCTTTGTCGAAAAGACGATAGTAAGAAAAGTTCCTTGCCGAACGACTCGGTATGTTTTTTTCCTTGAACCGTTAATTTGCCAAAGTTATGACGCAAGCTCAGAGCGACAAGATTACGCAACGTTTAGAATCTCAACACGACGACGTTTTGCGTCGAATCGACGAATTAGATCGGCGGATTTTAGCGACCTTGCAAGAATGGTCGTCGGTCGTCGAAAAGGACGGCGCGGTTCCCGCCCGAAAAAAATAGGCGTCGCGGTTCCGTATCCTCGCGGTTCCGTATCCTCGCTCTTTGCGCGATATGAAGCGAGATCGAAAACAAATGAAATCACAAAATTCGCGCTTTCTACGTTTCCTTGCGTCGACGTTGACAATTTGCCTTGTCGCGTCGTCTCTTCACTTTGTCTCCGCGCAAGACTCGGCGTCTACGACGACGTTTATGTCTTATAACACGCATAACTGCATCGGTCTGGACGGTAAAACCGACTACGAACGAGTCGCCAAGGTTATTCTTGCCGAAAACGCGGACGTCGTGGCGCTTCAAGAGTTGGATTATAAAACGACGCGCTCCAAGGGCGTCGACGTTCTGGAAGCTCTTGCGAAATCGACAAAAATGCGCGCGTCCTTCGGACCTGCGATCGATTACCAAGGCGGCAAATACGGAATCGGCGTTCTCTCCAAGGAGAAGCCGGTTAACGTCGCCTATTATCCGTTGCCCGGCAAGGAAGAAAGGCGTTGTCTGCTCGTCGTCGAATTTGAAAAATACGTCTTCTGTTGCTCGCACTGGTCTTTGACGAAAGCCGACCGCGACGCGACCGTTAAAATCATTGCGGAAAAAATGAAGGAACAAAAGAAGTTGACCTTCGTTTCAGGAGATTTCAACGCCGAGCCGAAGGAAAATTCGATTCAAGAATTACAAAAGGACTGGACGATTCTAAGCGCCGACGCGTTCACCTTCCCCGCCGACGGTCCTTCCGTTAGAATCGATTATGTTTGCGGCGCCGACCCGTCGGGCAAACGCGACTCCGCGCAGTTGTCGAAAAGCGTCGCCGACGCTTACGTCGCGTCCGAAACCGTCGCGTCCGACCACCGCCCCATCGTCGTCAAAGTCTTCAATTCGATTTTCGATTGATTAATGTTTCAGCGTTCAAGACGTATTCGGCGATCATTCGCGAAAAACCGTCGGAATCGAAAAAAGAACCGTACTGCGCGAGAGGACGAGTTCTTTGTCCTGCGACGTTTCAAAAGCCGACGCTTTTCAGAACATCCCAACGTTGAGTCGACGTTACGTTTCTTATGTCGTAAAATCGGCAAACTTCGCGTTGTACAACGCTCAAATCAGCGCAAAGGGCTTCCGTCGTCGCGGATTACTTCGTCCGCGTTTGCTTGACGGCGGGCGTCCGTTTGTTACAATTCGGAGAAACAACTCGGTAATGACCTATAAAGAACTTGAGCGGATGATTCGGAAGTTAGGATGGAAATTAGAGCGTTTCGGCGACGGAAGCCATCGTTTTTTTTCAAATCCTGATTTCGATTACGAAATCTTGCTCCCGTCGCACGGAAGCAAGGAAATCCCGAAAGGAACGTGTGAACGAATTCTTAAAGATGCGCGCGGCAACGGTAGAGGACGGCAAAAATGATAAAAATAAAACGCGTTTATCCGGCGATTTTTGAACGCGATCCTAAAGCCGGGTTTGGAGTCTCGATTCCCGATCTGCACGCGTATGCCGACGGAAACGATTTTGAAGAAGCCGTCGCAAATGCGAAAAAAGCGGCTAACACGGCTCTTTGCCGACTGTGTTCGCGCAACGCGTCGATCCCAGAACCGTCGGCTCCAACAGTATTTGAATTGAACTCAGGGGAACAAATTTGTATGCTCGAAATCGACGCGACGCCGTATGCCGACGCGCCGAAACAACAGAGAGTCGACCAAGGACGGTCGGTTTCCTATTTTTTGAATTCAGTAAATCCTTACGAACGACTACAAACAGAGGACGTTTTTTCGCTTGAAAGAACGTCCTGTTCGGCGCGTTAAAATAGCAAGACGCTAAAGTTCATTCCGCGACGGGTCGAATCGTATAAAAAACGACGGCGTGTCGCGCCAGCTTCGTCCCGCAATTAAGCGTTCCGTCTTCAGCGACTTCGACGACGCTAGAATTCGAACGCGGCGGACGGCGCGCGATCTCCAAATATTTCGGACGCAATTCTTTAAAATAGAAATCGCGAATCTTCTGGTCGGAGATTCCAATATTGAGCGTGTCGGAAATTCCAACGTCGAGGCACCCGCTGTCGGGCGACCAATGAAACGCTTCGTTTGGAATAGCGTATTTCTCTTTGTCTTTCAACCATTCGCAGAAAAAATTAGCTTCGTCGTCGACGACCGTTTCGACGATCTCGACCTTTTTACCCTTCCAGAAGGGCGCCGCGACCGCAAAATTGACGTCGACTTTTTCCGCGTATTCAAGATCAAATTTGAAATTGTACGAAGTCAAATAGAGCGTTTGCGTCTCTTCGTCGAAACCGGCGACCGCGTCGCAATCGACGCCTTCGTCAAGTTTTTTCTCAGCCTCGACCGTCAAATTCTTCGCGTTTTTAAATTTGGCGATTCCTTGAGCCGCGCGAAACGCGATAAGAGGATAGCCCTGCCAAGGACCGGCGCTCGAATAGCTCCACGCGCTAAAATAATCGACGTCAGAATCGACCATTATTTTGAACATTCGCGCGTCGTATGCCGCTTGGTACGTTTGACCGACGATACGGTGAACCAAATCTCCGGCGTCCTTTCCTTTGACGCTCGCCAAAATGCGACCTTCGTCCACTCCGTAGCGCAAATCGGTCAGACCGACGGACTCCGCGCGTTCGCGAATACGTCGAATCGTCTCTTGCAACGTCAGCGGATGCGGACTATTTGGCAAATCGTCGTAGAAAGAAACGGCGAAATACTTAATCGACGTTCCGACTTGACCCGTCTTCGCGTTGACGTCCTTGGCGCAATGATCGAGCAAATCGCGCTCGTCCCAAAGCCCCTCCGTGCAAGCCATCGCGTGCGCGCCGACGTAAACGTCCGCGCCAAGAACGTCGGTCAACGCGGCGGCCGAATAATCGTACAATTTAAAGTAGGCGTCGCGACTTCCCTCGGGCGTTTTGTCCTTCGAATGGAACCAGCTCGCGTTTTCAAATTCGACCAAGACGCCCCAGCCCCACGTTCGTACTTCGTCGAGTCCAAATTCGTCGACAAGCGCTTGCGCCAGCGCGCGAATATAACGATAATAGACTTCGTAGTCGTCGGGCGGCAAAACGTCGACGCGAAAATCGCCGATAATCGTCTCTTTTGAAAACTTGTCGGGCACGCTCAACTTAATATGAGGCTTGGCGCCCAACGCCAAAACGGTTTTGCACGCGCTAATCATCGAATCGAACGCGTAGTCGTCCGCGACGTCGCAATTCTTCGGATCGACAAACAAATCGCGCGACTCGTTCCCGCCCGTCGCTTGCATAAACTGAACGTGTTCGACAAATTCGCTCAAATTGGCGCCTTCGTCTTTGGCCGGAGCGGAAAAACCTTGAAGTTGCCACAAGTTGACGGTGGAAACTTTATTTCCGATCGTCTTGCCACGTTGCGTCGCGTCGACTGTGAAACGAACGACGCCCTCTTCCGCGCGCGACGTTCCGACGGGCGCAAGAAAAACCGAAAGGGCAAATAATCCGCCGCATATTAACAACGCGTGTTTTTTCATCTAACGTTTCCTTATCTCTTATTTCGTTTTGACGGTCATTTGGAAAGACCAATCCGTAAAGTACAAATTGCCGTCTTTCGTTTCGACTTCGCCTCGTTGGAAGTCGACGGGCTCGCTTCGGAAGAATTCTTTTTTCGGCGTGAATTCGCGTCCAATATCGTCGTTAATAACCAATCGACACTGATCGAGCGCGCTCTTGTAAATATTGAAAACAAGCGGATCGTCGCTTTCGTCCATAAGTCCGTAAGACATATCGATCGGAACCCAGCCGACGCCCTCGAAATAGACCTCGCCCCAATCGTGCATACCGCAAGACCCGTTTCCACTCAAGGGCATAACCCAACCGCTCTGCCATTTCGCAGGAATCCCCTTGCAACGCAACGCGGAAACAAGCGTCAGCGTCAGCATGCCGCAATCGCCGTGTCCTTCGCGTATAACGTATTCGGGTATGCAGAACATCGTCCCGTATTCGTTCGACGACGCCCAAGGAAAGCGTTTGTCGATCGCGTTAAACAACAACGAAACAATTTCGACCGGGTTAGTTTCGTCTCCGACGATTTCGTCCGCCCATTTTTGCATCGCTTCCGTCTTGATCATATGCGGCAAATATTCGGCGGTATAACGTTTGTATAACTCGCCGTCGACGTCGTAAGGACGCGCGTTTTTCTTCAAATAGTCCTGCGAAAAATATTGCGCGTAACTAGACGTCTGGAAAGAATATTCAAAAACGGTCGGCTCGTCTTGAACGGCGACTTTTTCCATATAGACGCAACGTTGCATATCTTCCTTAGGCGCGACGCGAGCGTCTTTTACGTTCGTCGAAATTAACTTGACGTCCTGCTGACGCGCGCAGTCTTCGCGCGGAAAAGGCGCCCAATATTTGACGACTTCCCCGGCGGGAACGGCGTTTGCCGGAACCGTCGCGACGCAAGAAAAGACGTTCGTTCTCTTGTGCGTCAACTTGCCCGCCCCGTCGGAAAGGCGAATCATTTCGGCGCAATTATTGAGACGATCAGATCGCTTCGCCCTGTCTCCCCCGGACGCTTTCGCGCGCAATTCCGGGTCGA
Organism: Thermoguttaceae bacterium; assembly: GCA_045599865.1. Taxonomy (GTDB): domain Bacteria; phylum Planctomycetota; class Planctomycetia; order Pirellulales; family Thermoguttaceae; genus RUG369. Next base: position 26,449 of record JAZRWW010000339.1, read on the forward strand.
TTCTAAACAAATTCGAGACGGCGTGTTTAAAATAACGACGCTCTCCGTCGATCAGACGCGTTTCAAGCGCGCGCGACGCTTCCCAGTGCCTCATAGATTCGTCGGTCGGTTGCAAACCCGCGTCGATAAGTTGTTCTTTGATTTCCGACTCGCCGTAACGAAATTCGATACGAATGCGACGCATCAATTCAAGATACCAGTCTTTTTGGAGTTGTTCCGACGCGGAAAGCTCGGAAAGACCGTCAAGATAGGAGGCGCACTCCGAAAATCGATCCGAATTAATCAACTCGATCGCCTTTTTCTCCCAAGGAGACTGGGCAAAAGACAAATTACTGGCTAAAATAACGAAGGAAAGAGCCAAAATTCCGCTCAATCGCGGAAAAATACTACGCGATCTTTTCATTAAAACGCAACCTCCTTATAATAGAGAGAGAAAACGACGTTACAACGTCGACGGTATTACTGTTTAGTATATAACGCGCGCGTCGCGTTCGCAAGTATTAATTAAAAAAAAGCGCGAAGAGCCTCTGTCCTTTCTCTTTTTTCTCACCCAACGTTCAACTTCTTGTTGATCGCTAAGACGCGTCGTATCGTAACAATACTCTCTGAACAAAAAAAGTACCTTCACGAACAGTAAGCGTTCACGGAAAGTCGTTGTAAGCGTATTTTTGATTCAAGAGAGTTAAATCGACGTCTTTGATTTTGCGCTTTCACAAGCTGAAACAGTCCGCGTATCGTTGATACGCGGCTTTCCGTGAACGCTTACCGCTTGTTGAAAAGCCTGCTTTTAGTAGTAATACGATTGCGTTTGGAACAATTATATCGAACTCTATATGTCCAATGAGCAAAACATACGGCAATCGACAACAATATTTTTCAACATACCTCAAAAAAGAAAATTTTTCAATAAGAGAACTTGATTTTTTTTTTTGAAAATATAATACGATGTATTGAAGCTCCGACAGTTATGAACTAGCGGTAATTTTTTGCAACGGTTCAAGGAAAGTCCTTCGAATTGATGCGATCCTTGGGCGCGTCCGCTCTCGATTCACGGTAACATAGGCTTGGAATTAAATTATTTACAGAAAACGGTTCGGTGGAAATCGACATAGTTTAACACGTAAACCGAACCGCATATTGTTAATATAAAATTCACCGTGAACAGTTCGTGAAGTTTAAAAAAACTGGAAAATTTGGAAAGAGAATAGCAATATGTTAATCTTCATTATTTGCCTCATAGTTGCAGTATTATTGACGATTCCTTTATATCGCCGTGTTTGGAGTGGAACGTCTAAAAAAGTTTTTCCACGTAGTATCATAAATTATGTCGTTTGGCTGAGGACGATTTGGAACGTTTGCTGTTTTTACGCGCTTAATCGCAATTCTCCTAAACGACGTGGAGAAGAGAAATATCAAAAGTATTTTGCTGCGTATGACTCCGATTTAATATTCCGTAGAACGTATAATTGTATGTTTCGTCTTCCAGGACTGGGAAGGGGCGACAAATTTTTATTGTATTTAATTTCAAGAAATTATATCACGGTTATCGGCGTCTACTTGTTGCTGATCGCCTTCATATCAATGATTGCATTCGGAGGAATATATCATTCTCTTGGAAGGTCGGAAACGACCTTAAACGCTACGAAAGATCGATTGGAGGGAGAATCTTCAACAATTGCGTCAAGTCCTATGGCGAAGAGTATCGATAAAGAAAAAAGGTCGATAGGAGAGACGCCGACAATTGTCTCAAGTCTTTCCGTAGAGGGGGGCGCCAGGGAAAAAACGGGAGAAAAACCGACAATAGTTTCAAGTCTTTCTGTAAAGGGAATCAACAAAGAAAAAAAGTCGGACGGCGAAATTCCGACAATAGTTTCAAGTCTTTCTGTAAAGGACGTCGACGAAGGAAAAATGTCGGACGGTAAGATTCCGACGATTGTTTCAAGTCTTTCTCTGAAAGACGGCGACAAAGAAAAATCGTCGGATGGAGAGATTTCGTCGGTAGTTTCAACCCCTTCGGTAGAAGGCGTCGACAAAAAAGACAAATATGTGAACGCCATAGAACGTTCGATCACTTTTATGATGAGCGGCGACTATGCGAAAATATTTGAAAAAATAGGGAACTTACGTTGGCTTGTCTCATTTTTTCAATGGTTTATTATTACTGTACTTTCCCCACTTTTTAAAAAATAAGGAGAAAATCCCCCCAAGTTGAGGTATACAAAAAAGGACTCGTTTGGTATTGTAAGCAAAACCAAAAACACCCCTACAATCCCAGCGAGTCCCAAATGCGCGAAACTTTCG